>CAIXSY010000261.1 GCA_903922175.1 uncultured delta proteobacterium | reverse complement strand
GGAGAGGTCCTCTCCGTGTAACTCCGTGCGATCTCAGTGGATCTTCGTGTGAAACAATCATTACGTTCAGCCCACACTTAATGAGCAGTTACTGAAGACATTAGCTTTACGGTAAATTCAAGGAGGATTGTCAATGTATATCGCGGTTGTTGGTTCGGGGTATGTAGGCTTGGTCGCTGGGGCGTGTTTTGCCGATACGGGCAATGACGTTCTCTGTGTGGACAAGGACACCAAGAAGATTGAGGCCCTGATTGCCGGGCAGATCCCCATCTATGAGCCTGGGCTGAGTGATATCGTTTTGCGCAATGTTAAAGAGGGGCGCTTGACTTTTACCACCTCACTCCAAGAGGGCGTTGAGAAGTCGCAGATCATATTCATTGCTGTTGGCACGCCACAGGATGAGGACGGTTCGGCTGATTTAACCCATGTCCTTGATGTCGCCAAGGGGATCGGCCAGTACATGAATGGCCCCAAAATCATCGTCGATAAGTCGACGGTGCCGGTTGGCACTGCGCAGCGGGTGCATGAGACTATCGCCCAGTACACCAAGCATAAGTTTGAGGTGGTGAGTAACCCCGAGTTCCTCAAAGAAGGGGCAGCGATAGATGACTTCCTCAAGCCCGATCGTGTTGTCGTCGGTGTCTCGAGCGAAGAGGCGGGCAAGGTGATGCGCGACCTTTATGCGCCGTTTGTCCGGACCAATAACCCAATCTTGGTAATGGATGTGCCCTCGGCGGAGATGACCAAGTATGCGGCCAACACAATGCTGGCGACTCGGGTCTCGTTTATGAACGAGATCGCCAACCTTTGCGAAGTTGTTGGAGCCGATATCGATATGGTGCGAATCGGCATCGGTACGGATTCTCGTATCGGTATGAGCTTTCTCTTTCCGGGTATCGGCTACGGAGGTTCCTGCTTTCCGAAGGATGTGCAGGCGCTGATTCGCACGGCTAAGAACAGAGGTGTCGAGCTCAAAATCCCCATGGCCGTGGAAGAGGTTAATTTTAGGCAAAAAAGCATAATTGCGCGCAAGGTGGCGAAGCACTACGGCGGCGAGGCTCAGCTCAAAGGCAAGACGATCGCCGTTTGGGGGCTGGCCTTCAAGCCGAAGACCGACGATGTGCGCGAAGCTCCGGCCCTCGTCGTTGTTGGTGATCTGGTCCGTATGGGGGTGAAGGTGCAAGCCTTCGATCCCGAAGCGCGGGGCACGTTCGCTGAAAAGCTCGGTCCAAACCCGTCGGTTGTTTATGCTGAGAGTGCCTATAAAGCTCTTGAGGGGGCCGATGCCTTGGTTATCTGTACGGAGTGGGGTGAATTTCGGCGTCCGAACTTGGCCAAAGTGCGACAGCTACTTAAGGAGCCGCTTGTTTTCGACGGACGCAATCTATTTGATCCGAAGACGATCGGCCACGAGGGGTTTGTGTACTACTGTATGGGGCGGCCGGTGGTGAGGCCGAAGTAGTAGGCGGTACTGCTGGAATTGAATAGTGTCAGGCAAGTTTTGGTAGAGTTGGTATGCCTCCACGGGGCATTACTCGTAAGGTGTGGTCGAGAAACGTGAGCGTGGTCGTGGACGTGGTCGATATAACTGGTTGATTTGAGGAATATTTCGACCAGGACCACGAGCACGACCACGAATTCTTAAGTTACCCGGGGTTATTGAGCAGTTACGGTTAGTGAGTCAGGGCTCGTGAGTGTCCGATGTACACCTCGCGAAAATAGCTAAGGGAGCATGTATCTATGGCAAGAATAATCGTAACCGGTGGGGCCGGATTCCTTGGATCTCATCTCTGTGAGCGCCTGCTCATACTGGGGCACGAGGTTATCGCCGTTGATAATCTTTTCACGGGGCGCAAGGAGAACCTGCTCTCATTGCGCGACAACCCCAAGTTCGAGTTCTATCGTCATGACGTGATCGAGCACCTCCTGATAGAGGGTGATCAGGTGTATCACCTGGCCTGTCCAGCCTCGCCCGTGCATTACCAATACAATCCGGTGAAGACAATCAAGACTAACGTCATGGGCACGATCAATATGCTTGGGCTGTGTAAACGGCTCAAGGCACCGTTTCTGCTGGCTTCCACCTCTGAAGTCTACGGCGATCCACTCGAGCATCCGCAGAAGGAGAGCTATTGGGGGAATGTCAACCCGATTGGGCCGCGGAGCTGTTATGATGAGGGCAAACGCGTGGCAGAGACGCTGGCGGTCAACTATCGTCAATCGAACGGCGTCGGCGCAAAGATAGTTAGGATCTTTAACACCTATGGTCCGCGTATGCTCTTTGACGACGGACGTGTTGTCTCGAATTTTATCGTTCAGGCGCTTTTAGGGCAGGATATTACGCTCTATGGTGATGGCCGGCAGACGCGCTCTTTTTGCTTCGTTGACGATCTGATAGAGGGCTTTATCCTGGCGATGAACAAGCCCGGATTCTTCGGCCCGGTTAACCTCGGCAACCCAAATGAGATGTCAATTCGCGAGCTTGCAGAGGCGATTGTCAAGCTCACGGGCTCATGCTCAAAGCTTGTAAATCGGGGATTACCCAAGGACGACCCGGTGCGTCGCCGCCCAGATATCACCCTGGCGAAGCAGGAGCTAGGCTGGAGTCCGAAAGTTGACATTCAGAGCGGTCTCCAGAAGACTATAGCCGACTTCGAGCAGCGCCTGAAGGCAGGTGAAAAGCCGCGGGATATCACCGCTGCTGTTTGAAGAGGATCTCTAGTACCTTTTAAAGAAACAGTTATCCGAGGAGTTAAGTGGCAGTCAGCGTGTCTCGTGAGTATATTCGCAACTTCAGTATCATCGCCCACATCGATCATGGCAAATCGACCCTTGCCGATCGCATTCTTGAGGCCACAGGCGCTCTGCAGAAGCGCGAGATGCAGGAGCAGTTTCTCGATAAATTGGATCTCGAGCGTGAGCGAGGTATTACCATCAAAGCTCAAACAGTGCGCCTATCGTACACCGCGAAAGATGGTATCACCTATCAGTTGAACCTGATCGACACTCCCGGGCATGTTGACTTCTCATACGAGGTGAGCAGAAGTCTGGCCGCCTGCGAAGGCGCACTGCTCGTGGTGGATGCGAGCCAGGGGGTGGAAGCGCAGACACTGGCCAATGTGTACATGGCCGTTGAGAACAGTCTTGAGATCGTGCCCGTGCTCAACAAGATCGATCTGCCTCAAGCGGATCCGGCGCGCGTTAAGGAGGAGATCGAGTCCGTCATCGGCATCGACGCTCACGGAGCGCTAGAAATCAGCGCCAAGACCGGCATAGGAATAGGAGCGGTACTTGAGGCGATCGTGCAAAGGATGCCGCCACCGACGCGTGGAGCGCTCAGTAACCCGCTGCGTGCCTTGGTCTATGATTCCTGGTTTGATACCTATCTCGGCGTCATTGTGCAGGTGCGTGTTTTCGACGGCGTTTTGCGACCGGGGGTCAAGGTGCGCTTTGCGCAGACAGGTGGGCTATATGAGATCTACAAAGTGGGTGTCTTTAATCCGCATGCAGTCGAAGTGGGCGAATTGCAGAGCGGAGAGGTTGGATATTTCTCAGCTTCGATTAAGACCTTGCGTGACGTTAAAATTGGCGACACGGTTGGCCTAGCGAAGGAGGATACGATTGAGGCCTTGCCGGGTTTTAAAGAGGTTAAGCCGATGGTTTTCGGCGGGCTATTTCCGGTTGATTCCGAGCAGTACCAGCCGCTACGTGACGCTCTTGAAAAGCTGAGTCTCAACGATTCCTCATTTACCTTCGAGCCCGAAACCTCGGTTGCTCTCGGCTTTGGATTCCGCTGCGGGTATCTCGGGCTGCTGCATATGGAGATCGTCCAAGAGCGCCTTGAGCGTGAGTTTCAGCTCTCGTTGCTAACGACGGCGCCATCGGTGGTGTACCGCGTCAAGTTGAATAACGGGGATCTGCTCCAGGTGGATAATCCGACCAAGCTGCCCTCGCCCAATCTGTATGAGTACATCGAAGAGCCGGTGGTGAAGGTGACGATGCATGCTCCGAAGGAGTACGTCGGTGCTATTCTTAAGCTGTGTGAGGAGCGACGTGGCAGGCAGGTCTCGATGAGCTTTCACGGTGGAAGCCGTTCGGTAATCATCTATGAGTTGCCGCTGAATGAAATCGTTCTCGATTTCCACGATCGCATCAAGAGCATCTCCAAAGGGTACGCTTCTTTTGATTATGAACTTAAAGGGTACCAGATATCCGAGCTCGTCAAGCTCGATATTAAGCTTAATGGCGATAACGTTGATGCTCTGAGCATCATTGTGCATGCGGATAATGCCTTCAAGAAAGGGCGTGATCTTACCGAAAAGTTAAAGGAGCTGATCGATCGGCAGATGTTTGAGGTGGCGATACAGGCCGCTATCGGGTCCAAGGTGATTGCGCGCTCGACGGTCAAGGCGTTGTGCAAAAACGTGACCGCCAAGTGCTACGGCGGCGATATCAGCCGCAAACGCAAGCTGCTCGAGAAGCAGAAAGAGGGTAAAAAGAGGATGAAGCAGATCGGTAAGGTTTCTATCCCGCAGGAGGCGTTTTTGGCTATCTTGAAGATAGGGGAGGAATAGAAACTTTCGTTGGTTGAGTAAGGGCTTAAGGCGTACTACGCTAGGTGATAACTCTTAATTTATGCCTGACTACAAGATAATAGACACTCTTCCTAGCCGCCTCTACGCCATTGGGGATATTCACGGCTGTTTGGATGAAGTGACCTGTCTCCTCCAACATCTTGAGAAATCAGAAGGGCTAACCGCTGACGACATCGTGCTGTTTATCGGCGACTACATCGATCGCGGTGCGGATAGTAAGGGTGTTATCGATCTTCTGATCGCGTTTCGTACCAAATATCCTAAGACAATCTTTCTCAAGGGCAACCATGAAGATATGTTGCTGTCCTATCTAGGACAGCCTGGACAGATGGGAGATGTCTGGTTGGCCAATGGCGGTGGCGAGACTATCGCCAGCTATGGACTGGCAAAGGATGCCTTCCCGGCGGACCTGGCCACGGTTATGCCACGCAGTCATCACCAGTTTTTCCAGAGCTTGGAGCGCTATGCGGTAAGTGAGAAGCATGTTTTTGTACATGCGGGGCTCGATCCCTTGCGCGCCCTGCATACGCAGGTTGACGACGACCTCTTCTGGATCCGCGACGTCTTCATTCAAAACATTCATTATTTCGATCGACTCGTCTTTTTCGGGCACACCCCGTTTGAAGACATCGTCTATAACAAGCCCTACAAGGTTGGGATCGATACCGGCTGCGTATTCGGCAATAAGCTCTCCTGTGTCGAGGTTATCGGGGAGAAGACATTCCAGGTTCCCAAGAATGGCCGCGAGGTTGAGGTTGGGGAGTTTCCGAAGGAGTAGGGGAGCTGTCCCAGAAGCTATGCAGGCCAGCGACTATGGTGCCGGGACAGCTCCAAAAATGTTCGCCTTCGGCGGCGTTGGTGATGGGTTAAAAAAGTACGAGAGTTTCTGATCTTGCAAGTATGCAACATAATCACCGGCTCGAAAAATCTGACAAGCGATCGTAGAGAGAGTAGACTGAGCTTCATATAATGAACAACGAGAAAGTCCTTTGGATTCCAGGGTGGTATGAACTTGATCAAGGGCTAGAAGTTGGCTTACTGGATACGTTTGCATTTTGGCGAACTACTCCCGAGCGTTTCAACGCTCCAAACTCTTTGGTTTTCTTTAACACCTTGGGGAGAGAGCATGACATTGTAAAAGCCTTTTGCAGGATCAAAACTATTTATCATGCTGAGCTTGGGGATGTTCAAAAGATCGACACCTGCGGGCTGGACTATACGATTACCTTAACAAGTGGTACGCAGTTTAAGGTTAACGCCGAGGAGAAACCCGGCCAACTAGTTGAGAAAAGTGGAGAAACGTGGATTAACTCATCCCGTATAACAGAGTGGCAATTCGTTGTGGAAATGGAGGGTATGCCGGCCCTACGTTCTGCGATGGCTGCTCCGGATCTGGAACTTCGGGTACCACAACATCTCCTCTCTGTGCTGAGTGGATGTGCTGGCTCGGTAGGAAGCGGCTGGCTTGACGCCTACGCTCCCCTCCGCAAGACAACGAAGTTGTATCTTTCTAACAATCCGCAGTCAGTTATAGACAAAGCACAATCACAACTTGGTAATTTGATTGAGCTCCTCGGAACATCACCGAACCTTTCCCAGACATACCTACTTACGTTTGGAATTGAGAGTTATGCTTTAGGTGGAATTTCTCTGCTTAAGGAGCTAGTGGAGATTGAAGCAGCTTTGGATGATTGCATTGAGGCTGCCGCTGGCGAGGATAAGTAGGGATGCTGCCGACTTTCTTGGTTTCGCTATAAGATAAGTAGGATAAAGTCGGTAGCGTCTCTAGTTTCCCAGAGGAATATTACGCGGCTCTATGAGAGGATAAGGTGTTTAGCCAGTCACTCCTTCGCTTTCTGCATCAGGTCCACAGCGCTCTTTGGCGCTGGCGTCACCTCGTCGAGCAGCGGTATCCCAAGCTTCAAAGTATGACGATTGAACTAACCTCAAGCTGCAACCTGGCTTGTCCGCACTGCTGCATGGATGCAGCCAGAGCTGGTGCAGGACACGAGATCTCACGGGAGGCGCTTGTTCAGTTTATGGGCAAAGTCAAGAAAACCTTTGGTACCGGAGTGTTTCTCACCCTTACGGGAGGCGAGCCGCTGATGCACTCCCAAGCGCTTGAAGTTCTGGCTGATCTGAAGGCACAGGGCTTTGTCCTCGGACTAATCACCAATGGTGCGCTCATAACCGAACGTAACATCTCAGCGCTTAGCGCGGCCCTAAGCAGTGTCTCGGTGAGCGTCGATGGTTTGGCTGCGGCGCATGACCTACGCCGTGGTGCCGGAAGCTTTGATCGGGCCATGCACGCGCTCCAGTTGCTTAGCGCAGCGCGTATCCCGCAGCTGATGGTCAATAGCGCTGTGCACGAGGGCAACCTGCCCAAGCAATTTCTCTCAGGGACTGCGCGCAGTGTCCGAGAAAACTACGAGGGGCGCAAGACTGGGCCGACCGAGCTACGTTGGAGCTTGACCGCCGCAACTGGACTCAAGTAGCATAATCGGAATGCCTCCCAACAGCTCATCTGATTCTTTCTTGCGTGTCGTTTCAAGGTCTAACTGCAGCGAGTGTGCCGATAGCTTTGAGCTAACGGAGTGGGAGCGTGGCTTTCTGAAAAAGGTTGACCTTCCTGAGCCTAAACGCTGCCCGCGTTGCCGTTCGCGGCGCAGGCTGTTGCATTTAAATCAGCTTAATCTTACGAAGCGTGTCTGTAGCGCCACGGGGAAGGGCATTATTAGCCATTTTTCGGAGAATGTTCGGCACCCGGTCTACGATGTCGCCTACTGGCACAGTGACGCCTTCGATGGGCGGAGCTATGGCCGAGAGGTCGATTTTTCTCGGGGGTTCTTTGAACAGATTGAAGAGCTAAAAAACGTCGTGCCCTATCCCGCACTGCATGTCGATTATCTCAAAAACGAAAACTCGCTGTATGTAAACTATGCTGGGGCCCAAAAGAACTGTTACTTTACCTTTAATGCAGGCAATAATTTCGACTGCCTCTACGGATATGGTCTCGAAGACGCCCGCTCCAGTATGGATTGCATGAGAGTGCAACGCTCCGAGCTGTGCTATGAGACTGTCGACTGTGTGAACTGTTATCAATGCGCATTTTTATCGCAATCAGAAAACTGCTCTGACTCGTATCTTCTGCATAACTGTATCGGCTGCCGTAACTGCTTTATGTGCGTAAACCTTCGCCAGAAGGAGTTTTATTTGCGCAATCAGCCGGTGGCACCCGAGGTGTATCACGCGCTAGTAAGAAAGCTTACGAGCTGCGCTGAGATTGAGATTTTGCGCTCCGAGATGAGCGAGTTTAGAAAAACATTCCCTGAGCGTTGCATTCACGGGGTGCGCATTGAAGATGTATCTGGAAACTACCTCGTTGAATGTCGAAACGCGTATAACTGCTTCGATTCACACGATCTCTGGGACGCCATGTATGCTTCTCAGTCATTTGCCACGAGCCGGGATCTGTTTGACTGCGACGAGTGTGGAGAAGGCGAGTTAATCAGCAGCAGCGCAAATAGTGGTGGTGGTAGTAACCTGCGTGGGTGTTTCGCCTCATACTCTCAGGTCCAGGACTTGGATTACTGCATCTACTGCGTCAACGGATGCGCGCACCTCTTCGGGTGCGTTGGTCTTAAGCGAAACGAGTACTGCATTTTAAACAAACAGTATCAGAGGGCTGAGTATGAAGAGCTCGTACCGAAGATAGTCGCGCATATGAAGGGTACCGGCGAGTGGGGCGAGTTCTTCCCACCGAAGCTCTCGGATTTCCCATATAATTTAAGCCAGGCCCAGATGCATCATCCATTAACGCGTGAGCAGGCGCTGCGCTTAGGCTTTAGGTGGGAAGATGAAGTCGAGCTGCAGGCTCTTACCGATAAGCGCACAGCTCCGGCGGAGCTATCTGAAACCTCTGATATGATTATCAAAGAGTCCATCGCCTGTCGCGCTTGTGGAAGGGGGTACCGCATTCAGAAGCTCGAATTGGTCTTGCACCGTCAGATGGGGATCGCCCTGCCGCGAGAGTGTTTCCTATGTCGGCACCGTGCCCGCCAGCAGAGCCGTACGCGGCGCCAGATCTTTGATCGGGCGTGCGATCACTGCGCTGCCGCGATCCAGAGCGCCTATCCGCCTAATTATGCTCAGCCAGTTTACTGCGAGGCATGCTTTGCGGCGGCGGCGGATTAGGCCTTTTTACTCGTCACGAGCTCCTTCCGCTATTTTAAAAATAGCGGGGGAAAACTATCAATTTCAGAAATTAACTGTCCCCAAACATTTTCCTCAGAGATTGTGCACACGGTGGATGAGAAAAGAAGAAGGAGATCTAATATGTTGCGTCCCACGTAGATGATCCCGAAGACAGCCAATCAATCCCACATATAGCAGACGCAAAAAGTCTTGTCGCGGCTTGTCCCCCGCAGCACTTGCCACAAGGCAAGGCGAAGGAGGAAGCACATTGATATAAAAGGAACGTAACTGCTTGCCCCCTCGTCAATTGGTGAAATAACCCTAACAAAATGACCATTTCTGAGAATCGATGACGCTGACGCCCAAGGTCTTACGCCGGACGTCTGACGTTTTACGTCCGGCGTAAGACGTTTGACGTCAGCGTTAGCCGATTAGGGGCGAGCAGTTACCTTCTCCTTTGAAAACTTTCAGGCGGTGCTGTGTATCTACGGCCACGAACTCTGACATCAACGGAGGATTTCTATCAAAACCTATCTCGTGTTTGCCTATCAGGCTTTACTTTGGGCCCAAAAATGATGTGGACCTTTTACGTAGAGGGTTGCTACCTCGCAGGACTTTTGTCTTGGCTTGAGAATAGGGTGGCACGAATAACCGACCCGCAAAGGGCTTCCACCGTGAATGCGTGATATCTTGAAGGCGCGCCAGAGTGGAAAGATTAGGTAGCTCGGGAGTGGCGAGCCATGAAACTATAGTTGACTAGGGCGGGACTACCTGCTACGGTGTTTTTTACACACTCCATGGAGTAAACTATGAAGTCATGCCTTCTGACGCTTGCCCTTGTTTTCTTCCCACTTTTTTCCTTATGGGCCGCACCGGATGCAGCCCCATCACGCAACGTGTCGCTTACGCCGATCCACCACACTGCCGATCCCGACCTCTCCGGCTATGTCTTTAACCGCCGAAACCAGGTGCTTAGCGAAGGTTACGACTATGACAGCGGTGATTTTTTCCTTGAAAGGTTTTCACCTGGCTTGGGCTGGGAAAAACTTGGGTCAATTTCTTACGATAACAGAAAATTCATGAATGATGCCGGAGAGATTATGATAACGGCGCCTTCCATGGTGCAGCCGGGTAGCACGGGCTTGTTTCGCGTCATAGGAGAATCCCGTCAGGAAATATTGAATGAGAGTACGATTATAGCAGCGGCGCTTGGCTCCGATGGAGAAGCCGTTGCTTGTACCCCGTCTATGTTAAAGAAAGTGCAGCGCGATGGTGTAGCAACTGTTACCCAATTCCCCGCCGATATCACACCAACCGGCCTTACCCTACTAGGCGACGGCACGGCCTTAATCAGCTATAATGACGCTCAATCAGTCAAGCGCTACTTGATCATCCGTGATGGAATTACCACCTACTTAGGCGCTGACATATTACCGGGAAATGCCACAATTATCGGCGCTTGGCACAGCCAGGTCATCTTTTATCTTGCGGAGCGTAAGCAGAGCGTCCTTTACCGCAGTAATCTTGCGACACCGTATTCAGTGTACTCACGGGTGCTTGAACACATTGCCGCAGGCTCATGGCTCAACACGCTAGAGGCGAGCGAAAGCGGCTATATCCTGGCGCTTAGCAACGCGTACGGCGAGACTGAGCCGATAGTGGTTTTACCAAGCGGCAAGGTGCGACGCATGAATTGCCTCTTGAAGAACTCTTCCCGTATTGTATTGAGCACTACTCCTCAGCCAAGGCTAAATGAAGCTGGCAAGGTTTTAGTGCCCGTCGGCAATTTAGATCTTCCTGGGAAAAAGTTGCGCTGGGCAATCGTCGATATGAGTATGGCTGGAAACCAGAATTATTGTAGCCAGGTCTCTACCGTCCTTGAAACGAAATGCCGAGACAGCTCTTCGCAATATCATCCTCTAGCGCACGGCAGTGTCTGCCGTGTACAGGTGCGAGTAAAGGACTCCCGCGGCCGCCCGTTGCCTAAGCAACGGGTGGTGGCTGTGGACTTAGGTCCCTGGACACCGGACGCTGACAGCGGGTGGTTCCCCGGTCCGTCTCGAACTATTGCTACTGCGTTCACTGATGCCCGCGGCTTGGCGCGAGTGTTGTTCCATACTTCCGCGGGCTACCGCGGCATAGATATAGTCGCACCGTACCGGGACTCAAAATGGCGCGCCGCCGATGATGGGTTTATGATTACCGCAGAGTAAAAATTGCCGATCGGCTTAGCGCTCCTGGTTCCTCGATTGTGCCACGGCGTCAAGATCGATGAAATACTCACGCACACGCTCTACGAAACCCAAGCGCTCATAAAAACGGCATGCAGCTTGATTCGCCGCGAAGACTCTGAGCTGAATTGCCTCGCACCTTCGTGCTTTCTCCTTCGTGCTTTCCTTCGTGCTTTCTCTCACACACCGCGCGCTGCAACTCCCTAAAGCGCTTCGTTAATTTGCGCGCCGTCACTGAGGGAAATTGAAGGACTACCAAAACTTCTGCCAGCGGTGTCGCGAAGCCTGGTTAGCCTTTAAGAATAAGCTCTCTAATATCTTAGCTCTACCTTTCGGCTGCTATGCCCCCTCAACGGGAGGCGGACGGCCTGCAGTAGTGGAGTTCGGCTGACAATCGCCGCTATCTTACTTCTCCTTTGAAAACTTTCAGGCGATGCTGTGTATCTACGGCCACGAACTCTGACATCAACGGAGGATTTCTATCAAAACCTATCTCGTGTTTGCCCCTCAGATAATCCCTCAGAGAGCGCGCGGAAGGTGTGCGGGAGCGTCGAGGAAACTTTTTCCAGAAAATCACGATACATAAAGAGCAGATGATGACTTTGTCGCCAGCGCTCGCAGTTGGTAGGGGCGGAGTGTCTGCACCCGGCACAGACTGTTGTGCAAATAAGGAGCCGTATCGCTATGGGTTACCATCCACGAATAGAATGTAAGAAGATCACCACCTTCCAAACCACGAGGAGCCGCTGCTCTGAGCTCTGGTTTGTAAACAACCAGACCCTGGAGCAGGAGATCTTGGGCTACGCAGCCAAATACGCCGCTCGCTATAAGGTAAAACTGTACGCCATGGCAATTGAGGGAAACCATATCCAGTTTCCTGCCCGCTTCCCCAAAGCTAACCGGGCTCACTTTATGCGAGACTTTAACTCCTCGGTGGCTAGAGCCGTTCCTCGTAGACAGGCTAGCCACCCCGGCGGTAGGTTTTGGGGCAGG
>CAIXSY010000260.1 GCA_903922175.1 uncultured delta proteobacterium | reverse complement strand
TCACCATATTCTTGGAATTCGACTGATAGGCATGCTCAGGTCAAAGAAGGAAAGGCCACGGCCAAGCAGAAGTTCAAGGCCAAGTCTACGGCGAAGTTTAAGTTAGCAATGGAGCCTTGGTCTGAGGCGCAGCCTCTCTAGATCTTTCCCCACGATTTAGTATAATCACCCACGGTGAGGGAGCTGTCTGTCCCTCGATCTCGGTAGAGTCTCCCACCTTAAAGATTATTTTTGGTAAAATCCAATGCCGATAGCCAGCAGCTTAAAATCCATCGATCCTGACATATTCCGGCTAGTACAGATGGAGGTCCGGCGCCAGGAGTACGGGCTAGAGCTTATTCCGAGCGAGAACTTTGTCGATGAAGCTGTGTTGGAAGCCAATGGATCGGTGCTAACCAATAAATATGCAGAAGGACTTCCGCGTAAGCGCTACTACGGCGGCTGTGATTGTGTTGATGCCGTTGAGGAGCTCGCTATTGCGCGCGCAAAGGAGCTCTTTGGGACTGAATTCGCCAATGTACAGCCTCATTCCGGTGCCCAGGCGAATCAGGCCGTCTATGAGGCATTCCTTAAACCTGGGGACACGGTTATGGGCATGCGCCTTGATCAAGGCGGACACCTCACGCACGGAAGCCCGGTAAACTTCTCGGGGAAGCATTATAAAGTTGTCGCCTATGGGGTGCGCACGACCGATCATCTGATCGATCCCGATGAGGTTATGGCGCTGGCCAAGGAGCATCGTCCCAAGCTGATAATCTGTGGTGCAACAGCGTATTCACGACGTATTGATTTTGCTCTGTTCCGAAAGGTTGCCGATGAGGTGGGGGCGATCCTGCTTGCCGACATCGCGCACTATGCCGGGTTGGTCGCGGCTGGAGAGTATCCGTCACCGGTGGCGTATGCCGATATCGTTAGTACGACAACGCATAAAACATTGCGTGGGCCACGTTCCGGTTTGCTTATGGGCAAAGCTCAACATGCGCAGGTGATCAACCGAGCGGTGTTCCCGGGCCTCCAGGGCGGGCCGCACATGCACACGATCGCCGCCAAGGCGGTCTCCTTTAAGGAGGCGTTAGCGCCGGACTTTAAGATCTATGCGCGGCAGGTGATAGCCAATGCACGCGCTTTAAGTGATGCCTTAATCTCTCTTGGACTGAAGATTGTCTCCGGTGGCACCGATTCCCATCTGATGGTCGTCGATCTGCGTCCGATCGAGGTAAGTGGGAAGGATGCGCAGCACGTGCTCGATTCAGTCGGAATCACGTGCAACAAGAATACCGTCCCCTTTGACACCCAGCCGCCGACGGTGTGCAGCGGAGTCCGCATCGGAACTCCTGCGTTGACCACGCGTGGCATGGGCATCGCCGAGATGAAGACGACGGCGGAGCTGATCAATCAGACATTACGTAATCGTACTGATGAGAAGAAACTGGATGAGGTGCGAGAGCAGGTGCGTGCTCTCGCGGGGCGTTTCCCCCTCTATCGGCACCGTTTGGTAACCGAATAGAAAAGGAAGGCCGGCTATGTTTGCGGGAATCGTTGAAGGTGCCGGTGAGGTAGTTGAGATCTGCAAAGAACGCCAGCCCTATCGATTGCGGATCAAGACTTCGCTGGATCTCAGCGACACGACGGTCGGCTCCTCCGTGGCTGTTGAGGGGGTCTGCCTTACCGTGGTCGAGAAGAAGAAGCACGACCTCGCCTTTGATGTTGCTCCCGAGACTCTGCGTTGCACGACGCTGGGAAGTTTGGCAAAAGGGGCGAGAGTTAATCTCGAGCGTTCGCTTAAGTTAGGTGATCGTATTCACGGTCACTTCGTTTTCGGACATGTAGACGCCACAGCTAGGCTTGTTTCACGCGTCAGCGAGGGCGAGAACGCCGAGAAACTGACCTTTAGTATGCCCAAGGGGCTACGCCGATACCTCGTACGCAAAGGCTCTGTCTCGCTGGCAGGGGTCTCGTTGACGGTAGGGATAGTGACCGAGAGCTCGTTCGGGGTCTACCTCGTGCCACACACCCTCGATGTGACGACTCTCTCTGCTCTTAAGCCCGGCCACAAGGTGAATGTAGAGATTGACATGCTGGCGCGCTACGCCGTAGAGGTAATTGCTCAATAACCCCGGGCAAAAGGAACTTGCTTGAACTTGCACTTGAACCGCTCCTGATTCCTGCCCCTGCTCCTTTTCCTATTCCAATCAAGAGGATAAGGGGCAGGAGCAGGAATCGGGAACAGTTCCAGTT
>CAIXSY010000259.1 GCA_903922175.1 uncultured delta proteobacterium | reverse complement strand
TAACCATCTCTGCTGACTGCATCAGCTGCAGCGACGGTCATTACCACCAGGATAATCACCGAGTGAGGGCTAGTTTTCGGCCGCCAGGCCGAAAACTAAAACGTGCACCTGGTGGGTGCACGTTGCTTGGCTTATATCTTAATGGAGTGAAGAGAGAATCTGTTTGTCCTTAACGTCTAGGCGCTGTACTGCTGCCGTTTACCGAATACCACGGTGCTGCAATCAACGTTAATTCCGTCCTCTTTCGAGGTCACGGTTGAGACGAATATTCCCGGCTCGAATGCGCGCTCTTTGAGGAGGTTTACCTTGTCCGTGTCGGGAATCGACATGTGGGCACGAATTGAAAAGTTTAGCTCAACCACAACCTTGCCCGGTGTCTCGTCAAGGAGCTTGGTGATCATGCCGTAAATTGGGTAGGTGTGGCCGATCTCAACCTCACCCGAGGTTACTTCAAGTCCGAACTTATCGAAGAAATTTTGTTCGCCAGTTTCCATTGTTGCACCTACTACAAACGAAAGAGTGTTAAAATTTATCTTCTGCCCCTATATCCGCAAGCAGACCGAAGCTGCTTCAGTGGGGGAGGAAATTTAATTCACTCTTTCGCTTGCGTGACGTTAACTGTTTGTATCGACTATGCTTTTAATTGACTCCGCACATTTTATCAAAGTCATCTCGGGGCGTCCGGGAGCACTTAAGCAGAGACTATACGGGATTTTAGAGGCAAAAGTTAGCAAATTCTGCAGTGGGAAGGCCAATGCCGCATGTTGTCCGAGGTTGGCCAGGGGGAGAAATGTCTGCAGAAACACGATCTCGCCTTCATCACCAAGCAGTGGCACTTCACCCAAGAGTGTCGGGGTGAGCAAGATGTTGCGTGCTGGCAGAAGGTCGAGCAGCTGTTCTTCGATCTCAATCCTGCTGCGGCACGCCTGAGCATATGCCGATGTTGCCAGGCCGCGTCGGACTTTGAGCAGAGCCATCGCTGTCTCGGGTAGCTGCTCCTCTTTTAATCCGAAACGAACGCACAGGTCTTTGAAATGAAAGGCAGCTAATGTTTTGCGTATGGCGATGCTCCTTTCAACGAGCTTCGTCGAGAGATCCTCTCGAATGCCAAAATGCAGCCGCAGTTTTTTGCAGCAGGCTGTAAAGACGTTTTGCACGCCGGTAGAGCAGCGTGCGAGCAGCCTCTTCTCGGGGATGACGAACGTATGTGGCTTTTCGCAGCCGACGCCATCTCGCTCTAGAGCGTGCAATACCTGTTTAAGTACCGCAGCCTCGCGACTAATAATCCCTGGACAGTCCATCTGTGGATCGAAGAGAGCGATGCCGGGCGTTAGTGCTGGGTCGGGCGAGAGTTTTAGTCCCCAAACGCCACATGCCGCAGCGGGCGCGCGCACGGATCCGCCATAGTCAGTGCCGAGGGCAAAATCAACGAGCCCGGCGGCAACGGCGCAGGCTGAGCCGGCGCTTGATCCCAAGGGTGAATAGGCGCGATTTAGCGGATTTTGTATCTGCCCCCAGGCACGTGACTGTCCTGTCGAAGTGAGGCATAGCTCATCGAAAGCGGTTGTGCCTGTAAGCTCTGCACCTTGAGCAAGGAGGAGCTCGGTGATTCGGGCGCTGCCCGAGGCGCGTTGCATCATCGGATTGGGCGATCCGAGGGTGAGTGGCTTGCCCTCAATCGTCATGTTGCCTTTGACGGCGAAGCTTAACCCAGAGATCCTTCCACGGCACTGCATGCGTCGAGGTTGCTCTAATAGTTCGGCAAAGCAGCGTAGATCTTCAGCTGCTTGCAGTGCTTGTACGCCAGGTTCGTTCGAATCTTCTGTGTTCACTGGTAGAGCCCAACTCCGGCAAAGGTTACCGCGCACTCGGCCGAATAATCCACCGCCTGTTTGTATTCAAAGATCTCCGATCGGTAGTGGATAGGTAAGCGATCCAAGAGATCGATTACCGTGTACATCGTCGGAAAACCGCAGATACGGCGCTGATCCTCGTCTTCGGCGATATGGGCGAACATGGCACGCTTGTCCTGCTGAGTAATGCTTTGCAGATAGATCCTATCGCGGCGCTCGACCTCCTGCATGCGCTCAGCCGAAAGTGGTTCCTTGTCGCCAAATTGTCGTCCGACGTGGGCCATGTCGACGCCTGCAATGACGCATAGTCGTGCCCCCTGTTCGATACGCTGACGCGCCACCTCTGCTAGTCCGGCAACGAAGCTCTCATATTCGTCAAACTCGGACGGCAGCCGCTGGGCGCTGAGCATCTTATGGAAGCTGCCGACAAGGATCGGTACGATCGAGGCTTTCTCCGACACTCTTTTTAAGAAGGGTGTTTGTAATTCAAGTGAGTGCTCGCGACGATGAAGCAGCTCATCGGCGAAGCTACGCTCTAGTCCGTAGCGCGAGGCGAGGTCTTGGATAAAGCGGGTGTCGCAGGGAAGCACTCCGAGGGGCGTGGCGAAGTCCTTGGCGGTTAGGTGAAACAGGCGTCGACTGTACTGGTGAGCTGTGCCGATGAGGATGTAAAGATCGTGGGTGTGAGCTTTGAGAAAATGATAGGTGAGCCCGTAGCAGGCGCCGCCGCGGCGATAGTCGATGTGTGGCGAAACAAGCCCGACTAATTTTCCCTGCGGTTGAATGAGAGCACGCTGCCCCGAAGCAAGAAAACCATCGACGAGAGCTCGGAGACCGTCGGGTTGCGCTGGATACCCGCGCCCGGCAAGCGCAGGTGCACGTACCGGCGACTGCCGAAAATCTTCAATCACTGTTTTTTGGGCAACATCAAAACGTGGCGTCGCAAGATAAAGGTGCTCGTCGAGTAGGGTAATCATCTGCTGCACAAGGTCTGGTGAGAGCTGATACTCGCGGAATTTGTCGACGATCTCTGTGACGGAGAGTTTGCCTTCAAAGCAGGAGAGGACCGGCCCCAGCGCGGCTGGTAAGATCATTGGCTGCGACGAGATACCGATGGGGCAGTTAAGAACAATGACCTCTTGCCCCTCTGCCTTTTCGACGCGAACGTCGAGTGGCCAGCGCAGCTTTGGATATTGATATGGGTCGTACATCCTACTTCCCAATACAGAATTTAGAAAAGATCCTCCCGAGGATATCCTCGTTATAGGTCTTTCCCACAACCTCCTCAAGCGCGTTTAGTGACGAGCGTAGCTCGGCGCAAACGATCTCAGGTGGCAACCTCTGTTGCATAGCGCCTTCCACGCGATCCAGAGCCTCCCTCGAACGAATAAGGCAGGTGCGTTGGCGCTCGTTGGTAACCACCTGGCTTGATTGAGCATTGTCAACGATTCTCGACTTTACCTCGTCGACGAGTGCGGCCAAGAGCGGTGGAACGCCGTCACCGGTGGTGGCGGAGAGATAGAAATTCTGGGCGCAGGTATCGGAGTCGCAAAAAAATGTCGAAAACGCCTTTGGGTTTAGGTCGATCTTGTTGACTACCATCCAGATCTTGCGTGCTTTGCCACGCAGGTAGTCGAGCACCTCGTGATAGGCCCCCTCGGTGTCGGCGCCATCGACGACGAAGAGTATCACATCCGCCCAGGGCACACGCTCTTTGGCCAACTCGACACCGATCTGCTCTATCTTATCCTCGGATTTCGATATCCCGGCGGAATCGCAGAATACGAACTTAAACCCGGCGATAGTTACGCTCTCTTCAATCAGATCCCGTGTGGTGCCTGGGATCTCTGTTACGATTGCACGTGAGTGTCCAAGAAAAATGTTAAGTAAGCTTGATTTCCCGACGTTCGGTCGGCCACAGAGGAGTACGCGAAATCCATCGCGCACAACCTGTCCAAATGAATAGGTGCGAAGAAGTAGCTCAATGGCGGCTTTGGCTTGCGTTGTGACAGAAAGAGCGTGCTCCATGTTCGCTGATGGCACGCCCTCGTCGGGGAAGTCAATTGAGGATTCGATCTCGGCTAGCACGTCGCGCAGTGGTTCACCTATCTGGGCGACGGCTCCACTAAATCGCCCCTTGAGGTGCTCGCCGGCAATCTTTAGTGACTGCTCACTTGTGGCATGTATCAGGTCGGCGATGGCTTCGGCCTGGATAAGATCGAGCTTGCCGTTTAAAAAGGCACGTTTGGTAAACTCCCCCGGCTCAGCCGGTAGCGCGCCAAAGGCGAAGAGGGAACGGAGCATCTTTTGTACCAAAAGGGGGCTTCCGTGAAACTGAAATTCTGCGACATCCTCGCCGGTGTAGCTGTGCGGTCCGGGCATGTACACCGCGAGAGCGTGGTCGATGTCGGTGCCGGTCTTGTAATCAAGGAGGTGGCCGAAAACCATCTCGCGTGGATGATCGACCGGGCTGCGTTTGGCGCGAAACAACGCCCGCAGTGCCGTCTCAGACTGAGGCCCGCTGACGCGAATAACAGCAAGCCCCGCCGGGGCCGGCGAGGTGGCGAGAGCTGCGATGGTGGTGGTTGTGTCCATGGTGGCGGCCTGTCCTTACCATAGTCTACACCATCGTGGGTAATGGGGCTATGAGGGGTGTGGAGCGGCAGAGGTGGGCCGAGAGCAAGGATTATTTCACCTCCAATGCAACGGCGCGGCCTCCAATGTACCGACTTATTACCCCCATTTTTCGTTGGGGAATGTTACGATGATGAAGGATAAGCAAAGCCCGGTCCTCTCCCTCGCTAGCGCTCCTCGGGATGATAGGGGGCGTGAACTGTTACGCGGTGGACGCAGAGTGGATCCTTCTCCGTGTTATATCAATATGTTGAACCGACCCGCGCATTCGCGCGGAAGATCAGCTTTCTGTTGACTGCCTCAGCTGCAGCGCCAGGCCGCAGCCGACTGTCCAACACTGACAAGGTGCCCTTTGTGGTGGCCCTGACTGGTCAGTTGTTCGGGCATCTACAGCAGCGTAAGAATATACCCCACCGCAAAAATACCTAAGCTTGCGAACACGGTCGCTACGTAGGGGTTGGCCTTGCGGTGTCCTCGTAGGTACATCTGCTGCACGATTGAAATAATGTTATTCACCAACCAGTACAGGGTCAGTCCCGCTGGGACGGGGAAGATGAGGAACATCGCCGTAAATATGAGTGGCATCATCTTCATCATCCGTTGCTGCTGGGGATCCCCTACCTGCGGGGTGGTCAACTGTTGCAGGTACATACTGGCGCCCATAATCAGCACCATTATAGGGATCGGGAAACCGAAAAGCTGCAGCGCCTCGCGATCGGAGAGATCGTTGATCCACAGCGCAAAATGGGCATGGCGCAGTTCGATGGCATACATCAGCGCGTTGTAAAGCCCGAGGAATACCGGCAATTGGATCATCACCGGCAGGCATCCGCCGAGGGGGTTTACTCCGCGCTTACGGTACAGTTCGACCACCTCTTTGTTAAGCTGAGTGGCGTCTTTAATGCGCTCACGCAGCGCCGCCATCTCGGGCTGTAGATCCTGCATCTTGCGCATCGACTCGAAGCTGGCTTTGGTGAGCGGTAAGAATAGGAGCTTGACGAGTAGTGTTAGTAAGATAATGGCGAGTCCGTAGTTGTTGAACAGGCCGTAAAAGAAGTGAATCGCCGCCAGTAGCGGGTAGGAGATCGGTGCAAACCAACCGAGGTCGATGTTGCGATCGAGGTTGTGCCCAGCGGCAGTGAGCAGGGTGGATTCCTTGGGGCCGACATAGAGCGAGAATTCTGCTCGCTGCGTCTCTCCGGCGAGTAGGCTGTAGTAAATGTCTCCTTCGCGGCCTATGCGAGTGTTCCCCGGCCCGGTATAGGCGGGGATGACTGAGGCCATGAAATATTTATCCGAGAGTGAGACCCATTTATTTGCGCCGTAATCGCGTGGAGTCACCTCGACATCCTTCATCGCCACATGATTGATCTTGTTATTGGCGTCAAAGAGGACGTAGCCACCGGGATTGATGCGGCTCCCCGATTGCTCCTTGCTTAGATAGAGTGGCCATTCGATCCACAGGTGCGAGGTGCCTGAAACCTCCTGTGCTAGGTCGATAGTAATCGAAAAAAGATATGGCTGAGGGCCAAACTTGTAGGTTTTGGTTATTGCCGGGCCGTTCGGAAGTGTGCCCGTAAAGGTTAAGCTAAGCTCGCCAGCAGGGGGGATCTCGTAGGTGCCATCGGCGACGTGTGCCCCGGCAGAGGTTTCTTTGAGGGTATAGACGACGTGGTCATCATTGAGCGTGCTGACGAAGGCTCCGCCCGGAAGTGGTGCTCCGTCGATGTGCGATACCAGATCGAGGAGATCCTCTTTTCCGAGGTTGGCCTTAAAGTCGACTAACTTATAGGAGCGAATTCGTGCCCCGAGGTGGGTAATGGTGATCTGCACCTTGGGCGAAGCGATCTTGGTTGCGGCACTGGCGTCTATCTGGGCAATGCTTGGATGTTGAAGTGCGGCTGCCGATGAAGAAGTCGTCGCGGATTCGGGCATCGCCGGTCGATCCGTGGCGCCGGTTATCGGTGCTTGGTTGATCTGCGCAACCGGCGCTGGGCTTGTCTGCTCAATCGGCGGCTGCTGGTTCTGCGAGAGCGGCTTAATAAACATCTCTGTATAGACGTAGATAACGGCGATACAGATAAAAAGCGCGATAGCGGTGCGTTTGTCTTCCATGGTTCTCTTACGTCTACATAGTCCTAAAGTTAGTCGAGCTAGGCCCAGTCTCAGCCCGAAGAGTGTTCTCCCGTGCACCTGCACGGGAAAGCCATATTCGACGAGCAGCTGTGAAAATGCAACTCATCTGGTGCACGTTCCTAGACTCAAGGAATCTAGGGCGATCTCCGTCTTATGCTCCTCGTGATGCACACGCCAAAGATTCTGTGTTGTCGGCATGCCTCCAACGTTAGACCTTGCGCGAGGAGAACTACTCAGGCCTTTCTCCCCTTTTTCACTTCCTTCTCGGTGGTGGCACCGGATCGTGCCCTCCCTGACACCAGGGCTGGCAGCGCGCGAGCCGCTTTAGCGTGAGCCAGCTACCACGGATAATTCCATGAACTTCAAATGCTTCCATGGCGTAGTCCGAACAGTACGGCTCAAAGCGGCACACGTTGCCCAGTAGCGGAGAGATGAAACGCTTATAGCCGTGATACAGGATCCTCACCAGGGCGAGGATCCACGCGGCGCAGCGCGACGTTACAGCATTCACTCCAAATACCCATGCTGGTGCAATGCACCGACAAGCTGTTTTTCGATTTCGACAAAACTACATGTCGGTGCATTTTGACGTGCAATCACCACGATGTCAAAGGAAGCGCTAAGCTTATGTTGGTGTAGGCGGAAGACTTCGCGCACGCAGCGTTTTAGGCGATTTCGTCCGATCGCTCGCGGATCGACCTTGGTCGTGACGGTCACCCCCAGGCGTGAGTGATCCCCCGGCGGTGGGCCAAGAAGAATGACGAAGTGCTTGGAGTGGAGGCGGGTGGATGATCGATGCAGGCGCTCAAAGTCGGGGCGCTTTTTAATGCGTTGTGCAGGGGATAAGGTGAAGCGCCGCTTCAAAGGCTCTCTTTGACGTAACCGTCTGTCTTATATCTGTTACTCGTTGCGTTACCGTGCTGCACAGCCTCTTCCCTTTATGTAAGGTGAAGGACGCTAGAACTAACACTGCGCTGATTAGGGAGAACAAGAAGCCTGTGGGCTACTTGTAGTGACCCTTGCGAGGAGACTTTACCGCTATCTGATGACGCCCCTTAGCGCGGCGCGATGACAGCACCTTACGCCCACCCTTGGTGCGCATCTTGCGGCGAAAGCCGTGCGTTGAGTGAAGATGCTTCTTACTGGGCTGGTATGTTCTTCTGCCTTTCATGGTACTACCCTGGCTGGTTTCTCTAGTTTATCAAACGGGCTCGAAGATATAGCGGGTTAGAGGGGAAAAAGCAAATGTGAGGCAGGTTGACGTATTGTCGGACGATGAAACATGAATAACATCAGCTAGTTGTTGCACATTGCGATGTAGGGTTGTTAACAACTTCTATTGAGTCGATCCGCGCGTTCGCGCAAGAGCCTCATACTCTGTACTCAGCTATCTGTACTCAGCTATCTGCGGTCAGATTTCTGCTGACGGTACCCGCCGCAGCTGCGGCCGTAGCCAACGGCACAACTTTTCTCAGCGCGAGCGGAGCACTGTGTGGTTTCGGATTCGAAGCGAAGCCTGCAAGTTTCACCCTTTATGAAGGTAACGTGTGGGCGGCTCCTGCTTACGGCTGGGTCACGGACGGATCGATGAACAATTCGATGCCGAAGTGGGTTGAGAACATGATTAATGCCGCACACGGAAGTTTCCCAACGCGAGTGAACTAAGGCCGTCGGCTGCGGCCGAAAGCTGACTGCAGATCTCTCCCGTCTCGGCTCTCGCCGAGCCGAGGTCTGGAGGTTGGTGAAACACCTTGCGGCGAGAGACGGAGAGAGCGGATTACAGAAGGCAGATCGGTTCAACACTCGTCGGCCTGAGGCAGCGCCTCGCTAGGATTTACCCCATACACTGCGCGTCGTGCGCAAAAAGTTAATCGAAATCCGCGAATTGCATCCGTCTCTGAGGTGAAAAATTGAGACGAAAAATTGGGGCAGTGAGCGGCCGCCGGTCCACTTGCCGCGGTGATGTGGCATTTGCAGCGTGCATGCCGGGCAATACGTATCCGGCTTTAGGGCATTTCATAAGTCTGGAGAATCGAACACCCGCGTAAAATCCGAGACAAGTCTATAGGCTGCATAAAGAGGGACAAATTTAACACTGCCGTGGTCGGCGAAATTATCAAGAGATAGCTTTATGCCGTACCCTTGGGCTGTCTTTTCTTCCGTAATCAGGCTGGGGGAACCTTTCTTTAAATCCAAAAATAGGCTTAGACTTTTGAGCCTTCCGCTCGCGCCAGCTTTAACCTCCAACGGAATAAACTTATCTTTAGAGGTGATCAGATAGTCTATCTCTGCCGCGGAGGCAGGGGAGGATTTATTCTCCCAAAAAAACAGCTCCGGCCTCACCCAGGGCGTACTATTTGCTAGAATCTCCAGTCCAACAAATAGCTCCGCCAGATTTCCCTTATTCGTGTTCTCCCAGGAGGTGTTGATTACCCAAGAGGCGGCATCGACACCGGAGAGTCTCTGATAAAGTCCGCAATCATTTAGCAGCGGCTTGAACATTCGCTGATCCATTTGCGCGGCTAAAGGGACAGCGCTTGCCGCCGTATAAAAAGCAAAGTGCAGAATTCCGGCCTTATTGAGCAGATCGAGGGCTGACTTTATCTGCCTATTATTTAGCGATTGAGAGATCGAAGTGTACTTAACACGAGTACCAGCTTTTCCAGCCGTTCCCGCAAATACCTGATCAATGTCATGAACGGCAACTCTGCGCTTATACTTTGCAAAATCATCGCGGTAGCCCGAGATTAGGGTTTGGTGCACCCTTGCTACCGAGGCATAGTCCCGCTTTTCTATCCAAGCGCTGACAGCTTCCGGCAGCCCACCAACAAAGAGATATTCCCGTAACAACTCGATTGCACGATCGTGCAAAACGGTAGAGAGCGGCTTGCCAAAGCTCGCCGACTCAATCTCTGCTAATAATGCGCCATTTTCGCTGGCTAACAGAAACTCCTTGAAGCTCAGTGGAAATAAGAATAATGATTCAATTCGACCGACTCCGAACGAGGGGATCTCTTCAAGCACAAACTCTAATAAAGAGCCCGCGCATAAAACATGTAATCCGGGGATCTTCTCGTAAAAGAAACGCAAAGACCTTAGAGCGTTTGGACAACTCTGAATTTCGTCAAAAAAGATTAGGGTCTGACCTTCAACTACGGGAGTTTTTTTTAGAACCGAAATCTTCCTTGCCAGCTCCCGCGCATCAAGGTCTCCATCGAAGATCGCGTGGATCTTCTTTTCCTCCTCAAAGTTTATCTCGATATAATTTTCAAATTTCTTCCCCAGCTCCCGCGCCAAAAATGTCTTTCCAACCTGACGGGCACCACGCAGCATTAACACCTTGGGTGCCTTAAGAGAAAGCCAGGACTCTAAATTATTTAACAACATCCTAAGCATGTGAAATTACTGTATTATTCTGCGCTAAGTGTTAATAATAATACCCTATTTACAACATACAAAGCAATAACTAGGATCCTAATATAGCGCAAGATGAGAGCTTTGACCACATAAATTTACCTCGAACGGGGCAACTTCATCTCTGCCCTACTTCGCCAATTCGTCTATGCTTAAAAAACCCGGGCGCGAGTGAAGCGGGAGCGCACGGAGAGTCGCATAATCAAGCTCTATGAGGGATGAGGCGAAGGTGAGGCCGTAGCCCCGAGCGATACGATGCGCGCGAAATGACCGAAGACACTAGGGCCTCAGAATGTTTTCTGTAAGTTGCTGATAAGACCAGAAAAAGTTTCTACCACAGAGTACGCTGAGGTACGCAGAGAAAATGCACGGAAAGCCCATAAAATGGGCGTTTCTCTGCGTACCCCTGCGTCCTCAGTGGTAAAAACATTCTTACGCCCTATGAAGACACTGCCTGCCGTGATTAAAGATTGAGAATATACTAATATAAAAAAGATGCTTGGAATAAATAAAGCCCAAAAACTCTGGAGTTCCTTCTGCCAATTGTCAGCAATTATTCGACTGAGCGAGAGGCGATTATCATTCCCTACCTTCAGTATTGGCTAGAACAGCGCGGCCTCTTTTTTTCATACTCCTATGGACTCATGTAAATTAGAGACCAAATTGATGATTGATTTTTCTCAAACGGCGCGCGGCCTATGAGGAAAGAATGGGGGGGAGGTGATTCACCTCTGCACGACAACCACGTTGCCGTTGACTATCTGCTGAATCTGAAAAGGAATCCCTTGGATTGCGCCATTCGTATCGAAACTTATCTTCCCCACTAAGCCTTCGAAGTTGATGGTGTGCAAGAACTCACTAACGGGACGATTGCTACGAATGGCAAGGTCGAGCAGTCTTAACGAATCCATAGTGACTGCGATTCCCAATGAGATGGAAAGCGGCTTGCCATATTGTTTTACGTACGACGCATACGCTTCCCTGCCCATGGACGTTAGCGATGTCTCGATCTGTGGTGTGTTGACGAAGACAACTCCATCATTGGCCTTTCCTAAGGTTTGCATGGCATCTTCGGATGCGGGCCAGTATGAGGCATAGATCTGTCCTGCGTACTTGAGCGCTCGAAGCTGGCGAAGGACCATTCCGTAGCTGGCCTCAACGTTTGCATTAATAAAAAAAGCATCGGGTTTACTGCCTATGAGTTTGGCTAGGGCGGTGCGATGCTCATACGTCCCTACGGCCCAATTCTCCTCGATGATCTCCAAGGGGCGAGCGGTGAGTGCACTCAATCGAGAAAACGTACTGGCAACCATGACGGGATACTGGTTCTCTTCAGAGTATAATGCGAGTCTACGATGACGTGCGGCAATGTAGTGATAGAGTACCTCTGCACTTGAGCCGTCCGAGGGGAACATGCGAAAGATGTGTTTCCCGACATCGAGAATGTCACCAGTGGTAGCCACGGCGGAGAGGACTGTTATTCCACTGCGCTCATATATGGCAGCCGCCGGGATTAGCGCCTCATTACAGGCAGGGCCAAGGACGTACTTAACCTTTGTAATTGAGGCGAACTTTGTCGCCACATCAACACCGCCACGCGCCGTGCATTTATCATCTTCAAATATAAATTCGTAGCGATTTTGCATCCATGTAGCATTCGCAAATTCGAGAGCATGACGAATGTCTGTGCCAAACGTCGCGGCATCGCCGGTTAGGGTGGTTTGTACGCCGACCCTGATGCGCTCGGGGTCGGCGATAGCCGCAGCGGGAGTTGTCAGGCAAAGTAATGCCCCTACGGGAATGAAGCTTGATAAGAAGAGATGGAGGATAAGAGGTTTGAAATCCACAGTCTATAGCACCGCCCCAGTCTCAAGATAGCTCTTAACATAATCAAGGATTGAGTCTTCCAGCGAAGTGAATTTGAGCGGGCAGCCGGTGGCCTTGAGCTTTTGCATCTTGGCCTCCGTAAAATACTGATACTGGCTGCGAAGCTCAACTGGCATGTCGATGTATTCTATCTCTGGATTTACGCCGAGTGCGGCGAAGACAGCTCGTGCTAACTCGTTCCACGAATGCGCCTGGCCTGTTCCTAAGTTGAAAATTCCCCCAACCTTAGGTTTGCTGAGCAGCCAGTGCATTATCTTGGTGCAGTCTTTGACGTAAATGAAGTCACGTTTCTGCTCTCCGTCCGCGTAGCGTGCATCGTGCGACCTAAATAGGCGCAGCTTGCCGGTCGCTTTTATCTGCTCATGGGCCTTCATCACCATGCTGCGCATCTCGCCTTTGTGCTTTTCATTGGGACCAAAGACGTTGAAGAATTTTAGTCCGACGATCTTGCGTTGAACGCGCTCGCGCAGTGCCCAAAGATCGAAGAGCTGCTTCGAAAAACCGTACGGGTTAAGAGGCTCAAGCGTTGGTGATATCGCGTCATCGTCGGCATAGCCCTTAGCGCCATCTCCATAGGTGGCAGCGCTGCTGGCGTAGATGAAGCGTAGCTTGCGTTTTAAGGCGTAGGAGCACAGCTCTCGCGTGTAGTGATAGTTGTTTTGCATGAGATAATCGACATCACGCTCGGTCGTACTCGAGCAGGCTCCCATGTGGACGATGGCCTTTAGTCCCTTGAAGGTCTGCCCGGACTGAATTTTTTTGAGAAAGGCGTCTTTGTGCAGGTAGTCGAGAAAGGACTTATTCTTCAGATTCTTCCACTTCTCGGAGTCGCCGAGCTCGTCGACGATGATAATATCGCTGATGGAGCGTGAGTTGAGTTCCGCGATGAATGCGCTACCGATAAGTCCAGCAGCGCCGGTGACGATATACATAATTCTCCTTAGCGCGGCTATTTAGCCGCGAATAAACAAGCCCACTTTTGTAGCCGCGTTATGTGGGCCAATGCGTTTCAGTCTAAGCCCCGATCTGCAATGAAGCTCAACTGTGTTAGAAAACCTCTAAACTATTCACTTTTCTCGCTGTGCTCGCTGCACTAGTGTGAGAAATCCTAATGTTTTCACACAACGAGGACAGCGAGAGCGGCGAGATAGACCTAGAATCGGGATTTCTCAGAGGCTCCTTAGTATAGTTTCTGTCACTTCTTTACCAGCACCGCAAGAGGGCCAGGTCCTGGCCGGAGGGAAGGGGGGCGCCTCTGCAAAAAATGGATTTTCGGACAGAACCTTTTTTTGTCCTCAGAGTTCCGGGGGCAGGGAGATGTTTCCTACATCTCCTGAAACGACGCCGTCTGGGCGCCGCGGCTGGAGATCGAGAACTGTTGAACCCCAGGGTTGCCCCTGGTGCTTGTTTGATGTTCCACTGCGGACGAAGTCGTCAGCTTGGGTAAGATATTGGTATTAATGCCATAGCCTGTGTAGAGAACGATAGAGACCGCCACCCACATGCCGATGCGTAGGGCGAACTGCCCGGTGCGGAGCATGGCATGCAGTAGTGCGCAGACGGCGAAAAAAAGGAGGGTCGTTCCCAGAGCGCTCTCTTCGCGCAGTGCCTGAGGAAGCGAGTGAGGTGAGAGAAGGAGAATAACGGCGCATGCTGCGCTTACCCAAGCTCCTAGCGTGAAGAGACTTCCTATGAGCCCTCCGCCCTGGACCGGTGCCCCCCGATATCCTAACGTTTGAACCGGTATGCGGCTGACACTCCCGAGCAGGGGGGAGACCCTCCGCAGACCAGACAATGAGAGAAGGCTCAGAAGTAGGAGACCGCCCGTCCCCATACCTCCTGCAGGTACTTTCGATGAAACCATCGACACAACCTGATTTAACGAACCAAAATCAAAATTCATAACAACCCTTTTTCAGTTCGAAAGTAAACGTTCCCTTACTGTCTTTATCGAGCATAGCAGCTAAAAGGTCACAAAGTGGTCACAGCCTGATAACGCTTTGATAACTTCGAAGGATGTAACTACTCATTAACCCCGGGCGAACAGCTCTTGCTTGAACTTGCACTTGAACTGCACCTGATTCCTGTACCCGCTCCTTTTCAAGAGGATAAGGGGCAGGAGCAGGAATCGGGAACAGTTCCAGTTCATGTTCAAGATTTAGATTCACCCACACTTTTTGAGCAATTACCGAAGGATTGCCTAACTGTGCGTACTGGTTGGTTTTGTGCTACGATTTCCTTCGTCGGGTATGCGTTCACAGGTAATTGCTCAATAACCCCGGGCAAAAGGAACTTGCTTGAACTTGCACTTGAACCGCTCCTGATTCCTGCCCCTGCTCCTTTTCCTATTCCAATCAAGAGGATAAGGGGCAGGAGCAGGAATCGGGAACAGTTCCAGTT
>CAIXSY010000258.1 GCA_903922175.1 uncultured delta proteobacterium | reverse complement strand
GGGTAATTCTAAATCTTGAACATGAACTGGAACTGTTCCCGATTCCTGCTCCTGCCCCTTATCCTCTTGATTGGAATAGGAAAAGGAGCAGGGGCAGGAATCAGGAGCGGTTCAAGTGCAAGTTCAAGCAAGAGCTGTTCGCCCGGGGTTAATGAGTAGTTACTGGTCCTGGTCTTAAGTCATCGTCCTCTTCTTGGTCGAAATCATTGATCATTTGACAACGACCGGGATTTAGGACCAGGACCACAACCAAGACTAGGGCAAGATCTACCCGGGGTTTTGAGCAATTACTGCGAACTTGTGTATCCCCTGGGATCATCTAATGATCTAGTGATCTAGAAACACTTTGTAACTCAATCGCTTCAAGGAGCACACACTTGACCAAAAAGAAGAACCACTACCCCCGCGCACAGGACAAAGAAGCACATCTGCCGTTAACCGATAGCAATGTGCTCCAGATTCTCGTCGGTGAACGAGACGTAAACTTAAGAACTGTCGAGCGCGAACTGGGAATTAAAATCGGCAGGGACGCGCAGGGTCTGGTTCTTAATGGTTTAGACACGGAGGTGGATCTGGCGCAAGATCTGCTGACCCAGCTCTCTGAGCTTATCGCACGTGGTGAGCCACTTTTTCAGGGCGATATCGAGCGCGCCATCGCCATGCTCTCATCCAATAGAAAGCTGCGCCTTGAGGAGCTCTTTCGCGACCAGCTGCGCATCGCCGGGCGTAAGCACAGCATCGTGCCCAAAACTTTTAAGCAGAAGCAATATCTCGAAGCGATCAAGACGCATGACATGGTTTTTGGCATCGGCCCCGCCGGTACCGGCAAAACCTATTTGGCCATGGCCATGGCCGTTGCCGCACTGCTCAATAAAGAGGTAAAGCGCGTCGTTCTTTGCCGTCCAGCGGTTGAGGCCGGAGAAAAGCTCGGCTTCTTACCGGGCGATATGGCTGAGAAGGTCAACCCCTATCTGCGACCACTCTATGACGCCCTCCACGACATGGTCGAACTAGACCGCGCCAAGGAGATGGTTGAAAAGGGATTGGTTGAGGTAGCCCCGTTGGCCTTTATGCGTGGACGCACGCTCTCGAATGCCTTTGTAATTCTGGATGAAGCGCAGAATACAACTCCGGTGCAGATGAAGATGCTCCTCACCAGAATCGGGCACCGATCCAAGTGCGTGATTACGGGCGACCCGACCCAGATCGATCTGCCGCGCGGGATTATGTCCGGGCTCGATGATGCTCTGGCGCTGCTCAAATCGGTTCCCGGACTAGCGTTTGTTTACTTCTCGCAGAACGATGTCCTGCGCCATCCGCTCGTCGCCAAAATCGTCTCTGCCTATGACTCGGTGAAAAAGCCACGTTCTGACGAGCGCTAAGAGATGTTTACTGCCAAGCCCCAATCGACCAGTTCATCTCCTGCACGCACGTACTCGTTGCAGGCCCTGCTCTATGGGGCCGCCGGCGCGCTAACTGCAGAGGTACTTCTCAGTGGCGTCAACGACGGCTCAGCAGTACTACAGCCGCTGGGGCGAATGCTGATTGTCGGGCTAACCCTGTATACCATGCACCGTTTCGCTGTCGCCGCTTTTCGCCAGTATCGACCACGGATCAAAGACGCCTGCGCACTGACTATCGTGCTCCTGTTCTCGATTTTGATCATCAGCGTCGGGCGCATATTGGCACTTAGTCTAGCTAATTACCTCTCAGTCGCCCGACACATGACGGACCTGCACGCGAATTCGTTTGAATTCGCCATCCCCTTCGCTGCCGGAGGACTGCTGCTCCAAGCCGTCTTTGGATTGCAGTACGGACTTGTGCTCGGAGTAAGCCTGGCCGCAATTGTCGGAGTCTATTCCCCTTATCAGCCGGTGATGTCGCTCTACGTTTGTGTGAGCACTTTAGTCGCAAGCTTAAGCTTAAGCTCCTTTCGTTCGCGCTCGGCGTACCTCAAGGCTGGACTACGCATCTCGGTGCTCTCGCTCCCCTTCGCCTTTGCTTCGATTTTTTTCGAGCCTAGCGTATCGGCCTCGGATCTGAGCATTCGGCTGTTGGCGGCACTTGCAGGTGGCCTATTTGCCGCCATCTTGGCAGCTGGATTCATCCCGGCACTCGAGTATCTAGGCGGCTACGTCACCGACTTACGTTTAATCGAAATGGCGACACTCGATCACCCCCTCCTCAAAGAGCTCAGTGTCCAATGTCCCGGCACCTGGAATCACTCCATGGTCATGGGCATGATGGTCGAAGGTGCTGCTTCGACTATCGGTGCGAACTCGGTGCTGGCTCGTGTCGGGGCCTACTTCCATGATATCGGAAAGATCAGAAAGCCACTCTACTTCGTTGAGAACCAAGCAGGCGGTGAAAACCGTCACGAGCGCCTAAGCAGCTCGATGTCTGCGCTCATTATCCGCTCACATGTCAAAGACGGCATAGAGCTCAGTCGCAAACACGGCATGCCGCAGCAGCTCGAAGATATGATCCCACAGCATCACGGCACCTCGCGCATCGAATATTTCTACGACAAGGCATGTAAAGAGGCCGTCGAAGGTGGCGAAGACGTGGCTAGCGTTGATGTCAACCTCTATTCCTATCCCGGACCGCGACCACAAACCAGGGAAGCAGCGCTCCTCATGCTGGCTGACGGCATTGAGGCTGCGACGCGCACAATTAGTGACCCTTCCTACGACCGTATCCAGGGATTGGTCCAAAAGATGATCAATAAGGTATTTGCTTCAGGCGAGCTGGACGAGTGCGAATTAACCCTAAAAGATCTGCATTCTATCGCCAAGTCCTTTACAAGGGTTTTGTCCGGGATTTATCATCAACGCATCGCCTATGCCGAACCGGCGGAGAAAGGTAATGAACGAGAAGAAGTCGAAGAAGAGACAGCCGCGTCGCTGGACAATCGAGGTGCTGCAAAATACAAAAAAGCAGAGACTGAAGAGAAAGAGGATCCAGGCGACGGCAAAGAAGATCTTAAGCGCCTTGGAATCTAAGCTGAGTTTGCGCCGTCTCCCCCCCGCGAGCGTGCAGCATTTGAGTATTCTCTTCGTCGCCGATCCCACCATTCATCGTCTAAACGCACAGTATCGAGGAAAAGATAAGCCCACAGACGTACTTTCTTTTTCGCAGCTTGAGGGAGAAAGTGGCGGTGTCATGCCCTCATCACTGGGTGATGTGGTGATCTCGGTCGACACCGCCCGTCGCCAAGCACGTGAGTACGGCGTAACCCATCGGCGCGAAACACTCCGGCTTCTGGTGCATGGAATCCTCCACCTCTGTGGATTCGACCACGAGAACGTCCCCCTGCGCCGCGTGCGCGAGATGCAGCGCATGGAAGATTATTTATTTGAGCGTGCAGCGCACGCGGCGGATAGGTGGTAGCGCGGATGAAACACAACTATCTCACCTGGACTATCGGATCGCTCGTGATGGCGGTCTTGATCTACTTCTACTACAACGAATTGTCACTGATGCATGTGCAGCAGGAATCAAGCCTTGCCTTTGGCGCGATCTATAAAAGCAGCATTATCAACGTCGAGGTACGCTCAGGTGACCGTTCATACTCGCTTTTCAACGCCAATCCTGTAAAAAAAGATATCTACCATGCCCAACCGGTGTTTAGTGACAGCGCCGATCTCGCCGCCTGGGTAGCCCGAGGCATAAACTCTCAAGAGATTAAGCCTCCGCAGATCGATAACATTTTGGGAGTCCTGGTAGGGCTCACCTTTGATGTGCAGATCCCACCGGAGATGATCTCAAATGAGCCTGAGGCACTCGGGCTAAAACCACCGCAAGCTGTGGTAAGCATCAACTATATCGGCAGCAGTGAAACGCTACAGATCGGCAACCTGCATAAGCACGGAGACAAACGCTACGCCCTGCTTTCGTCGAGGGCGGGGGTGTTTATCATACCGGAGAAGAGCATCGCCGCTGTTCTGGCGCCGGTATCTGCTCGTTGAACCGACCCGCGCATTCGCGCGGAAGAGAGGGTCGAGCATCCTGTAATCTGCTATCTGAGATCTGCAGTCAGCTGTCAGCATCAGATGCAGCTGCAGCATCAGTTGCGGCCGCAGCCGACGGCCTTAGCCGTAACTCCTGATGAGGCAGTAGACGCTAGCGGCCAAAACGTCAGCTAACTGAACGGCCTCAGCGCTGGGCTCAGGGCTAATGTCCAGAATCGCCTGACACTCTCTGACCGACCCAAAGGCCATGTGGAAGAATCTTTTCTGGTCGGCCTTCGTCCCACGACCCCGCCCTTCCGCCAGATTCAAAACAATGCTCGATGCCGCTCT
>CAIXSY010000257.1 GCA_903922175.1 uncultured delta proteobacterium | reverse complement strand
GCTTGTTACAATAAAATTACAAAAGGGCGGGGTACGCGGGGTAGTAATCTTCAATCTTGGAATCGGGCGGGATAGCTTAAGAATCGATTGCAGGCTAAACTATGCACAACAGGTGTTGCTTAGTTCATTTGCAAATCTAGCTTGCGCTCGGCGAGTATGGCTTTGTTGCTCTCCTATGATGGATTTTGTCGACATGCATCTATCAGCATTTGCTTTTTCACGCTGCCCAGGTCGAATTTATTCGCCTCCCGCTTGCGATTGTGCGAAGGCAGAGCTGAAGTCGTGATCAATCCCCTCTATATCGGCATAACGAATCTGTCTGGGGGCGGTTGCTTTCGCAATCGGTTGCGCCGCCCAGCGCAGATGCTCCGGCAAGATCTCCGCGATAAAATCAATCCCAATCGGCAGGACCTGCTCGTTAAGTACGCGACACTGCTGCTCGAAGGTGGATGCCGAGTGATTGAGACCTGGCGCATAACAAAGCTGCAGCAGCTGCCAAAACGTCTCCATATAAAGATAGCCCTCCTTCAATTGAGCAGCGAAATCAAGAAAATGTCCATTCAGGTGCGGGAACTCAGCAAGATGTTGCTGGTGCATGTCGGTCAAAGCGTGCAGCGCATCAGCCGGGATGCTATCGCGCAGTTGATCAGTCAACGGAAAGTGGGCTTTCCCGGTTGCTAGTTCGAGTAACGCCACCCCCAGAGAGAAGAGATCGCAATCGACGCCGAGAAATTTCCCGGCGCGCAATGTGGCCATATTCTCAAAGACTTCGGCATATCCAATCGTCGTGCTATAGGCAACCATTTTAAGCTTATGGGGATTATTGTGGCGCCCCATCAGAAGATCCCCCATGTCGATTATCTTCAGCGGAACATCGTCATCGCGAAGTGAATCAGGATCTCGGAGAATAACATTTTCAAGCTTGAAATCCATCAGCGCTATTCCATTGGCGCGGAAGGAGCCTACGACAACATTAAGCCAGCTTCCCAACGCGTGGAACTCGACTACTCCCGGTCCACCATCCAAGCGGTGCCGCCAATCAAGGAGATTTAGCCCTCGTACGAACTCTATGGCAAGGTACCCAAAATCTGTGGTTTTTTCCCGCCCTGAAACAAACATCAGTGGAGCAAAATGGTTTGGTGAGTGCCCCCTGAAAGCGGCCGAGGTCTCGGGGCCAGCCAGAGCAAGGTAATTGCCGATCTCCATCCGGAAGGCCCCCTCAATCTCGACTCTTCGCGAGCCATCCTCGGCGTTTAGATGAAAAAGCTTCACCAACATCTCCGGCTGACTGGTACTAAAAATACTCGTGCGAGATCTTGCATGACCGAGCCGCTCAAGAAGTTGGATTGGCTCGCGATACCCAGGAACTACAATCTGCGCGATCGGCAGTGGTTTGATTCCAATCAGGTTCGACGCTAGTGGCGGGCTAAGAGGTGCGACGCTAAACATAAACAACTGGATACAGTATAAATTCAGAATCTGATTGTAATTGAAAGTGTCCCCTTAATCTACTCGCTTCGGAGAGTATATTCAGGATCTTCGACGTTTTTAGTGGGTAACTTTTACAGTTTTCTGCATTGCTCGTGTATTTCTTCGTGAGCGTGGACGTACTCGTGGCCTGTCGTGAGATTGTCGAACGGTCGTGGTCGCAGGTAAAAGGGCAGTCATACCGTCCACAAAAAGTCTTGCCGGCCCCCCGAATAGCGGGGGCGGCCGGCCTGTCCTGAGCGTCAGTCGAAGGGAGCGCCGCGCTTCCTCCTTCGCTCGACCTTCCGCCTTCGCTCGGCCTCGCGGCCGAAGCTATGGCGAGACGGGCTGCGGTCGATGCTACGGGGGACAAGTCGCGACAAGACTTTTTGCGTCTGCTATAGGTCGTCTTTTGCTTTCTTGCTCTGCGCCTCGGTAACAAGACCAGCCACTTTCAGTATGTCATACCAAGTTGCCGATTTAGTGGCGCTTCCACGAGCAATGAAAAAGAGGCGTTTTTGGTCGTCTTTCCCCGTTTTCCAAACAGCCTCGGCGATATTGACTGCAATTGAGGTGACGGCTCTTCGAAGCTGGGAACCAAAGTCCTGGTTGCCTTTTGGAATATCACGAATTACCACTAACGTGTATGCAGCGCACACTATGCTAGGGCCTGTCCGGAAAGACCCTGTTTTCGAAAAGCTACTTTTCTTGAGGTGAAAATAGGCAAGAAATTAATAAAATCACCCGCGACGGGAAGAAACAGACGGCAGGCGCGACTCCTCTTTCGTTCTTTGCTCGTCTGCTGCTTTTCTGATCCTAAAACCCACCCGGAAGTTCTTCAATGCGTAAAATCCCAGGGGGCTGGGGACAGCGTCCCCAGATTAGTTAGGTAGACCTGACTTGTCTGTTGAAGGAAGAATTCCAGTTCTTCTGGGATTACGTCTACCCCGGAGCTGCAGCCAATTTCCTCGACCAATAGTGTCGCAAAGTAATGAAGTCCGCCTAAGGGTCGAATATCACTCGGTGCTGTAGAGGGCATGAATAATAAACTTAAAGCGAGTATCAGAAAATCATACGGCTTCCGCACCGCCAATTCCCTAAAAACCATGCCCTATCAAAGGCTTAGCGAATTACCAGAGCCGCCGCTCACCCACAGATTCTGCTGAGGAGCCGAAAATTTATTGCCTCAATTATTTCGATATGTTGGTGGAACTTACTTTAAGTTACTTGGAGTGGAGAAGGGTTACATGCTACCAGCTTTGGGGAGGCACTACTCCATATTGGCGCGACTCACCGCCGCGGGTGCCCTCCAGAAGCGATAGCGCAGCAGCGTCAACGCCGCCGCAATCCCATCATGCCAGCGAATCTTCTTACCCTCTGCCACCGTACGGTACTTAAACGAAACCGGCACTTCAATGATCGTACATCCTGCGCGTAGAACCTTAGCCGTCACCTCCGGGCAAAAGTCAAAACCGCTTGTGCGAAGATCGAGCCCCTTGAGCAAACTACTTTCAAAGCACTTATAGCAGGTGGCTTCATCAGTAAGGCGCACGCCATAGAGCAGAAGAACGAGAAGGTTAAGGAGCATTACCCCAAGCCGATAGTGCGTAAAGGGGAGAATGTTATCGCCGCTGAGGTAGCGCGAGCCATAAACAACGCGAGATTCGCCGCGCTTCAATACTTCGATCATCAGCGGGTAATCGGCTGGGTTATATTCCATATCGGCGTCTTGAATGATCACCAGAGGAGCGGCGATGTGCGGCACGGCGGCACGAATCGCAGCCCCCTTGCCACCGTTCTTGGCTAAACGAAACATCTCGACCGATTGATCGCCGAGAAGCCCCACAACCGCACTCGAAGCCAGATAGCCTTCGAGCAAGCTAACCGTCTGGTCCGTTGAACCATCATCGACGATCAGGACCTGCTTTCGATACGGTGCCCGCAAAACTCGTTCAAGGGCAGCAATTACCGTGCGCTCTTCATTGAAGACTGGGATTATTACGCTGAGCTCAGGATCTTTTAACTGGCCCACACTAAGGCTATTCATCGATCACCACCACTGCACTAATTCACTACACTAATTACCGTTTGCTACGAATAACCATATTGCCCGGCTAAATCCATCCGGATAAGCTCCTCGAAATCAGGAATTAAAGCAAGATGAAAACCACAGACGCCTGTTTATCTTGGGGGACTAAGCCTGCACCGCTCTCAAAAGCATGGATATACTCCTGCATAATATCTATTACCCTAGTCACCACTCTTTACGCCCTGCGACTGGCAACGCTACCAGGGATTAGCAGGCGAACTATGGTCCTAGCCGACGGGGCGAATATTCCAATTCCCAACGTCAACGACGTTAACGCCCACCAAGAGCCTGGCACATACCGTTTCAATTTAGTAATTAACCCGTCGATTGTTCCGTATGCTTACTATGAGACTTATGCCGATGATCAGCTAGAAAACGTATCGATTAACTCCGAGGCGCTCACTCTTGACGAAATGACCACGGTTTGGCCGACCCCGCATACCCTTTGGCTCGGCCCACACCTACATCCGGGCGGCAACATGCTCTCTGCGACGGTGAACAATGCTGCCGGCCCACCAAATTTCAATACAATTCCCGCAAGATGCGACCCGATTATCATATGCGCTATCGTCTTTACTTTTATAATTGGGCTTGCGGCGATATGTAAGCTTAGCTGCAGATTTCATTTATCATGGGCCGAGCTATGCGTCTGCCTGTTGCCACTTGTAGCTATGACCCTACGCCTAACCTACGTGCTGGCGACTCCGTGGTGGATGCGGCAATACGACACCCAGGGGCACTACGATTACATAGAATATGTATATAACAACTGGCTTCTCCCCCCCTACGACCTCGGTTGGCAGTCTTACCAGCCGCCGCTCTATTACTTCCTGTCGGCCTATTGGCTAAAGTTTTGCCAGCTCTTTTTGTCGGTTAGCGAGATATACCGGCCGGAGGTGTTGCAGGGATTTTCTCTACTCATGGGAAATATCTCGGCGATCGTAGCCATGGGGATCGGCTTCGTCCTATTCCGTAGCGCATCTTCCACTGCTTGCCTGCTCCTCTACAGCGCAGTAGCTACGCTGCTTCCAGCCGACATCTTCTTAAGCTCGCGGATCAATAACGATGTCCCCGCATACCTTGTCAGCCTTTTTATCATACTGACACTTATTAAGTGGTGGAGCGCCCCCTCCGGCGCAGCCTGGGTTATCCTGTCTCTACTGCTCTGCCTAGCACTCCTCTGTAAGTCGTCTCTGATCATCTTCGTAGGCGTATGTGTCGGAGCGTTGGTCTTCCATCGAGAGCTCCCCTGGAAGCGCAAAATTACCTGGGGGCTTATTACCTTTCTTATATGCGGAGCTGTCAGCGGATGGTACGCCTACCAACGCATTAGTGAGGGACAGCCATCCTTAGTCGGAAATATAAGACACAATGCGCCTGGCTTATTCTCGGAGGATACACCTGCCAGCTTTCTTGTGTTTAACCCAATCAGGGTGCTCGAGCTTGTCTACAACGACACATGGAACGATGCTTTTCGACGACGGTTTATGTGGGAGTACAGCTTTCGCTCGGCGTTCTTTTCGGAATTTAGGTTCCCTGCCCATTGGAGCTGGGTGACTTCAGGCCTACTCCTGGTCGGCATGCAGCTTGTACTCCTCATGCTTTGGGGGGCATATGCTGACCTAAAACAGCGCTCGGAGCTAAGCCTGCCGATGTGGCTGATATTTCTCGCCACCATGGTCTCCAAAATCGGCATTAGGTTGGTCTATTCGAACGGCGGCCTGGCTGATTTTCGTTACACAGTTTTCTTGGTTGTTCCGCTGGCTTACTTTTTGGTTCGTGGGTATCAGTCTGCACTGCCGGTGGCAAGGCCAGTTATTGGCTATTTATGTTTGCTGTTTGGCTTTCTTGGCGTTGTATTTCAGTGCTACATATTTTTTGATGGGACGTAGCGCTGCGAGGTTCCTATAGAATATCGATAATCTTTATTCAGAGAGAAGAAGCACAGAGTTTGACATGATCCCTTGGGGGCACTTGTACATGATCCGTACAGTTCCCTCAAAAGTGGAAAGGGTGCGAGTGAGATCTCCTATGCTACGAACATCACGTCCATTCACCCTCATTATCTCGAATCCCGAGCCTATGCCGATCTTCCCGAGAATACTGTCAGGAGGAACATCTCCTAAGGCAATCCCATTAGGCCCCTGCCCTCGCACATCTCTTGCACCTAACTTATCGAGATCTCGAAAGGAGGCGGGGCTCTCATTAACGACCGCTTCGGGAAGCGGATAACAACTTTGGTCTTTCGGGCAGTTCACACGCACCACACCGCCGAGATTACGAAAGGAGAGCTCATTCCAAGGAAACGTTGAGTCGAAATTCTCACCCTTCGCCATAGCCGAGAAGACGCTAGCGACCGTCCGCGCATAACGGTGCTTATCTTGACTGCTGATGCCGCCCGTTAGGTGTAGAGCTTTAAGCCCATGGCAGCGATTCTCGCGAATCACTACTTGCGTAGGCTCAATCGAAACGACTGTTCCGAGCCCGAAGATAGGGTCTCCTTCTGCAAATACCTCGTCGTGTTCGCTTTTGCTGTAATGAACAATTGCCTGCCTAGACCCGTCCCGGGAGTAGTCGATGCCGATAACAGAGAGCGCCGCCAGCGAGTCTGAGGGCGCTCCAGCAGAGCAATAGCCCATAGGCCGTGTCGGTAACGCGAGCGTCGATAGTAGCGCGAGAACGCTGAGAAGTACTGCTGTATAGGAACCTTTAATATTCACGGCCACCCTACTTGGTTTGCTGAACAACCTCTACCTACGTTATGGCCGGTTTGTTGAGAGATGTAGCATTATTTAATATTTTTTTTATTTATTCGCTTAGTCCTCAAAAAAAAGCCCCGAAGGCATCAAGCTTGTTGAGGATTTTGGCTATAAGAGGCCGAATGTATGGGCACACGTGTCGTAAACAAGTTCAGCCTCGAGGTCGCTGAGCTGCGCTACCTAGACATATTTAAAAGCTGCAGTGTTAGGAAACATCCTAGACACCCCCTGGGACTTTATGTTAATTTAAGTGCGGCGATTTTCGTCTTAATACGATAACGGAGAGTAAAAGTTATGAAATTAATTAGATTAGCCGCGATGTTCTTGGCCTGCCTAGCCCCTCTCGGATTGAGTTACGCTCAGTCTAGTGGCTCTTCATCATCTCCGCCGGCATGCCCTGATGCGTGTAAAACCGTAGATACGGTTGTCGATCCAGGAAAACCTAAAGCCAAACCGCCAGTACCACCTAAGACTTTGAAGTCATGCGAGGACTGTGAGTGTGAGCAGGCGAAGGGTGGAAATTGCCGCCTTATGAATCTGCCGCCCGATAACAACCTTAAGTGCTCATGCCGATTAGGCACTGAAGCCTGCGCCCCTTATAAGGTGATAAAGGGGAAGGGATATGCCACGAAATGTGACGGTGTGTGCCCTAACAGCAATGAGACATGCGAGCTTGCAGCTTCCGGAAGTAACTGTGGGTGTGTTGGGCCGCAAGTAAGTCCTCCTCCTAATAAATCCATTCGTATTAGTCCTTTTTCCATATTTAAATCAGCAGCGGGCCTGTAGGATCGGCGCTGATAAAGAATGTTATTGCATGTTTGCCGGCGAGGCGCGGGAATATGCGCCTCGCCGGTAGGAGAATAAAAAAACGACCGCCGAACGCAGATCGTAAATAAGTCATTTAAACGCTAAGTAGTCCACCTGTTTTTCTTGAAGCCTGTGAGGGTACCTATGAAATTGTTTGGATTTATTACCATCGTCTTAACTTGCCTAACCCCGCTTGGGCCAACTTACGCTCAGACAAACGGCTCATCCAGTTCTCCACCACCCTGCGCTGATTCGTGTACGACAAAAACAAATGCTAAGGGCATGTTGTATTGTGAGAATTGCGATTGCGTCGCGTCTAGGAACGGGGCGTGCTACCTGATGAGTATCCGTCAGCCGGATGGTTCTTTCAAGAATAAGTGTACGTGCCGCAACGCAAAGGAGGGGTGTGCCCCATACCTGTTAATAAATGGCGATGGTACTGGCTACTACACTCAGTGCGCTGGCAACTGCCCTGGCAACCAGAAGTGTGAGCTCACTACCGCTATGAACGATTGTGCTTGCAAGAGCCCTCAAGTAAGCCCGCCGCCTACTAGAAGTCCGGGCAATAGAAGTCCTGGCACCAAAAGCAAAACTTACAGCGTGCGTTTTCCGTGAGAAATTCGTTATTCTGGTTAGTTCTAGCCTGGGGACTCTGTGGCATGCTGTCCTCGGCGCAGGTCGTTGCTGAGGATTATCTGGGGAAAGCTCTGAGGACCACCGAGGAGCTACAGGATCAGTTTGACGATTTGCATGATAGTAATTGGCTCTTTCCCTCATCGGAGAGTTTGGATGGCTCCAATAAGGCGCGGCGCCAGCACGTAGTTGTAATTTATGGCATAGGATGTGGGCCATCTTTCGCAGCAGTTCGCACTATCCTTAGCGCTCTTGAATCCGGAGATCTTTATCCCAAAGCAGATCTGGCACTCGTTGCATCGCCGATGAAAAATGAGCAGGCAGAGATCCCCCTACTTCAAGCGCCCCTTTGTGCAGCAGCGCAGGGGAAGGAGCGTCCTTTTATTTTGGCACTATTAGGGCGGAATCCGCGTCCAAAGGATGTGCCCGAGTTGAGGGCTCTAGCACGCAGTACCCTGCTCGACGTCAAGGCCTTTGCCGAGTGCATGAATGGACGAGAGAGCTACCTTGAGGCGCTGCGACGGGTGGCTTTTAGTGTCTTCAGTTCAGCTACGGTGCTGCCAACGATTCTCATAGATGATAAGCCAGTCGGAGTCGATGAGGTATTAGATCTAATCACTCGCCCAAATAACTGAAGCTACGGAGACGGGAGCTCAGCCGAACGTTCCTAAATCCTGGTCATGGACAGGCGCGGCAAGTGCTTCCCCCTTCGCTCGACCTCGCGGTCGATGCTACGGGGGACAAGTCGTAGGACAAGACGGCTAAGGCCGTGGGCTGCGGCCGAAAGCTGCAGCTGCATCAGATGCAGTCAGCGGAAAGCTGCCAGATCTCTCCCCTCACGGCTCTCGCCGAGCCGAGGTCTGGAGGTTGGTGGAACATCTTGCGGCGAGAGACGGAGAAAGCAGATTACAG
>CAIXSY010000256.1 GCA_903922175.1 uncultured delta proteobacterium | reverse complement strand
TGGGTCTTAAGTTACGTACTACCAGATTATGGATGGTCTTAAGTTACGTACTACCAGATTATGGATGGTCTTAAGTTACGTACTACCAGATTATGGATGGTCTTAAGTTACGTACTACCAGATTATGGATTATGGGCTGTTTCAAATCAACAGCAGGGTACGACGCTTGACCCCCTTAGCGGTAGCCGCGCTAGCGGCTACCGCTCTTGGGTGCGTACACAACTTTTAGTTATATCTCTGCTCCGTCCGCCATCTATGCACTTTTTGCCTCACAACTTTCTGCGGACGGTCTAGAATTAGCGCCATCACTGAGGTAGCCTAGGGACCATGTCACGAGGAAAATTATCGGTTGAATGCGCCCTGCGCGAACAGCTGCAACGCGGCGGACGCTATCTTTTGGCGGTGTCGGGGGGCGTCGATAGCATCGCTTTGTTGCATGGCTGCGCCATGTTGCAGCGCCTGCTCAAGGCGCATTTTGAGGTTGCCCATGTCGATCATGGATTGCGCACGGAAAGTGTCAAAGACGCGATGTTCGTAGAAAAGCAAGCTAAGCTGCTCGGGTTCGAATTTCACCTCAAGCGGGCATCCCCACCCAAGCGCGGTAATCTTGAGGCCTGGGGGCGAAATCTTCGCTACACTTTTTTCTCTGAGATCTGCGCTAGGTGTGAGTTGCAACAGGTGCTGACTGCGCATAATGCCAACGATGTCGCCGAGACTCTCCTTATGCGCCTGGTCTCAAATAAAGAGATGCGTTCAATCGCGCGAATAGATCAAAGACGTCGCTGCTTGCGGCCACTGCTGTTGGTGCCGCGCGCCGAGATTGAGCTTTTTGTGCGCCATCACAAGCTGCGTTTTCGTGTCGATAAGAGCAATTTTGATGAAGATTTCCTTCGTAACCGTGTGCGACATAAGCTACTACCGCTGCTATCAAAGCAGTTCGATTCCAGGATAGTTGAGGTGCTCTCAATTCGGGCACAGCATCTAGCACAGGACACGGAAGCGATGGATGAGGTATGTTCGCGCGCAGTTTTACCTATAGGCGACCTCGAATTTGGCACGAAGTTGTGGAGGCGAGCCTTGGTTAAGGTGCTTGCCGAGCTACCCGAGGCGCTTCGCTGGCGTGTGGCCGAGGTTCTATTTTTGCCAAAACTAGGTTTTAGGATAGGTCGTTTGCACGCGCACGCGCTGGTCGACTTTATCGTTGGCGAGCGCAGTGCACTAGAGATTCCCGGTGGGATTACACTTTGTAGCAAAGGGGGGGCGGTTGTGGTAACGGGAGCGTTTCTTGGGGAGCAGTTAAGGTAGCTACTCGCCCCCTCGTCAAGCGTAACTTCTCAATAAGTCGGGGCGGGTCTTTACCCTAGTCTTGGTTCTGGTCATGGTCCTAAATCTTTGTCATTGTCAATTGGTGAACGATTTCGGCCAAGAACCTGACAATGACTTAAGACTGTTCGACAAGCTCACCGCAGGCCAGAACCAAGACCAGGACTAGGATCCAGGCACTTTCGCCCGGGGTTATTGAGCAGATACTAAATTTTTAAGCTAAAGTGGTGTAGACGGCTCAATATTCTCTATGACAGAATACCCCTGCAGTGTTTTGTCGTAACTGCTCGTAAAGCCCGGGTAGATCTCATCTTAGTCTTGGTTTTGGTCATGGTCCTAAATCCTGGTCATTGTTATTTGGTCAATAATTTCGACCAAGGACGCGACGAGAACTTAAGACAAAAACCAAGACCTGGACTAGGATCAAGTTTTTTTGCCCGGGTTATTGAGAAGTTACCTAACTCCTGGGGAGGGACGTCGTTTGGGGTATCTATCTCGTAATACTTTCTTATGGGTTGCCATTGTTGTGTTGTGCCTGATCGTTGGGCGCGTTGTGGCGCGCACGCCTCCGGGGGTGGCCGATATTGCGTACTCTACTTTTGTTGAGCATGTGGAAGCTAAGCAGATTAAAGAGGCGGTGATCAAGGGCGACGTCATTACCGGCAAGTACACCGATAAAGCTGAACCATTTCGCACGATCGCCCCCAAAGACGATCAGTTGATAAGCATCCTGCGCAGTAACGGGGTTTCCATCACGGCGGAGAGGTCAGATGAGGAGCCCTGGTATCTGCTCTTCGCTTCAAGCTTTCTGCCGATTATCGTGCTGGTGGTGATCTGGGTGTTTTTCTTGCGCCAGATGCAGGTTGGCGCGGGAAAGGGGATGAGTTTTGGCAAATCACGCGCCAAGCTCCTCACCGAGAGCCAAACAAAAGTCACCTTTTCCGATGTGGCTGGGATCGATGAGGCGCGAGCCGAGTTGGAAGAGATCATCGACTTTCTAAAAGATCCGAAGAAGTTCACTCGCCTTGGTGGCCGTATCCCCAAAGGGGTTTTGCTTGTCGGCGCCCCGGGGACTGGAAAGACCCTCCTGGCGAAGGCCATAGCCGGTGAAGCAGGAGTGCCGTTTTTTAGCATTTCAGGCTCTGATTTCGTCGAGATGTTCGTCGGCGTCGGTGCTTCGCGGGTGCGCGATCTCTTCATTCAGGGCAAGAAGAACGCCCCGTGTCTAATCTTCATCGATGAGATTGATGCCGTTGGGCGTCACCGCGGCGCAGGCATGGGTGGTGGGCATGACGAGCGCGAGCAGACGCTCAACCAGCTTCTGGTTGAGATGGACGGCTTTGAGAGCAACGAAGGGGTGATCCTTATCGCGGCCACCAACCGCCCGGATGTATTGGACCCGGCGCTTCTTCGCCCCGGACGATTCGACCGTCGTGTGGTGGTGCCTCGTCCCGACCTTAACGGCCGTATCGGGATCCTTAAGGTGCATACGCGGCGCGTCCCTCTGTCAGACGATGTCGTGCTTGATATCGTCGCCAGAGGTACGCCTGGCTTTTCCGGGGCAGACCTGGAGATTCTGGTGAATGAGGCGGCTTTGTACGCGGCGCGTAAGGGCAAGGACAAGGTCGACCGAGCTGACTTTGAGTTCGCCAAGGACAAGGTTATGATGGGGGCGGAGCGTCGTTCGATGCTCCTCTCAGAGACAGAGAAGAAGACAACCGCGTATCATGAATCAGGCCATGCGCTCGTAGCTAAACTTTTGCCGAATGCAGACCCGGTGCATAAGCTAACTATAGTGCCACGTGGAATGGCGCTCGGGGTGATGCAGCAGCTCCCAGAGAATGATAAGCATACCTATTCGAAATCATACTGGCTCGCTCAACTGGCGGTGTTTTTTGGTGGTCGTGTCGCCGAGGAGTTGATCTTTGATGATATGAATACCGGGGCAAGCTCGGACATCGAACGTGCCACCGATATTGCGCGGCGAATGGTGTGCGAGTGGGGGATGAGCGAAAAGCTCGGCCCGGTGCACTATTCGAGTAAGGAAGAGCATGTCTTCCTTGGTCGTGACTTCGGTAAGCCGCGTGAGCACTCCGAGGCTATTCAGGTAGAGATCGACCGTGAGGTGAAGGCCATTCTCGATCGGCAGTATGAGATAGCGCATAAGCTCATAACTGAAAATACCGACAAGCTGCATGCCATGGCAAAGGCGGTAATCGAGAAAGAGACCCTCGACTCCGAGGATATCGAACGTATTATGCACGGCGAACAGCCGCTCCCTGAGCCGGTTGTCGCTGGTGCTTCCGATGATAAGAAAGCAGCGGTGGTAGAGTCTGCGGAGGCCAAGAAGCTATCGGTCTCCGCGTAGCGGAATGCAATGCTGGGCGGAAACGGTGAGGTGCTAACCATAGGAATGCTGCGGCACGTTGTTGACGTGCTGATTGTGGCCTACCTAATCTATCGCGGGCTGCTCGTGATTCGCGGTACGCGCGCTGCGCCCATGCTTTCGGGATTAGTCCTCGTCGTAGCGATCTATTTTTTGGCTAAGCCGCTCGGCTTTGTCACCCTGGCATGGATCCTCGAAAATTTCTTAAGTTCAATCATCCTTGTCGTTGTCGTCATATTTCAAGACGAGATTCGTCGCGGGTTAACCAAGGTCGGACTTCATCCGCTTTACCGGCGCGAGCAGCGCCGCTTGGTGGAGCGCACGATTGAGGATCTCTCCGTGGTTTGCACGAGAATGGCAGAGCTCAAGCTCGGCGCGCTGATCGTTATTCAGCGTGAGGTGGGACTAGATGAGTTCGTCGAAGATGCCGTTACCCTTGATGCACGCTTCGATCGAAAGTTGATCCTGAGTATCTTTCTCAAAGATTCGCCGCTGCACGACGGCGCGGTAATACTCGACGGCGATACGATCAAAGCGGCCGGTTGTGTTTTACCTCTCAGTTTTAATCCCGACCTTGACCCTAGTCTTGGAACGAGACACCGCGCCGCACTGGGTCTTTCTGAGCGCTGCGATGCAGCGGTTATCGTTGTCTCGGAGGAGAATGGCTCGATATCACTTGTGCGTGAGGGGAAGATGACACGCAATCTCGATGGCCCGATGTTAATCGCCGCCCTCATGCGTATCGTCGTCCCGCAGCTGTCGGCTGATGAGGTCAGGCGTCATGACTAACTTCCTGAGAAACTGGGTGCTGAAGGCGTTTTCGCTGATGGTGGCGATACTGCTGTATCTCTTCGTCAACAGCGAGGCGAATACGAGCGTGATTGAGCTGATCGTCCCGGTTGAGGTGCGGAACCTAGCCAAAGATACGATACTTATCGCTCCACAGGAGCCTCAGGCGCGGGTCTCGATTCGCGGGCCAACTTCGCTCGTTATGCGAATCGCCTCTTCGCCCCCCGCATTTCGCATCAACCTGCCGGAGCAGGTGGGTAACAGCTTTGTGGCGACGTTACACGCCGACCTTCTCTCACTCCCCCCGTATGTGCGCGTGCAACGAGTCGAACCGGTTGAGATCGATCTTGCTTTTGATAAGCTAGCTGAGCGGCAGTTGCCGGTTGTCGTGCCGCAGATCGGGGAGGTGTCGCCTGGGTATACACTGGAGTCGCTGGAGGTCTCCCCTCAGCAGGTGCTCGTGCGCGGGCCTCGTGTCGAGGTTCACGGCCTTACCCGCATCGAGACGGCGCCTCTCGATCTTCGCGAGATCGGTGGTGACTTTGAGCGCGAGTTGAGCGTGCGCGTTCCGGGAAACTATTCGGAAGTTAGCCCGTCGATGATAAAGGTTCGAGGAAGGTTGGCGCACGTCGAGCAGAGGGTGGAATTTAAGAGGCTAAGTATAGAGCTGCGCGCTGCCCCATCGCCGAACGACCTGCGTGTTGACCCACAGGATGTTGCCGTCGAGGTCATTGGACCGGTTGGTAAGATTGAGGCATTAAAGGTAGAGGAGGTCGTTCCCTATGTAAGGATGCGGGCGGGCCTGAGTGAGGGAGCCGAGGTGTCGGTGGCGGTTGATCTTCCGGCCGGGTTACGGGTAAGCACGATCACTCCAGATCGTGTGCATGTGGTGAGAGTTGCCGCTGGGGGAGAGAAGAAGAGGGGAGTAAGGTAGCGGCGTTATGGGTGCGGTTGGGTAACTGCTTAATAACGCCGGGGCGAGCCTTTATCACAGTCTTGGTTCTGGCCAGGCGTGAGCTCCGTCGATCGGCCATGGTCCTAAATCCTGGCCATGGTCAATTGGCCTATGATTTCGGCCTAGGACACGACAAGAGTTAAAGACTGTTCGACAAGCTCACTGCAGACCAGAACCAAGACCAAAACCAGGACGTGGAAAGTTAAGTTTTTCGAAGGTGAACGATATGGGTGGTACGATAGAGCGCAAATTTTTTGGGACAGATGGCATTCGTGGCGTGGCGGGAAAGACGCCGCTCGATCCTGAGAGCCTCGTGCGCTTAGGAAAGGGCATCGCCAAGCACTTTTTGAGTCATTCGGGTAAGCACCGTATTCTGATCGGCAAAGACACCCGGCTTTCGGGCTACATGATTGAGACCTCGCTTGCTGCCGGCATCACCTCGATGGGGGCTGATGTCTGGCTCGTTGGCCCTCTTCCCACTCCAGGGGTCGCCTATCTAACGCGCAGTATGCGAGCCGATGCCGGAATCGTGATTTCAGCATCACACAACCCCTTTGAAGATAATGGCATAAAGATTATCGGTCGTGACGGTTTTAAGCTAGGAGACGATGTCGAATTGGAGCTTGAGGGGTACCTCGCTCCAGGGGTACTCGATGGTAAGATGGCCGAATCTTCTGAGATCGGCAAAGCGGCACGTATTAATGATGCCGTTGGACGCTATACGGTGTTTCTTAAAGGGGCTTTTCCGCGCGAGCTTAAACTTGATGGGCTTCGAGTCGGCATAGATGCCGCCAATGGTGCGGGGTATGTGGTTGCACCACAGACATTCTCCGAACTTGGTGCTGATGTGACCTCGCGCGGCGTAAGCCCTAACGGAAAAAATATCAACGCTGGATTCGGAAGTCTTTACCCGGAGGTTGTGCGCAAGCTCGTCTTGGAGGCTAGCCTTAATCTCGGCGTAGCCCTCGATGGTGATGCCGATCGTTGCATTGTGGTCGATGAAAAGGGGCAGGTTCACGACGGCGATGCGATCTTGGCTCTGTGTGCTATCGACCTAAAGGAGCGTGGGCTCCTGCGCGACTCCAGAGTTGTGACGACGGTGATGTCAAATATTGGACTAGAGAAAGCCCTTCAGGCGCATGGTATTTCGGTTACACGCACCCAGGTAGGGGACCGTTACGTACTCGAAGAGCTGCTTAAGAAAAACCTGCAGTTGGGTGGCGAGCAGTCTGGACATACGATATTCTCTGATCATCAGAGCACCGGGGATGGGGTTTTATCGGCCCTGATGGTGAGCGCAGTGATGGTGCGCAGCGGCAAGCCACTATCAGAGCTGGCTAAATGTTTCACGCGTTTCCCGCAGAAGCTAATTAATGTTGCCGTCAGTCGAAAGCCACCACTGGAGAGCCTGGGTGCGGTGCATAAGATAATTACTCAAAAGGAACGTGAATTGGCGGGCACGGGGCGGGTTCTCGTGCGATACTCTGGAACTGAAAACAAGGCGCGCGTAATGGTAGAGTGCGAGGACGAGGCACTTTGCATTAAACATGCCTCTGAGATCGCCGAGGCTATCCAACGAGCGATTGGGGCGGTATGACGGGTGATAGCGATGGCGAATTTAAAGATATTCACCTAGCCCAATCTGCTTGGGCCGAGTTTCTGCCATCGCCTCAGGAGATGGCGCGCTATGATGCGCAGTGTATTAGTCGCGGAACGTCCGCCCTTAAGCTGATGGAGCAGGCAGGAGAGTCTGTATCTGATCGCGTTCGTACGTTGAGTCAAGCGCTTGTTTCGCAGGAGCGCCCGGCAGTGGTTCTATGCGGGCCGGGGAATAATGGAGGCGACGGCGCGGTGGTGGCGCGGCATCTTCAGCAGGCAGGTCTAAAGACATTACTCGTTCTGGCAAGCGCTCCACGACTTAGTTCGGAGCTGATCACCAACCTTGATCGCTGGAGTTCGCTTAAGGGCATAGTTCACATCTTCGGTGAGCCCCACGGAGTCGCGCTCGGTAGCGTCGTGCTCTGTCCTCTTAGCGAAGCTGAGCTTCGTGATCTGATCGAGAGATCGGCGTTTGTTGTCGACGCCCTGCTCGGTACCGGGCAGCATCAGTCTCCGCAGGGGGGCATTAAGCGAATACTAGAAATCCTTCTTGATTGCAGACGGGCGACGACACCTATTGTTTCGATCGATTCGCCGACCGGTATTAACGCCGAGACGGGGGAGGTTTATACCCCGCATGTGCGTGCTGACGAAACGGTTAGTATTGAACTGCTTAAACGTGGCTTGCTGCAGTACCCAGCGCGTGAAGCCTGCGGAAAGTTGTGCGCTGTTTCTGTTGGCATTACTTGCCTGACGGATTGCGAGTTCTCGCTTTTAAGCCGTCGTACGCTAAGCCTGCCACCGCGCAAGGCCGACGCCCATAAAGGTGAGGCGGGTAGAGTTTGGCTATTGGCCGGCTCGCGCGAGATGCCTGGAGCAGCGATTCTTAGCGCCCTGGGTGCACTACATGCCGGCGCTGGGCTCATTACTCAGATTAAAGTAAAAGGGGTCGCGCACGGCTCAAGCACAGCTCCGGAGGTAATCCACGCGCTCGTGGCCGACGAGGATGGAGATCTCTGCAGTGCATCTATGGCCGACATCGAGCAGGCTTTAGCCTTAGCCGATAGCGTTGTGATCGGGCCTGGCCTTGGGCTGACAGAGCGCAGTCGTGCTTTCTTTAGAGCGGCGCTATGTTTCCTCATTAAACACAAACTACCAACGGTTGTTGATGCTGATGGTTTGACCCTACTCGCCGAGAGTCTAGGTTCGGGAGGGCCCGATCTGTCGCGGATGGTCCTTACCCCGCATCCGGGTGAGATGGCGCGTCTGCTTGGAGTTGAGATTGCCGAGGTGCAGCGTGATCGCTATGCCTCGGCAAGGCGCCTCGCGGAGCTGACAGGTGCCGTTGTAGTTCTCAAAGGGGCATCAAGCATCGTCTATGGACAGAAGCGTGGATTCGTCAACATGCTTGGCAACCCGTACATGGCGACTGCCGGCAGTGGCGACGTGTTGGCGGGCGTAGTGGGCACACTCTTGGCCCAGAAGCACGCTGCGCTCACGGCGGCAAAGATCGCTGTTTATGTTCATGCGCGAGCGGGCGATCTCGCCCAGCAAAAGAGCGGCGGGCCGATCTGTGCCTCAGAGATAGCCCTCTGTGTATCGCAGGCAATTGGCGAGCTTATCTCTCCGAGTATGGTATAAGGCCCTGTTAATTAATAAAGGTGCCAATTTGCATCTCATCTTCAGGCCATCTTTGAATTTTTTTGAGTGGGGAAAATCCTCGATATCGTGATACTATGTCTGCGGTTTTTTCCACTCAAAGAAAATTCAAATCTGACCTAAATCTGAGCGCAACTTGACACCTTTATTAATTAACAGGGCCTAAGGATATGATCCCCCAAGAGCTGGAATTAGTCGATGAACGAGACACCGAATCTCTGGCGCTGACACTTGCGGCAGGGCTTAAGGGTGGCCAGAGCATCGGACTCGTGGGGGAGCTCGGAGCCGGAAAGACGACCCTCGTGCGTTACCTCGTAAAGGCCCTCGGGATAAGTGCTGCGGTATCTTCTCCTTCGTATGTGCTCTCGCATGAGTACGCACAGGCAGGAGCGCCATTTCTGGTTGAGCACTGGGACCTGTACCGCTTAGGCGCCTTGCCCGAGGAGCTGATGGAGCCGCCCGCCGACTCCTTCGTGCGCGTGATCGAGTGGAGCGATAAGTTTGACGAGCTCATGGCCGAGCTCGATGTCATAGTCAATATTAACTTGAGGGAAGAGCAGGGGGTTTTTAGGCGTATGGTCAACGTGCTGACTCGGCCGTAGGAGGTCTACCCTTTTTTTTGCACCATGTTACAGCTATTAATAACTGCACAAAAAGGGTAGACCAAGCGCGCCGCTGGTTGGTGCGACAGCAGAGGCATGCGAAGCCTCAATGGGTGGCCGCAAGAAGCGCAATGCAGGTTGTTTGATTGGGAATGGGGCCAAGAAAGCCTAAAAGGTAACTGCTCGCCCCTAATCGACTAACGCTGACGTCAAACGTCTTACGCCGGACGTAAAACGTCGACGTTAGACGTCCGGTTGGACGTCAGCGTCATCGGTTGCAAAAATGGTCATTTTGTTAAGAATATACGCATAGCTTGACGAGGGGGCGAGTAGTTACCCTAAAAGAACGAGACGACTTGAGACAGCGCCCCGCCATCAATGCGCCGGCAGGACTCCAAACTTGAATCCATAGAGGTGCTTCCCGTCCTCTAAAAAACTGGCAAGCACCTCAGTCTTTTGCAGGCGGCGCAGTCCTCTCGAAAGGGCTTCGAAGATATCGCGGTTCTCGTATGCCCAGATAGGCAGATCGAGCACGGGGCGACCGTCGCTATCCTGGATCATGCAAAGTGCATAGTTTAGGCGTTCTTGGTCGTCTTGAGAAAAACTCTGCCAGAAGTAACAAGAACGCGCCGAGCGTGGGCACTCAAACCAAAGAGCATTTTGCAAGGCCGAAATAAGGTCTACCAACGAAGCCTGAGGTGAGTTGTCGGACTGAGTGCTCTCGCCTGTATAGTTAAGCAACTCGCGCTCTGTCAGATGAATAAGTTGCACATCCCACGCAGGGCTATAAGACCACTCAAGCATCTGCAGCGCTGCTCGCCAGTCCTCACCCACGCTCTTCGCTCTTAGCCCCTCCTCAATCCTATGCGGGGTGCTCTCCTCGTAAAGGTTAAGAGTCGAGTGCGACATCCAAGCGACAAATGGGTGGGAAAAGTTTACCTGACTTTGGAGAAGGCTCCTCATGGCGGCATCGCTACTAAGGTCCCGCAAAAGCCAGATAGCCGAACCGACCCTCGCGCACTGGGTGCCATCCAGCCCCCAGTAATCTGGGGCCTCTACAACTTCACCAAGCTGGCGCAGTACTGGCAGATAGCTGGCATAGATATCTGGTGCCGTGGCATGACTCAGGTCGAGGCAAGATCTGAGCAACGTAGCGGCATGCAGATAGATGTGCTTATGTCTGAGTGGGTCCCGGAAAATGCCGGCGACCTGTCCGAAGGCCTCTTTACTAAGAACTTGATTATGCGTTGTGTTAACTACCGAACCTAGCACCTCAAGAGCTTGGTGATTGCTAAACTCCCCCAGGTTGCCGCCTTTAAAAAGAGCGCAGAGCGCTGGAGCCTCGACCTCTCTGCCCGCATGTCCCATCAATGCCGTCACTGCGCGCGTAGCTGTAATGCCGATCTTCCGATCTGCTCCTCGTTCCACTGGCGCCGTCAATCGCATCCCGATTGTGTCGTCGACCGCAAGGCTAGCTATTGTTTCGCGCAGTGTTTTTAAGTCTGGGGAGGCAAAGAAAGCTCGCTTCTGAGTGCGTCGTGCCCGGCACGCCTCTAGGCTTAGGGCGGAAATGAGCAGGAACTTAGCCTGCACATCCGCGCCCTGTATCGTCTCTATCATTGACTGTACCGCGTGAGGGTGTAGATGTTTGAGTAATCCATCTGCAATCAGACTGCGTAGGTTGGTTTTATCCCCATGTTTAAGATAGCCAGATAGCTGGGCCGCAGCCTCTTTGTCTTGCTGCGGGAGCAGCTCCTCTATCAACGCCCTAAGCTGTCGAGGTTTTAGCTGTACGGACGGGGCAGTAAAGTACTCACAGCGGAGTGCGACGCGTGCTCGGTTGGGCTGTGGGACAGGGCTTGGTGCTGACATACAACGTGCTCAATATGTCACAAATATCGAGTCTTGTCGCGCTCGATTAGGAACTTATGTCACAAATATCGAGTCTTGTCGCGCTCGATTAGGAACTATGGTAACTATTCAGCTTTTCAACGTTATGCACCGAATAAGGTATCACCCCCAAAAAGGGTAGAGAGGGACCCCGTCGCTGGCCGTGGCGGCATCGGAAGCAGTCTGCAGAAAGCTGCCCGCAGATCTCTGAAAGCAGATCGCTGAGAGCGGATTTATCAAATAGCCGCGATGGAGGTTCTCGCCTGCTGCTCGGTTGGGCGCAGCGCCCGTGCAAGGTTGTGCTCGGGATGACATTCTTTTTTGTAAGTATTCAGCACATTTTGGGCGCATCGTAGCTGTGGAGGCCACGCGATAGCAGTTAGAATCGCCGAGGAAGCAGAGTCAGCGAAGGAGGCGGAGGGGGGAGATTTTCACTCCGCTTCCTCCTCCTCCGCCGCGTTATATGTCGCTTTTGTGCTCCTCCACTGCTACAACATGCCTAGGTAAATAGTTACCGGTATTTCAAAAAAAGGTCTGTTAGCCTATGCCCCAAGCCTGCAAAAACTGTGCGACGCCCTTCGAGTGTTCCTCGCTCGACCTCGATTTCCTGAAGCGAATCTCTCCCACGATCGATGGCGAGACCTACGAGATTCCAGCGCCATCCCTTTGCCCCTCCTGTCGTCTACAACGCCGCCTGGCACATCGTAATCAGATCTATGTCAGCCTTCTAAGGTCCGAGACAACCACGCAGAGACTGTTTACGATGTACTTCGGCTCCCCGCCTTTCCCGATTATCTCAAACCAAGAGTGGTGGGATGAAATCGGCTGGTCGCCGGAGCAGCACGGTCGTGACTTCGATTTTTCTCGTCCTTTTTTTGAACAGTGGGCGGAGCTTCGCGACTCGGTGCCGCGACCGGCACTGAACTCAATCTCGGGGACGATCGAGAACAGTGAGTACTGTAACAACTGCGGCTGGCTCAAAAACTGCTACTTTTGCTTTGATGCCGACCGCTCCCGCGACTGCATGTACCTGGAGAACCTGGCCGATTGCGTAGATTGCATCGATTGTACCGCCACCTTAAATTGTGAGCTGTGCTACGACTGTGCCGGGTGTTCGAAGTGCTACAACCTACAGAGTTCGCTCAATTGTGTCGAATGCTCTGACAGCTTTTATCTCAAGAACTGCCGCGGCTGTTCGAGCTGCTTTGGGTGCATGAACCTGCACCGCGCAACATACTGCTTCTTCAATCAACAGCTGACCGAGGAGGCGTACCGAGAACAGCTCTTAAGGCTGAACCTCACCTCGTGGTCCGAAAGAGGAACCTGGCAAAGGCGCGCAGATGACCTTTTTCGTGGCTTGCCCATGCCGCATCTTGTTGGCACGCGAATTGAGAATTGCAACGGGAATCATATTCATAGCTCCAGAAATGTGCACAACAGCTATTTTATTACGAGCGCAGAGGACGTGCGCCACTGCGACATTGTGAAGAGTGGCGGAAGGGACCTGCAGGATTCCACCATAGCCTTCGGAACGCCGGAGTTGATGCTCGAGACCTGTATCTGCGGCTTGCATGTGAGTCGTCTTTGTTTCTGTTACAACTGTTGGGACGGTGCGCATGACCTTTTCTACTGCGACACCGCTCACGGAGCTCAGCACTGCTTCGGAACGGTGTGCATGCGCAAGCGCAGCTACTGCATCTTAAATAAGCAGTATTCCAAGGAGGAGTACTATAGGCTGCTCCCCTTAATTATAAACCACATGCGTAAAACGGGCGAATGGGGGGAATACTTCCCAATGAAGCTTTCGCCCTGGCCCTATAACTTAAGTTTTGCATCGCGCTATTTCCCCTTGACGGAGAGTGGCGCGCGGGGCCAAGGGCTGGCATGGCTCGAACTCCCACTTCCGGAAGTTAGCTCAGCCTGTGCAACGGCAGCCTCGCTGCCCGATGGCCTTCCCGAGACGAACGCAGCTATCATCGCTCGCTGTGAAGTTAGTGGAAAGGTGTTTCGGATCACCAGTGAGGAGATTCGGCGACTCCGCCAGCTCAAGGCTCCGCTACCGCGAGTGGCCTACGACGTACGCATGAATGAGCGCTCGGCGCGTTGTGGCGGACTGCAGCTTAAGCAGCGCACGTGTTCGCGTAGCGGACAAGGTATTTCGACCGTCTACGGCGAGCGCGAGGAGCCGGTGGTTTTCGATCGTGAGGTTTGGGAAAAAGATTTTGCGTAGGCCTTGCGCTAGACTTGCGAACACCCTACTACCGCCCGATATCGACATAGTCTGCTATCTTGGCCGCTGTTTTTGGGCCTACGCCGTGCACGATCTCGAAGGCTGAGCCCTGTTTTAGAGGTGAAAGCATTGAGGCACGTCGCACGATCTGTTCATGTCGGTCGACGATCGCAAAGGCCAAGGTATCTGAGATGCGCGGAATAAGTTCGAGTTCATAGACCCCAGTCTGTGAAAAAGGGATACGCTGCTGCATCGTAAGTTGGGTTTCAGGGTCTAAATTGAAGCGCAGCGCCTCAGCCGAGCGGCTTGCCGAGAACGTTGGTCCCGCTTCTAATTCGAATAGGGTGAGTAAGCGCAGGAGTAATAGGGCGATAGCTAGGAACGCATATTTTGTGGTCATGATTCATTATCGGGGATTAATGAAGAAAGTTTCCTAGGCCTTAAGATTAACATGCTGCCTAGCCTGCTGTGCCGCCGGCTCGGCAGTCTCTTTTTCCGCCTCGGGCGCGTTTTTCCCGGCTGTCTTTTTCTTCTTCATTAGCCCGTACTTTGGTTCAACTCGAGCTGGTATTTGGATAGAGACCCTCTCGTCGGCACGCCGGCCTTGGTGAACGATAGCTGCCTCCGAGGAGGCTTGGCTGAATCGAGCCATCTGGGCCTGGGTCGGGGGTGCTTGTGATGTGGTTTGAGCTGCATTGTGCGTAAGTACCGGAGAGACGAGCCCGGAAGCGACTGCAGAAACGTTGATCGTTAATCCAGATGGCATGTTTGCACTGAGGATGCGCTCTCGGCTACAATCCTGTCTCCTCTATCTGTATATATCGGCGCTCCTCAGTTGGCGCATGAGTACTCATTTTATTTGCATTTAATATCAGTGGGTTATGGGACTAGTTGAGCTAAATCTTGATGCTAACGCAAGTTATGGGACGCTTCCTGGGCTAGCAGAGGAGGCGCTGCGCCTTACACGCTTTGGACTAAACCCAAGCTCTATTCATCGAGGCGGGCAGGGGGCGCGTGCCCTCATAGAAGAGGCGCGCGATAGTGTCGCCGCGGCTATCGGAGCCACGAGCGGCGTTCGGATTGTATTTACCTCTGGGGCGACCGAAGCCAACAACATGGCCTTGATGCTGCCGTATTGGGAGGCTCTGCGTGGCGACTCTAGGCAGATTCATCTTCTGACCACAGCACTCGAGCATCCCTCGGTTATGGAACCAGCTCGGCGACTTGAGAGGCTGGGTGTGGCACTCTCATTGGCCAGACCGCAGCCGATGTCTGCGTTGAGCAGCGCTGATGTCTGTCAATGCTTAAGTCCACAGACGCGTTTAGTATCGGTAATGGCGGCTAATAACGAAACCGGCGAGGTCTTCCCGGTTACCGAGGTGGCCAGCCGTGCGCGCCAAGCCGTTCCCACTGTTCTCGTTCACACAGACGCGGTGCAGGCGTTCGGCAAGGTTCCCCTTGCTTGGGATGCTCTCGCCGTGGACATGCTGAGTATCTCTGGGCACAAAATTGGAGCGCTCAGTGGTGTTGGCGCGCTCGTCGTACGCAAAGAGAACCTAGCTGAAGCTTTTCTTCTCGGCGGCCCACAGGAGATGCACCTGCGCGCTGGCACAGAAAACCTAATAGGAATCGTCTCGTTCGGACTTGCCGCTCAGGCGCTTGTCGGCGAGATGGCCAAGCGCTGTGATTTAATGCGTCGCGCCGTTTCGGTTGTGCGTCAGGTCTTGACTCAAGAGCTGCCCAATATTGAGTTTAATGCCGATAACCGAGAGCGCCTTCCGAACACACTGAGCCTGCGAATTCCTGGTCTGCATGCTGACGACCTCGTCGCCGCACTCGACTTAGAGGGGATCTTCGTCTCTTCCGGAGCCGCCTGTGCCTCGGGTAAACCTGAGCCTTCACACGTACTGCTGGCCATGGGAATGACGGCGCAAGCAGCCAAAGAGACCTTGCGCATTAGCGTGCGCGGGGACCTCGGCGAGGACGATGCCCGCCTTGCGGCGCAGAAAGTATGCAGCGTTGTAAAGCGTAGGCCAGGGGGAGGAGCAGCATGAATACGCAGCTTTTTCAAGAAGGTGTTGATCGCGTTGTGGTGGCGATGTCAGGCGGGGTGGATTCGTCCGTGGCAGCACTTCTTGTACATCGTCACGGATATGCGGCGCTGGGTATCTCGATGCAGGTTTGGGATTACCGCCAGCACGGAGGGTGCGGCAACCGCGCCACGTGCTGCTCTCCCGATGACTTCACCGATGCGCGAAAAGTAGCCGCTGCGATCGGCATTCCATACTACGTCTTTGATTTTGAGCAGACATTCCGCCGCGAGGTGATTGAGAAGTTTGTGCGCACGTATCGCATCGGAGAGACCCCCAATCCCTGCGTTGATTGCAACGCCAAGGTGAAATTCAAGGAGCTTCGACAGCGAGCCGTAGCCCTTGGTTGTAGCCATGTTGCCACGGGCCACTACGCACGTATTGAGCGTCAAGCTGATGGTTACCATCTTACCAGGGCTATCGACCGAGAAAAGGACCAGACCTACTTCCTCTACAACCTAACTCAGGCAGAGCTGGGGCAAACGATCTTTCCGGTGGGTGATCTTACCAAGGCAGAGGTGCGCGAGATTGCCCGAGAGGCCGGACTCGTGACTGCCGAGAAGGCCGAGAGTCAAGATATCTGTTTTGTCAGCGGTTCGGTGGCTGAATTTCTTGAACGCCACGGGGGCTCACTCCCGCATGGCGAGATCGTTTTGCGTGATGGCAGCAAAGTCGGGGAGCATGAGGGGATCGATTCGTTTACCGTAGGGCAGCGAAAGGGGCTCGGCCTGGGCGGAAATGAGCGGCCACTCTATGTACTTGAGATTGACGCAGCAGCCAATCGCGTCATCGTTGGTCACAAAGAGGAGTTGGCGCGTGAGGGCTTTGAGGTTGGCGAGATCTCTTGGATGTCGCCAACGATATCGGGTACTGCATGGCAGAGCGGACGCATTAAGGCGCTTGCTCAGGTGCGTCACCGCCATCCCGGTGTTGCCGTTGAGGTTAACGAGCCAGATGACGGAGTGTGCCATGTCTCCTTTGTTGACGGCTGGGCTACGGTTTCACCCGGGCAGGCGTGCGTCTTTTATGACATGCAGAACCGCGAGGTTCTTGGTGGTGGCAGGATTCGCTGAGGTGGTGCCCCACAGACCCGCGTAATTGCTCATTTACCCCGGTAAAAGGAACTCGCTTGAACTTGCACTTGAACCGCTCCTGATTCCTGCTCCCGCTCCTTTTCCTATTCCAATCAAGAGGATAAGGGGCAGGAGCAGGAATCGGGAACAGTTCAAGTTCATGTTCAAGATTTAGAATTACCCGGACTTAATGAGCAGTTACAGACCCGCGCTACAACTACCTATTTTTACAGCCTTTTATCAGAAATCCACGACAAAGAGCACATAATTTCGCCGCGAAGCCATAACACCCGTAGGTATTGAGTTAAGCACAGCCTGCAAACGATGGAAGACAGCTAACGCCTGTTTATTATGGATAAGTTGAGCCAAAGCCCCTCACCCTACGATACAGCCCGTTCCGGGGCTGGGACGGCATTTGTTAGTGCCCATTCCAATATCGATCGCCTGGGGCTCTCTGCTGGAGGGCGAGATGAGGCTTCGGTGATGGAGTTTCTTGATTCGACAAATGCCGCACCTGTCTCGTTCACCCGCCGCAATCCAACTCCGAATGAACAGATTAATTGGGCACCACATCTTTCCAAAGACAAACTTGGCGCATTGCTGGAATTTAAGCAAACGGCAAATCACGCCGAAATCGCTAAGATGATTGAAGGCATGTCGCTGCAAGAGCGCCAGTTTGTTTGGAACTACCGCGACGAAGCGGGGAATGGCCTACTCGGCGGCCTTCCGAAAAACACCCAGAACGAACTTTTAGAGCGGATCTTTAATAAAGAGATCTTTCTAGCCCTTTTTCCACTTCTGAAAAATCTGCACAGCGGAGGTATAGAGAACATCTCCCAATTCGAGAGAATCTTAAAAGGTATCGAAGAGCAGTGTCACGTCGGGCGCAGCGAAGTTATCTTCCATTATGACGCCGTAGCGCCCCGGTTTAAGAGCGACGGGCAAGCGACACCGCTCGTTGATTATTATTCGACCGTACGTATATTAAAAGCCAAGGTTACCGATCCTGGGACATTGGCCGCGCACCGCGCCGAAGAATGGAGCAAAGCTCTTAAAGCCACAGATCCGAACTCACGCGCTCAAGCCTGCAATGTCTTAACTCAAGGCGATCTTGGCGCGTTTTGTACGGCTCATCCGGATCAATTCATACCTCTATTTATCGAGGCACTCTTGAATAAGAGCAGCCCCTGGCCTGGAGGAGCAGCGCATGCCCAGCGTATGGCTGCCATGGCACTCTCCCATTTCGGCACAGCCGCCGAAAGTGCTGGACCGGCTCTAGTCGCACAGCTCGGCGCCAGTGCAAAGGACTACATCTCCCAGGGGTCCCCAAACAAGTCGCTCCATATTATGGTCGACTCCTTGCGCATGCAGGCTGCCATGACCCTGGGCGAGATAAATTACAAGTTGGCGATCAGATCTCTGATGGCCGTAGCTCAAAATGATCCCTCCGAGCTAGTTCAATCTGAAGCAGTAACCGCGCTGGGGAAACTCAAGGCTTCAGAAGCCGAGCCGGCACTGCGTACTCTGATACAAAAATTTATAGCGCATCCTACCCGGCGTGGCGCGGAAATAGCAGCCAACGCCGCTTGGAGCATAGGTGAAATCGGCGCGCAGGAGGAAGCAACAAACATCGCTCTTCAAGACGCAATGAAGTCCGCCCACTTTCGCCTTTCATTAAATGCTGAGGGAGCCCTAAAGACTTTTAGAAAGCAACCATGATCCTTAAAAGCACTGATGGCTCTTTTTTAGAGACTGCGCGCGCAGTCACTCGCTGAGGGAAAAAGCAGCGGGTAAGTAGCCGGGAGGTCTCGCGACCCCCAGGCCTCGCAGAACCGGACTAGGAGAGTTACACCATCCGGCTCCCAGTTAGAGTCTTTTACGTTGGTACAGCATAGAACGAATGTACGATGTGCGGACGTGGCAACTTGACCTGCTTTATAAGCTCGCTGAACTGCTTCCAGTT
>CAIXSY010000255.1 GCA_903922175.1 uncultured delta proteobacterium | reverse complement strand
TGGCTAATGCGGTGGAGTTTTCGTAGCGCCGTTCTCCTTCACCAACCCAGTGTTTTCAGATAGTCGTCTCTTCTACATGTTGTAGTGCAGCAAAAGTGCGTGCCGCAGCGAGATTTTCACTTGGTATACTGCGCCTGGGCCAGCTAAAAGGCTCTTTAGCTATCTTCCGCGTTCAACACGGCAGCTAGGTTCTCTTTTATAAAGCTTTAGGCAGTGGTGGCGGGTCATCCGAATTGTTGCTGGGTCTTAAGTTACGTACTACCAGATTATGGGGGGTACTACCAGATTATGGGGGGATTATGGTGGGGCTACTCCTCTGGAGTACCCCCTGCCCTGTATAATCTGTTTCTGTCACCGTTTCTGTTCTCGGTTCTCCGTTGCCGGTAGCCGTAAGCCGGTAGCAGACTGCTGCGCCTACCCTTTTTTTTCGAATTAACAGAGACCGCTTATAGCCGAGCAATTTCCGTCACCATCTTCACCAACGTATCAATCAATCCCCCAAACGAGCCGTTCGACATAATCACCATCACATCACCGCGTCGCATCGCCGTGCGCAGGTACTCGGCTATCTGGGTGGCATCGGGGAGCGCTCGCGCCGGGACACCAGAGGCGGCAATGGCTTGGGCCAGCTCATCAACATCGAGAAGCGCTTGATCCTGATCCAGACTGCGCGCCGCTACCCGGCAAAGGATAGCCTCCCCGGCGGAGGAAAAGGCCTCAACATACTGCTCCTGAAAAACTCGTCGCCGGCTCGTCGCCGAGCGCGGTTCAAAGACCGCTAGCAGCCGTCGCTGCGGAAAGCGCGCTCGTAATCCGTTAAGTGTCTCACGCACCGCAGTAGGGTGATGAGCAAAGTCTTCGATCACGACTATCCCACCAGCGTCGGCGCGCAGCTCCTGGCGGCGGCGGACGCCGCGAAACTCTTTTAAAGCAGTGAGGATGCCGGAACGCGGAGCGCCGGCGTGCTCAAGAGCAAGCAATACACTCAGTGCATTTTTGAGGTTGTACGTACCCGGCAGCCGTAGCGACAGAGTAAAGCACTCTCCGTTAGGTCCGCGCACCACCGCGCTCTGAAACTCGCCCTGCTCATGCACCTCGGACAAGCGCCAATCCGCCGTGGGGGCTTCACCATAGGTGATCAGCGGACAACACGCTTGCCCGCGCCAGCTCGCCACGAGGTCTTTTAGATTGAGATCGTCGGCACAGGCGATCACATAGCCATCTTTTTTGCGCGAGGTCACCAGAGCCGAGAATTGGGCATTGATGCTTTCAAGATCAGGATAGATATCAGCATGGTCGAACTCGACCGAGGTAATAATCAGCGTATCGGGAGCATAAAAGGTGAACTTCGGTACCTTAGCGAAGAAGGCGCTGTCATACTCATCGCCTTCGACGATACTCACCTTGCCGTTTCCACGTCGCAAACTTTGTTCCAGGTCGTGAGCGATGCCTCCGATAAAATATCCCGGATCCATGCCCAGGCGACTAAGCACAAAAGCGCCCATGGCACTCGTCGTCGTTTTACCGTGCGTGCCGCTGACAACGATTGAGTGCCTGCCGGCGATGACGGTGTCGTAGAGCAGTCGCGGGAAAAGGGTATAAGCCAAAGCGCGTTTTTCGACGGCGAGCACCTCGGGATTACCGTAACTAACCGCGTTACCGATGACGACAAGGTTTACATCAGAGGCCAGATTAGCGGCATCAAAGCCACGGCAGATGCGCACTGCGGAGCGCGCCAGGAGGCTCCCCATCGGCTCATAAAACTCCTTATCACTCCCAGAGACGACAAAGCCCATTTCACAAAGCGAGACAGCCAGCTGCGCCATCGCCACTCCGCAGACACCGATCAGATGGATCTTTGCTCCGGGCGCCAAAGTCTTAAGCCCCGTGCTTCCAGCAACCGAAAAATACTCCTTTGGCACGGGCTATTTCTCTCCTGCACTCTTAGCCATCTCCTCAGCGGCGGAGAATTTTTCATACAACTGAGCATATTCGATATCAAGCGCATCGTAGCGCTTCTTTAGTATGAAATACTGCTCATTGCCCTGCTCTATCTGTATCAGCAATCCTCCGATCTTATCTTGCGTCTGCAAAATCTCTGCCTTAATAGCGGCTATCTGCTCCTGCATCTTGGCACTCAGCTCGAGCTCGCCAAGAGCTTCATCCATCTGCTCCATCGAGGTCGAAATCTGCTGCTTTAAAGCGTCATTTTTTTCGGCCAAATCGCTGCGCTTCTTTTCAAGGATCTTGATCTCCTCATTGGTGTCAACACCGCTAGCACCGAGTTCACGCTCTATCTCCTCAAGCTCGCGCAAACGGGCCTCGACCGTTTCAAGCTCAGCTTGGGTTATCGTAATTCGCCCGCGTTCGGTCTTGAGCGACTCCCGCAGGCTAATCAGTAAACGCCCCTGCGTCTGCAACGAAGTCATGTCAATCATCTGTGCGTAGAGCTCTTCGATGCGATCCCTAAGGCCACGACGGAGGGCGAGCTCCTCTCGGAATTTACTGGCACTGCCTCCCGATCCAGCCTTTTGCTTAAGAAGCAGAGAATACAGGTGCCACGCCACACCCCCGGCGCAAGCCACCCCGACTATGAGCATAATGATAAAATGCATTACTCTTCCTTTTTCTCTTCTGCCACCGGTTGCGGAGTTGCAGACTGCTCAGCCACGATCGGAGCCGCCTCAACATGCGCGGCGACTGCCGAAGTCGCCGCGGTGGCTACTCCCGACATCGTGGCGGCGATCTCATAGTTAGGATCGGTAAATAACGGATCATTCAGATCGACCTCTTCGATATCGATACGCTTCTCGAGGTCGGCGATGACCTCGGTTATCCCCGATATTGCCTCGAACTCAGGGGCAGCCCGCAGCATGCTCTTCTGGGCGTGCTGAATGTAGAACACGCCACACGCCCCCGCCCCCAAATTGGCTAATATAATGCACAGCAATCCCATCCAGGAAAACCCCGTATCCACTGGCTTTTCCCTCTCCGCAATGACGACGCGCACCTCCGGCTCGCCTTCAACTCGCTGCTTGCTAAACGAAATGATGCGCGACTGCCCCTTGACTGTCTTTTTGCTCTTGCCTACGCCACTTAAGAAAGCACGCAATTCATACTTTCCCTGATGCGGCAGATAGTCTGCGGCAGCTTCAAAACGTGCCGAATGATTCTCTACCCGTCGCAACGGAATATTATAGCGCTTGCGGTGCTCATCAACAGCGATAAGTTTTACTTCGACACTCTTTAACTGCGCGGCATCTTCGCTTAGTTCAATCACAAAAAATTGAGATTTCGTCCCGTCACCAAGCCAGCTCTCTGAGGCAGGAGCGGGCTTGGCGGCTGAATTCGGCGATGCGGACGCATGCGCCGCCGCGGACTCCTCCGTTTTATCCCCCGCCCCCTCTTCTTCCTGACCGCCGGCAAATCCGCCACCGTGACCGCCGCCATGACCCTCCCCGGCTATCACCGTGGCACCACCGGCGTCTTCGACTTCGCGCGAAACCACCGAGAGGCTGATCAGCGGTGCCTTCACCCGAAACGGCAGCTGCTGATTACGCGTGAATGTCGGTGCCTGCGCCACGACGCGCAGTCTATATTCGCCAACCGTATCAACCGTAATCTGAGCCGAGAAAATTCCGTCCGCCGCAATTTTATCGCCATCCTTTCCATCATCGCTCAAGAAACCTCGGATGACGGGAGTAGACACCTGGTCGGTGGGCGTAATCTGATAGCCATAGCGGGTGACCCCGTTTACCTCGGGTAAAGCAACAGGCTTATCATTTTCGTACAGCCGCGCCTGAAGAAGCATTTCAGTTTCTGCGTTAAAAGATGATGGCCAATCACTAATCAGTTTAAGATTGGTAAGGATCGTGGCGAACCCTTCCTCGGGGGTCAATCCCGAGATCTGCCAGTCACCGACGGCAGGAGTAGAGATAGTCACCACGTCGAACTTATCTCCCTTAAACCAGCGCACATCCGGCTGGCTGGAGTTGGCGTTAATCTTCGTTCCCGAAGGGGACTCGATCTCCACCTCCTCCTTGCCGCTCCGACTCATGTAAAAGGTAGCTTCCTGAACACTTTCATCGATATGAAAGCCCTTATTGGTTAGCGGCAACATCTGTGGCTTCTTCACCGCCACGAAGAGATCGGCATACGCCTTGTGCAGCGTGTCCGCATCCGGGGAATACCAGCTCACACCATCAGTACCGAGCGCAATGGCAGCAAGCTGAGCTTTGTCCGCCTGATTACTAAAGGCTACAGTATATATCTTTATCCCTTTGGCCTTGAGATCGGGCAGCAAGCCGTTGAGCAGCTCGCCGCTGAGCACGCTCATCGAACCGACAGCAGGATCGGGCTCCATCTTGCCATCTGAAAGCAAAACAATGATCTGGTTAGCATCAGGGCGAGGACTTGCTTCAAGTACCGATTTCGCAAGCTTAATACCTGATAGTAGATCGGTATAGGCGCCGGTGTTTTCGATCTTGCCCAGGTCGCGCTCGATCTCCGGCGACTGCTCTTTGCTATAAAGTTGCAGCGGTCGGACGATAGAGGCCTCGCGTGAGAATTGAACCAAGGCGACGCGATCCTCCGGTCGCAGAGACTGTAAAAACAGCTTTGCCCCTTGGTCACGCAAACGAGCCGGATCGGTAACAAGCATGCTACCCGAGGCGTCAAGCACCAACACGGCATCAACTTTATCGGAGGTATCCGTCTTAAGCTCACGCTGAGCAGCATAGACAGATGCCCCCACAAAGAGGGAACAAAGCAGGAAGAGCATCCCGCACAAGCTAAATTTCAGTCTGGTTTTTCCCCACATGACGATGTCTTCAATTCCCTTGCTCATTACCCATGGCACAACTTGCATGTCCGAGGACCTGAGCGTGCTCCCGCCCGGACTTATTGAGCAGTTATCAAGCCGCTCCCTTTCATAGTCGCGCAAATACCGCGAGTTGACTATAATCTAACTCATCGTAACGTAATTGCTCGATAACCCCGGGTAACTTAATAATTCGTGCACGTGGTCATGGTCGAAATGTTCCTCAAATCGACCAGTTATATCGACCACGTTCACGACCACGAGCACGCTCACGATTCGCCTACCCGGACTTAATGAGTAATTACCAGTGAACGGATACCTATGAGAAGAATTAACAGATCGAACGTCTTTATACTACTGGCCCTTATGTTTCTCACCTGCCTACCGGCGACGCCAGCCTTGGCCAAAGACCCCCCGTTTGCCCTTCCACCGCAGGCGGAACTTAACCGCCTACGCAGCGCCGTCTTATTTACCAATAAAGGCATGGTGCGCTTCGAACTATACCCGGAAGATGCCCCATGGCATGTGGCTAACCTTAAATATCTGGCGGATAAGGGATACTACAAAAACCTCACCTTCCACATCTTTCAGGCCGGATACATCATTCAGGGCGGGGCGCCTAATTCAGCCGACCCGAGCTCCGGCCCTGGTTATGACCTCCCCCCGGAGATAAGCAATCGCCATCATGGAGAGGGGATTTTGGGGATGGCGCGCCCACCAGCCTCTGCAAACCCTGAGCGCCGCTCACATGGCAGCCAATTCCATATCCTTCTAGGCGATGCCCCGAATATGAACGGTCTCTATACCATATTCGGCAAGACCACTGTCGGCTTCGACGTCCTAAAAAGCCTACAACGAGGCGATACCATTACAGATTTTAAGGTCTATGTGCGCAAAAGATAGATTCTGGCCTGGCGGCCAGAATCTGGCTGGTTACCACCCGTGAAGTTACGAGCAAACCTACCTCCAGCAAAATGTATTCTTAATCTCCTCTTGCAATTTGTGGGTGTCGGCATGTGAGAGCATCCCCAAATATGACTGGAGCGTCTGATTCATAGAGTCGTCGGGGGTGGCCCCATCAAAATACCCTTTTAGCCGCTCAGAAAGCTTGCGCCGCATGCGTCGCCCCGTCTTTGTCCGAAGTACACGGTGATGCGGTAGGGTAACGTACCCGAGAAAGTCGATCCCTTGATGAAGCGGGCTAATTATGCGATCTCTTACCTGTGCCTTTCTGATATGGCGCACCTTTGGATCGTGGATAAAAAATGAATCGTGGGCGCTATGCTTGTAGCGTCTGCTCACAAGCTCGCGGTGAAGACGGAAAATATTTCTTTCTACGTGGCGGCCAAACTCCAAGACATCTTTTCGCTCTGTTTTTCCACGTCTAAATTCATGCCACGCTGCAAAGAGCGCCTCGGCAGAAGCCATCTCTCATTACCAAGATAGGGACCGTCTACCGAATGGCAGGGAAAATTTCAAATTATCAAGAATCAAAATCCAAGATTCGATGGAGATCAATAATCCAAGTATCAACGATCAAGGTTTTTTAGATTCCAGGACGCGAGAAGCCCGACATAGCAGGGATCAGCATAGACGCTATGGGAGAGGACGTACCCGCACAAGCCACCCTCAGAAGAAAAGCCGAGCAAGAGGCGACAACCGGCCGCCGAACGCCTTGTATCAGCAGTACGACCCCAGATATGCCCAAATGGGATATCGTCTATAAAATTACCGGCTTGTAAGTGGCACGCTGTTGCAAGGTTTATAGCTCTCTCATCAGGACAACTATTAGTAGGCGATTCAATCACAGCTCCTTTAACCGTGATTGCAGCACCATTGAGCTTGAGAAGTCTGTCTTGCTGAGCACCACCCATACCCAGGCCTTCTTTGCCAAGAGACCCAGGTACTATGTCACTTTTTCCTCCACTACCCCTATCAACACAAACCCACTCCTTAGTCACCTGATCGAAAGCAAGTATAACGTGGCTTGCTATTTTATGACCACGAATAGGATGAGTTTCTTTTAGAAAAGCTTCAATGCCTTCGGGCAAAGCCGGGACATTGGTTTCAGCAGTTGCCTTACCCAACCTAATCAACTCTTCTTTACCGATAAAGACACCACCGGCTTCAGTTACGAGCTGTCTAACTGCCTGGAATTGATCCGGAACGGGTGTTAAGGCCGGTGCAGACGCAGGGGAAGATATTCCTACCTTTGCCTCCGCTGGCCTGCACGCACCTTCAATTTCACCTATTTGTTCCGCGGAAAATTGTCCGTTCCGCAGTGCTTCTTTCACGGCTTCTAATAGCTGTTCGCTAGTTACTGTAAGTTGCAACCCGTCCGAGCTCTTCTTAGGAGCTGCTGCTGGATTCATAACACTTCCCTTTATAAACTATCTTTAAGATCTCCTGTGTCAGGGCTTTTTTCTCTGCCTCAGAAAGCTTGGGGCTTGAGAAGAGTTTCTCAAGGCGACGGATCAACGCCTCTATATCAGCTTTCTTTTTTTCTTTCTCTGTCACGGGAATATTCTACGCTGTTTTAATTTCTTACTCAACGTTATGATGCAAAACGATGTGCCTCATTTGCTTGTGATTTCTAGTAGATAGAGCCTGTCCGGAAAGACCCTGTTTTCGAAAAGCTACTTTTCTTGAGGTGAAAATAGGCAAGAAATTAATAAAATCACCCGCGACGGGACGAAACAGACGGCAGCGGAAGCCGTCGCGGTCAGTTTTTCAAGTGAAT
>CAIXSY010000254.1 GCA_903922175.1 uncultured delta proteobacterium | reverse complement strand
GGTCGTGTATCCATTCACTTGAAAAACTGACCGCGGCGGCGGCGCCTGCCGTCAGCTTTGTCCTGCTGGGGGCAATTTATTAATTTCTTGCCGCTTTTCGTTCTCCAGAAAAGTAGCTTTTCGAAAATAGGGTCTTTCCGGACAGGCTCTACCTAACGGACCCGCCCTCTAGACCCCAAGATGCTTCCTGATCATCCGCATCGTCGCCGCACGACCGACCTTGGCGATCGACTCGGTTAGCGGAATGCTCTTCGGGCAAGCTTCAACACAATTTTGGGCGTTGCCACAATCGGCGATACCGCCCTCCTGCATCAGCACATCGAGGCGCTCGTTGGCCTTGTAGGTACCTACGGGATGGGTGTTAAAAAGCTGTACCTGATTGATGATCGCTGCACCGACGAACTTGTTGTCCAAGGCCACCTGTGGGCAAACCTGCAGGCAGACGCCACAGCTCATACACTCGGAGAGCTTATAGCGCGTCAGCGCTTCTTCGGGATCCTGGCGCACGCCCATGCCGAGCGAATAGGTGCCATCAATATCAACCCAGGCCTTGACCCGCTTGAGGTTCTCGAACATGCGCGTGCGATCAACGACCAGATCGCGAACAATGGGGAATTTGTCGAGCGGCTCGGCCACGATCGGCTGATCGAGTTGATCGACGAGCGCGGTGCATCCCTGCTGCGCTCGCCCGTTGATCACCATCGAACAGGCACCACAAACCTCCTCCAAACAGTTACAGTCCCAGACCACGGGCTCCACCCTCTGTCCCTGGGCATTAAGCGGGTTTTTGCGGACCTCCATCAGCAGCGAGATGACATTGTGCCCCTTCTGATAAGGGATCTCAAAATCCTCCCAATAGGGAAGACTCTGGGCATCCTTTTGACGCCGCACACGCAAACGGATCTTGGAATCGGCAGCAGTTGGTTGATTATGGTGCTTGCTCATAAAATCTCCTCACTATCCTTCCTGAATCTTTCGTCCCGAATCCCTACTCCGCCGACTTCTGCTTGTCGACGTTATACACTCGCGCTCGCGGCTTAATCAGATGAATATCGACATCAGCGTAGCTCAGCTCTACCCCCGCCGGTGTATATTTGGCCATCGTGGTTTTTAGCCAATCAGGGTCGTTTCTCTCCGGGTAATCCGGCTTATAGTGGGCGCCGCGGCTCTCGTTTCTCTGCAACGCTCCTTTGGTAATAACTTCGGCCACTTCGAGCATATTCTTGAAGTGGTTAATGAAGAGCAGCTCCTGATTGCAGCTTGAACCGAGGCTGTTGATCCCGATCGACTTCGAACGCCGCTTGAGATCCGCAATCAGCTGTAACGTTCGCTCCAGCTCCTTATTGTAACGCACGACGGTGACGTTCTCCGTCATCGAGATCCCGAGCTGCTCGTGCAGCTTGTAGACATTCTCCGAACCCGTCATCTTAGCGGTAGCAGCAAAGATCTCTTTTTGACGCTTCAACTCAGCCTCGAAGACTACATCGGCAACATCGCTCGATCTCTTTTTGAGATCGCCGCAGTATTGGACAATCTTTGGCCCGCCCTTCAAACCATCAAAGGTACAGCTTAGAAGCGCGTTCGCACCTAAGCGGTTTGCGCCGTGGTATTCATAGTTGCACTCGCCACCCGCAAAAAGGCCAGGGAGGTTGGTCATCAGGTTATAGTCAACCCACAGCCCTCCCATGGTGTAGTGCATTCCGGGGAAGATCTTCATCGGCACCTTGCGCGGATCATCGCCGACGAAGGTTTCGTAGATCTCCAAAATACCGCCCAAACGGCGATTGAGGAACTCCTCAGAGAGATGGCTTAAGTCGAGATAGACCATGTTCTCGCCGTTAACGCCAAGCTTCTGGCGCACACAAACGTCGAAGATCTCTCGCGTAGCGATATCTCGCGGCACAAGGTTGCCGTATGCCGGATATTTCTCTTCCAGAAAGTACCACGGCTTGCCATCCTTATAGGTCCACACCCGCCCGCCTTCACCGCGTGCCGATTCACTCATCAAACGCAGCTTGTCGAGCCCCGGGATTGCCGTAGGGTGCACCTGGATGAACTCACCATTGGCGTATACCGCCCCCTGCTGATACGCAGCTGAGACTGCCGAGCCCGTGTTGACCATCGAATTGGTGGATTTGCCGAAGATCAACCCCACGCCGCCCGTACAGACCATGACGGCGTCAGCCTTGAAGGACTTCATCTCCATCGTATTAACGTTGACGGCGATGATACCGCGGCATACCCCGGCTTCATCGCGCACAAGCGAGGTGAACTCCCAAAATTCGAACTTCTGCACCGTTCCGTCCACCTCGCGGCGACGCACCTGCTCGTCAAGCGCGTAGAGCAGCTGCTGGCCGGTCGTGGCACCGGCAAATGCTGTACGATGATGCTTCGTTCCTCCGAAACGGCGAAAATCGAGAAAACCTTCAGCTGTCCTGCTAAAAGGGACGCCCATACGGTCGTAAAGAAAGATCACCTCGGGAGCGGCTGCGGTCATCTCTCTAACCGGCTCCTGATTAGCCAAAAAGTCACCGCCGTAAATGGTGTCGTCGAAGTGCTCATCGACGGAATCCCCCTCGCCCTTGATGTTAACCGCGGCATTGATGCCGCCCTGGGCGCAAACGCTGTGCGAACGCTTCACCGGCACTATGGAGAAAACCTTCACCCGTGCGCCGAGCTCTGCAAGCTTCATGCTAGCCGCCAACCCTGCAAGCCCGCCACCAACAACTATCACCTCAAATGGAGCTGCCATCTAATCCCCCTTGCTAAACACCAAGAAATGCCAAGAAACTATGTCCGCTACGAAAGGTCCAGGCGATATCCACACCAACGACAGAAAGCGCCAAAAAGAAGAGAAACGTCAGCAGCGCAAGCCGCTTCTGTGCCGCATGCGAAGTCACCAAGCCCCAGGTGATCGAGAAACTCCACAAGCCATTGGCGAAGTGATAGGTAACCGCCAAAACGCCGAGCACGTAGAATGCAAAGATCTCAGGTTGAAGCATATAGTGCTGCATGTCGGCATAGGTGAAGTTGGCCCGCTTAATGAAAAGCGCCCAGCCACGCGTCGTCACCACATGAAAAGCGATGAACAGAAAGGCGATAATGCCGCTGACGCGCTGAAAAAAGAAGGCCCAATTTCGCGCGTAGCCATAGGCCACCACATTCGGTCTCGACGGTGTGCGAATCAGCAAGCCATAGAGTGCATGGAACATAAGCGGCAGCATGAGTACGCAGAGCTCAAGGGCGTAGAGGTAGGGCATCTTGCCGATCTGCTCAACCGCCTCGTTAAAAGCTTCAGGGCCACGCCGGGCTGATGCATTCTCAAAAAAGTGAAAGAGCAGGAATCCCCCAAGCGGGATAATCCCCGTCAAGGAATGGATCCTTCGAAGGAGAAACGAAGTATCGGAGGTAGGTGCGCTCATAATTCAGACTCTCTTTACGTGATGACTGGCAAACTTCCGGCTAATCTTCTCACTGCCCTCGCCGTTCTCGTTGCTCATATGACAAACAACGAGAACGACGAGCAGCAGGAGATAGTCTCGTGTGGTGCCTAAGCCCCTGCAATCGCCACGACACTACGCACGGCATCCGCACTCTTAGCCAGTGCCGCTCTTTCGGCATCGTTAAGTTCGATCTCGACGATCTTTTCTACGCCGCCTGCACCAATAATGACGGGAAGACCAAGGTAGATCCCCTTAACCCCGTATTCACCATTGCAGGAGACCGCCGCCGGAAGGATCTTCTTCTTGTCGTTCAGGTAACATTCGGCCATAGAGATGGCTGAAGCCGCTGGTGAATAAAAAGCCGAGCCGGTTTTAAGCAGCGCGACGATCTCACCACCCGCACCGCGCACTCGCTTCTCAATCGCATCCAGGCGATCTTTTGCTACCACCTGCTCTATCGGAACCCCACCACAGGTAGTGTACGAGCGAACAGGCACCATGTCATCACCATGGCCGCCAAGCACTGTCGCCGCCACCGAAGTGATCGAGACCTTAGCCTCCTGTGCCAAAAATGCCTGATAGCGCGCCGTATCAAGCACGCCGGCCATACCAACAACCATGTTCGTCGGAAATCCGGTGACCTTCTGCATTAACTGTGTCATGACATCGAGGGGATTGGTGACGACGATGACAAAGGCTCCCTGGGCATGCTCTTTGATCCCGGCACCTATGGTACGGATAATATCGGCATTGGTCTTCACAAGATCATCTCGGCTCATCCCAGGCTTACGCGGCAAACCGGAGGTGACGATACAAACGTCAGCGCCCTTAATATCAGCGATGTTGTTCGTCCCCGTAATTGAGAAATCGAGACCGAAAACAGGCGCCAGGTGCTGAAGGTCGAGCGCCTTGCCCTGAGGCATCCCTTCGACTATGTCGAAGAGAACAACGTCGCCCAAGTTACGAAGTCCGCTCAAAAGCGCCAACGTGCCGCCGATCTGCCCTGCGCCGATTAATGCAATCTTCTTTCTCTTAGCCATGATATTGCTCCTTGTTCTGATTAAAAAAATAGGGCTGAACCTCTGCCATGTCGCCTCGCCTCGGCAGGGCTAAAACAGTCGCTGCCGTCCCAGAGGTCGCACCTCAGTTTAGTAGATTAGCGCAGACTGGCAAGGGGGAAGTATGTAGTTCCTGTCCTGCTGGACAGAAACTGGCAAGGAATCGTAGAGAACAGGCGTGGGCGCCGCTGCAAGTCACAAATTATATAACGCGGCTGACTAAAAGAGCTACGAGTACTGTATTGAGCCCCTCGTGCTAAGAAGACTTTGAGGTAACCACCTGGCACAATTTAGGCTAACTCTGGTCCCTCCGCTTTTTAACCATTATCGTGCACATCCACTACCACAACACATGCCAAACGTCTTCCTGCACAAAACTGACACAATCATGGCTAGTTCCTGGACGGTGGGAAAGCGATACACATCTGCAGAATACTGATTGCGGCCAGGAACTGACTACAGCACCCGCGAGAGCTTCTGCGCCAGGGCGAGGAAGACTTCGGGGTTCTTTGGCTGGCCATTGATGCGAACCTCGTAGTGCAGGTGCGGCCCTGTCGAACGACCGGTTGACCCCACTGCGCCAACTAATGTACCGCGCTGTAGGACTTGCCCCTCTTTAACATAGGCGCGCGCCATATGAGCATAACGCGTTACTACCCGCTCGCTATGTCTAATGTCGACATAGTTTCCATACGTATCGTTAGAGTCAACAACTTCGACCACTCCATCCCCGGTGGCGAATATCGGGCTACCACGCGGCACAGCAAAATCCAACCCTTCGTGAAGCTTAACTCCGCTATGAAATGGGGATACGCGAAAGCCGAATCCGGAGGTGTGCGCCCCGCCACTAGGAGAAAGCAGTGGCACACTTCGAAGAAGACTAATCACCTGATCCAAAACGAGCAGCAGGTCCCCCTCCCCCAGATTGCCCAGCTCCGCGCCTCCAAGAATATCGCGCAGCGCTTTGGTATCATCATAGACCTGCGCATAAGCAATATTCGAAATTGTAGCACACTGCGCATCTCGGGAGCGCGAGCAGTCAAACTCGGGCCCCCCCATACCACTCTCGGCAACGACATCTCGCTTCATGGCGGGCTTCTTCCCCAGACTCTGGCTGTCGCTATAACTAAAAAATGCCTTTCCTTTCTGAGAGGCTAAAGGAGTGCTCGCACTCTTTTTGGATGTCTGTGGCGCATTTACAGCCAGATCATTTGTTGCCAAAGGAGTTGTTTTGAAAAGGTCTGCAAGTGTCTTAAGCCGATCACGAACTTTATTCTCATAGGCGACCACATCACCGCGGCTATTTTTCATCTTAGCTAACGAGCTGCTAAGCTTTCGATTCTCCTGCAGCAACCGCCCATGATCGCTCTGCATAGACTGAAACAACGAGTTGCCAACCTCGCCGCGAAGGTGCATGCGCACATAATCACCAGCGACAATGATCAAGACGCCCAGCAAAGTTCCAATGACGAAGGCAAGTAATCCAAGCTTAGCCACAGAGAGCGAGAACTTACGCACACGCCCACCTTCAGGTGGAAGAACCCAGACAGAAAAACCATGTTTAGCGTCAGTACTCATACGTGCTTCGCGAAAAACGCGTAAGCAGGTGCAAGGCTACTCAATATGATGACCCTACGCAACTTTCTCAGTTCCTAATCAGAACATCGTTACTCAACGCGACACAAGGAGCGCCTATCATAGCGATTGCTCATTAAGTGTGGGCTGAACGTAATCATTGTTTCACACGAAGATCCACTGAGATCGCACGGAGTTACACGGAGAGGGCCTCTCCGTGACACTATCGATCATTTTCTTGCTTTTTTAGCAAGAAGTTTGTCCCTACTCGGAACCGCAAGAAAATGAGCGATAGTGGCACCAAATATAGATTAACTTGCGCGGGGAAGCTTTGTGACCCGTTAGCAGGATTCAAGGCCTGGCATAGAGCCCCACAGCGCAGCCGTAGGGACTATCTATTTTGGTTGCGGCCGCTAGGCTGCGCGGTGTAACTCCGTGCAATCTCAGTGGTTCTCCGTGAGAAACATTTAGCGAGTCTTACCCACACTTAATGAGTAATTACTCGCGGTCGATGTAACTAACCGATCATGCACACGATTCTGCCGCGAGCAGGCTCACGAATTATCAAGTCACCCGGACTTCATGAGCAATTGCTTCCCGTATATCTGTTATCCAGGGTTATTGAGCAGATATACAAAAAAAATGTAAACCTAACCCTGCCCTGAGGCGTCTATAATCTTCGAGGAGTTCCGTGAGCGAAGAAATTGGCAGTAACACTGACAGAGCCGAATGGGCCGAACTTGTAGATAGCTACTACAAGGAGATCTTCCGTTTCTGCTGCCAAATTCTGGGCTCCACCGCTGAGGCTGAAGATGTAACACAAGAGGTATTCATCAAGGCTTTTAAGCATCGCCGCGCGCTTCGTGACAGGGCGGCATTACGCGCCTGGCTCTACACAATCGCTCGCAACCTATGCCGTGACAAGCAGCGCTGGTGGAGCCGTACAGCAAAAACGCTGCACGATTACTTCTCAACTGAGACCGCCCCTCCTCCAAGTACGCTGACGGCAAGCTTCCAGGCAATTATTCAGTCACTACCGATGCGCCAACGTGAGGTCTTCATCTTAAGACACTTTCACGAGTTTTCGACTGCGGAGACCGCAGCGCAGCTCGGCATCGATGAGGGATCGGTCAAATCACATCTCAAGCGGGCCGTTGACCGCCTAAAGAGCGTTCTCACCAAGGCCGAGGAGCGGACAACCGAAAACGAAGTTGGCACGTCTTTAAATAGTTCCTGTCCATTGAAGGCAAAAAATGGCCGGGAACTATCCTGAGATCTCCCCTTTTTGTAAAAGTTCCAGCATTAATTCTGGAACTTTTACAAGAAGGGGAGATCTTAGGATCCCCGAAGTTTGAATTGCCGGACAGGCACTAAATAAAGAGAGCACACCATGACCCCCCAAGAGAAGAGAGGACAGGATCGGGAGCTAGAGGAGCTGTGGGGAAACTCCGCCCTCAATGCCGCCGCTCCGGCGTTAGAGGCGATAAAAAACCAGAACCCCCCACGCACACTCAGAGCCAAGCTTATTCAACTAGGCGAGGACGAACGAGAGCAGGTCTCGCTTTGGCGCTGGATGTCGCACCGAGCACCGGTTTTTGTGCCTGCCTTGGCGACACTACTCGTTGTACTCTATATTCCAACCCGCGCATTGTTAAATCCCACGCAGATAGACACCACCCCACAGCAACCAACACAGGCGCAGCCCCTCAGTGCTGCGGATGAAGATGATCTTTTTGCTCTCGACGGTGACTCGTCATCGGACCTATTTGATCAAGAGTTACAACTAATGGAGGAAACCATATGACTACCAAACGTTTCTCTGGAATTTCCAAATACACCCTGGCCATCTGCGCATGCTTAGCGCTGTCGGCCGTGGCACAGCCGGGCCCTGGCTGTGGTCAGCATGGTGGACCAATGGACGGCGAAGGACGCGGCGCCGGCATGCGCCAGATGATCGAAGATCTCAACCTTACCCCCGAGCAACAAACCCAAATGAAGACGCTGCGAGAGAATCGCCAGGGGATGCGAGATAGACACGAAAACCTACGTGATAAGCGTAACGAGATTCTCAACTTGCTTAAGGAGCCGAAGAGCGATGAATCGAAGGTGCTGGCCTTAGTTGAAGAGGTCAACAAGCTTGATGCAGAGCTAAACACAGCTAGGGTTAAGAATATGATCGCCATGAAGAAGATCCTCACCCCTGATCAGTTCATCAAGTTTACCGACCATATCCGTGAGCACATGCAACGACACGGAAAGGATGGTCGTGGCCCTGAGCGTGACGGCGATAGAGATGGCGGGGGGAGAAGAAATGAGGACTAAGTCGCTATGCTTCGCATGGCGACTGCCCTCACTCGGTATAAAAAATCCGCTAGTTCTCCCTCTAATAAATTCTTTTACCTAAGTTCCGCCATTATAGCCTAGGTACCTGGACCAATGAAAGTTATCGAAAATGAGTCAACTTATATATATTGTAGTTAAAGATACTTTTAACTTAACGCGTGGCGAAGGATGTCATCCCGAGCTCTCCCCTTTTCCCGCGCTATTGCACGGCTACGGGCAGCCCACAAAAAGGGGAGAGAGGGACCTCCATTGCTGGCCGAGGTTTGAATCTCGTCGGCCTGAGGCGCCGCCTCGCTTGATGGGAAACGTTATGCGCATACCACTCTCCCTCTTAATCCTCCCCTTCCTCCTCCTCGCCTCTTCGTGGGCCAGCGCCGATACCCTGACCTGGGATGACTGCGTGCGGATTGCGGCACTGGCCAACCCTGATCTGCAGGCGGCTCAGTCGCAGCTGCGATCTTCACACTTTCAGGAAAGGGCTGCGCAGGGATCCTACCTACCACAGCTCGGATTACAGGTCGGCTCGCAGTACGGAGATTACTACGGTAAAGGTGGCAGCACAGGCAGCTCCGGCACCGTCAAAACTGGCTCGGGCAATCGTCGCGGCGACACCAACAGCGCCGTCATGACACTCTCTCAATCACTCTTTAGCGGCAATCAGATCGAAGCCAAGGTGAAGCAGGCGCAGGCGCTGATTGACTCAAGCGGCGTCAACCTCGATGCCGTCAAAGCCAAGGTAAGCTTTGACCTAAAATCTGCGGCGGCGAATCTGTATTACAGCCAGAACTACATAAAACTTAGCCAAGATATAATGCAGCGCCGTGAGGAGAACCTACGCCTCGTCCAACTCCATTTCGAAAGCGGGCTTGAGAATAAAGGTTCGCTCCTCCTTTCCAAGGCGTCGCTCAGTGAGGCCCAGTTTAATCGCCACCAGGCGCAACAGAGTAGCGTCAATTCACAGGCTCAACTGGCCAGGGCTATAGGCCGAAGTGAGGCCGGAGTAATCTTCCTTTCCGGAAACATCCCCGTCTCCAATCCTCCCCCGCCAGCCAATCTGCTCGACTTTGTCCCGATGACAACCGAAAGGCGTCAGGCCCTCGCGCAGATAGCCAAGGCACAAGCCCAGATGGAGATCGCCAAGTCAGCGCTCTACCCTGACCTCACCTTTGACAGCAGCGCCAACATGCAGCGCGGAAGCATGTCCACTGACAGCGATCGCTATACCGTTGGGCTCAACCTTAGCTTTCCATTCTATAGCGGCGGCAGGGACTCGGCTCTCGTCAGCAGCGCCAGTGCCGACCTCGCCACGGCACGCTCGTCCCTGATGAGCGTTGAGCAGCAGCAGCTGTCAACCCTGACCCAGGCCTACAACGCCTTTGTATTGGCCATCGATCGGACCAAGGTTGACCTCGAATTCGTCGAGGCGGCGCATGTTCGAGCAGAGATCGCTCGAGCCAAGTACAACAACGGTTTGCTCTCCTTCGAGGACTGGGACATCATCGAGAACGATCTCATCAACCGCCAAAAGGCAAGCCTACTGAGCATGCGCGACCGCGTCATCGCCGAGGCAACCTGGGAACAGGCATTAGGTAAAGGAGTTTTTTAGTGAACACAGCATCCTCATCCGGTCGAGGCCTTATCCCGGCAATTATCCTTCTTGCCGCCATCGCTGGTGGTGCCTGGTACTATTATCAGCAACAGGAAAAGGCAAACGCCAGTATCTTCCGTGAGGTGACGCCAACCCGCGGAGATCTTGAGGTAAGCGTCCTAAGCTCTGGAACCGTTCAGCCCGAGAACCGCCTTGAGATCAAGCCCCCCATTGCGGGAAGAGTTGAAGAGGTCCTCGTCGCCGAGGGGGACACTATTAAGAAGGGACAGATCCTTGCCTGGATGAGCTCCACCGAGCGCGCCGCGCTGCTTGACGCGGCCATCGCTCGAGGGCCGGCAGAGCTTAAGCGCTGGTCGGAGTTTTATAAGGCGACACCGATTATGGCGCCGATCGATGGCTCGATAATCTTACGCAACGTTGAGCCAGGACAGACGTTTACCAACCAAGAGGCTGTTTTGGTGATCTCCAATCGACTCACGGTGAAAGCTCAGGTAGATGAAACCGATGTTGCCCAAATAATGCTGCAGCAGCCTGCGCTTTTGACCCTCGACGCCTACCCCTCCCAGGTAATTCCAGCGCACGTCGCCCAGATCGCCTTCGATGCCACAACCGTCAACAACGTCACCACCTACGTTGTCGACGTCCTCCCCGAGGTGACACCAGCGACGATGCGAAGCGGCATGACTGCAAACATCAGCTTTATCGTCGCCGCCAAGAAAAACATCTTGCTGCTTCCTGCCGAAACCATCCACACCAAGGATGGACGCACCTATGTGCAGGTACGAAGCTCCCCCTCCGCCGAGCCACGCGAACTGGATATCAAAACCGGGCTCAGTGACGGTAAAAGTACCGAGGTACTCTCGGGCCTCACGCCAAAGGACATCGTCCTGGCACTTCAAACTAAATCCGGCGCCGCTAAAAAAACCAATCCCTTCGCCCCCTTCAGCGCCAAGAAGAAGGAGTAATCGCCCGTGATTGAACTGCGAGACGTGCAGAAGCACTACCACATGGGAGACAACGACGTCGCCGCACTGGCGGGAGTCTCGCTCACTATTACCGCAGGCGAATACGTCGCCATTATGGGCCCCTCGGGGTCGGGCAAATCAACCCTCCTGCACGTACTCGGATTGCTCGATGCCCCCGATTCCGGCTCCTACCGCCTCGAGGGACGCGAAGTTGCGGGCATGCGTGACGACGATCTGGCGGCGCTACGCGGTGATCTGATCGGCTTTATCTTCCAGCAATTCAATCTTTTGCCGCGCATTAGTGCACTCGCCAATACGGCCCTCCCCCTACTCTACTCTGGGCGAAAAGAGACCCAGGGAAGACCCAAGGCTCTGTTGGAGCGGGTCGGTCTCGGCAAGCGCATCTTCCATCACCCCAACGAACTTTCCGGCGGTCAGCAACAGCGCGTGGCCATCGCTCGATCACTGATGAACAACCCGCGAATCATTCTGGCGGATGAGCCCACGGGAAACCTTGACTCACAGAGCACACGCGAGATTCTCGATATTTTGCGACAGCTCAATGAGCAGGGCATTACGATCGTCATCGTCACGCACGAAGAGGATGTGGGTGCCCAGGCCGGACGCCTGATCCGTATGCGTGACGGTGTGATCTGTTCGGATGAACGGCGCTCAGAGATGCCACCGGCAACGGCGTCTCACCTCCCCCTCCCGGCGAACGGCAAACGCCGTAGCGCGCTCAATATATTCGAACACGTGCGTCAAGGGTTCAATGCTCTAGCAGCGAATAAAATTCGTACCTTTCTTTCAATGCTCGGCATCTTGATCGGAGTGGCCGCCGTTGTGGCCATGCTCGCCCTGGGCAAAGGGGCGCAGCGCGCGATTGAGGAGCAATTGGCGAGTCTGGGATCCAACCTCCTGAGCCTCCGCCCCGGCGCCGAGCACCACGGCGGCGTAGCCCTTGAGAGCGGTGCCGTCACCCGCCTCACCCTCGACGATGCCGATCTGCTGGCGCAGAGGATCCCCGCCGTCAAGCAGACCTCTCCCGCTATTCAAGGTCGCGCCCAGGTCGCCTTCGGCAATAAGAATTGGAGCACGCAGCTGCTTGGCGCCGGACCGGCCTACGCCTCGATGCGCGCCGCCACCCCACCGATAGGCCGATTCTTCAGCGCAGAGGAGAATCAGAAACGTAGCCGTGTTGCCGTGATTGGGAAAACCGTTGTGCGCAATCTTTTTGAAGATCGCAGCCCGATCGGTGAAATTATCAAGATCAACAAGATTAGCTTCCAGGTAATCGGGCTGCTACCCGAGCGCGGTGCAACCGGCTGGCGCGACCAGGATGATGTGATCATCATCCCCGTGCTTACCGCCATGCACCGTGTCTTCGGCAAGGACTATCTCGATTCAATTGACATCGAGGTAAGCGAAGCCTCCGCCATGGAGGCAACACAGCAGAGTGTTAAAGATCTCATGTTGCTGCGCCATCGCATCCCGCCGCTGCGCCAGCAGGATGCCTTTGAAATTCGAAACATGGCCGACATTCAAGAAGCGCTCTCCCAAACCAGCAAGACCATGTCCATGCTCTTGGCTCTAATCGCGGCCATCTCGCTCCTCGTCGGCGGCATCGGGATCATGAACATCATGCTCGTCTCCGTCACCGAACGCACGCGAGAGGTCGGATTGCGCAAAGCCATCGGGGCAAGACGTCGAGATATTCTTGTTCAGTTCCTGGTTGAGTCCGTCGTTGTCAGCAGTATCGGGGGTCTCCTCGGCATCCTCGTTGGCTTCGGCCTCACCCAGGCGATGGCGATCTTTGCCGGATGGACCACCTACGTCTCCTGGTATTCGGCTGCCCTCGCCGTTCTCTTTTCAGCCTCCGTTGGAATCATCTTCGGCATCTATCCGGCGCGAAAAGCTTCGTTTCTTAATCCGATTGAGGCGCTGCGCTCCGAGTAGAGCTGCGCTTCGCGCAGCTCTGGCCCTCTTCTTGTATGACTTGCCTAGAAGTACCACTAAATACACAATAATAGGCAAAGCTCTCTAATGCATAGTGAGTCTAATGTGATGACTGTTATCCCTTCTTAAGGCCGATGACTTATGGAATGTCCGCGCTGCAGTTTAACATTAACAAACGTATTACTTAGGCAGAGTGAGGCCGAGTACTGTAAGTGCTGTCGCGGTGTGTTTTTGACTCGCGGCGCCATCAAGAAACTCTTCGACCTCATGGTAGCAAGGTTCTCAAACCAACGCCTGGATCACCTCGGCCGTAGAACTAAAGTGGCCGTAAGCAGCATCCTTTGCCCTAGGTGCAGAACACCATCAATGTCGGTCCATAATTTCCATAAAATCACCTTGGACGTGTGCCCGAGCTGCGGTGGAATTTGGTTCGATCACGGAGAGCTCAACGCTTCTGAGCGAATGTTTCGTGAAAAGCATGATTGGGAAAATGACAATTATCGCTACACCTGGATACCATACCGACTCGAAGTTTTCTTGCTTTTGGGTCTCACGACTATGTGGCTATATGAATGGGGCATATCGTTGGTGAGTGAAATATGGTGGCGAATAAAGTCCTGGTGCTGTGGTCCTCCCAAGCCCTTATGATCGATAGGGAAAGGGGACGCTAGTTTTTATTTTCGCGATGCCTCATTGGTGGGACTGAGATTATTTTTTAACAGGAGCTGATCCATGTTCGAATTTGATCGTTCTAAATTAATTGAATTTGCGTCGAATCCGACACTGGCTAAAGAGCACGCGGTAAAATTGCGCCGGTGGAGTTGGCTCTGGATGGGCCTTCTTGGGCTTGGGATGATTGACATTATAGTCGAACACGACAGGACTCCGAACTATGGGTTCATGTTCACTCTCCTGTTTTCCCTCTATATGGGGAACAACTGCCGTATCGGAGCTGTACTGGCTGAAGCAGTGGCCGTTCTCGGGGAATTACAGCGTAAAGATCAGCTTCAAGGTAGCGAGCGCTTGGAGGAAAAATTGGTAGTTCCGACGAAAAGCCGCGAGCAGCCACAACCAAGATCCGTTGTAATGCTTCTACTCGTCCTATTAATCGGTTTTGTCGTGGGCTATCTTATCTTCAGGAATTGAAGCGGGAAGCTCTGTCTTTATACAGTCTAACAAGAATGCTTGGCCGACGAAGGGGGGCTCTGGAGTGGAATAACGCCGTATATTCCACTCCGGAAGCATTTTCTCACAAAGTTCAATCATCTCCACCAAAGAGTATTCAGGTGGATGAGAGATGAAATCTGGGGCGTCAGGCAAATTGAGCAAATCTGACTGTGACAAGGTCATACTCCCTCCATGTCATTTTTTAATTTGCTGCTTTCAGAGAGTTTTTGGCTTTGCTTGTCTGCACGGCAATGGAGCGAAAGGTTCTCGCACCGAAGGTGGGCTAGGAGCGCGCGCAAGCGCGCTCCTCCCTATGGCAAACTATTGAGATAAGCCAAAAGGTCCGGAATATCGGTATCAGCTATACTTGAAAGCATCCCATTAGGTACCGCAGGCAGGTGTGCTAGCTCCGATGCCAAATGGCAGCCCGCGCCAGCACAATCGGCGTTAAATACGGCCAAGCCGCGGACTGGGTCACCCACTACCGATACTGGCGTAGGAGTTGGAACAGGGGTCGCCCCTGGAGTCGGCGTCGGGGTCGGGGTCGGATTATCCCCACATACGGGCGTAGGAGTCGGTGCTAATACGGTCATCGAAGCTGGACAGCAAAGCGCCGTCCCATAAAGAGTATAGTTTGTATTCGGGGCGCCCTCATCGCTTTGGGTTGTAATGGTCACGCTATAGGGGATCTCTCCGACATTGTTAAAATAACTCGAACGAAGAAGAGCCTTAGTCGAGCTCGGGTCGTAGAAATAACTCCACGTTGAAAGAAACTCAGAGCTCGAATTGCAGGTCGGAGTAACGCTAGCTACACCATTGGTCGTTGAGGAGCTTGCCCAAGCAAAGTGACAATACGTCACATCAATCTTGGCAGGGGTCCCGGCGGAACCGGCTGGCCCCCGACCTCCATCTTCCCCCGCTAAGCCCTGTGAGCCCTGCGCTCCGTCTGCCCCCACCGCTCCCTGCGTTCCACGGGGGCCCTGTAACCCACGCTGCCCAACGGAGGAGAAATCTTTCGCGCTGGCACGCCTCTTGGAACCTTTACAACGCGCCGCTACTGTAATTTTCCCGTCAGGTGCGACGCAAAGTACGTCTGCGACGAGATCATTTAGCCCAAGCGTCATCCCCAAAAGAGCAACGAGACATGTTTTGATTAATTTCATACGCGAAACTTTCATGGTAAGCGCAATCAACATAAGCATAATCCTTCAAAAACTTGGATAATTACTCCAAACAATCATTCTGGATTCGTAGCCAAATAATCCACGACATCGGTCATGGCTTGGCCTGCAAGACCTCGGTCCTCACCGGAGCTCACAATAAATCCCGCTGATATGCCTTGATGCTCGGCGGGTGAGTGACAACGAGCGCCCGTGCAACCAGATTGATAAATGGCCTTACCTCGAACGACAGCAGCAGGATCTGGCATCGGTCTTGACGGACTCGATCCGATTAATCCCGAGCAACACACCGCCGTTCCATAAAGGGTATAATTCGTAGGCGGGTTGCCTTGATTCTTGAATTGCGTGGTAATCGTCACTGCGTAGGGGATCTCTCCTAGGTAGTTAAAATAGCTTGTTCGCAGAACCGCTTTGGTGTCCACGGGGTCGTAAAAATACCCCCAGTTCCTAAGCATCTCAGTTTTAGAATCGCAGGAAGGGGTAACGCTGGCAGCTCCATTTGTGGCGGCCAAACTAGCTGATACAGAGTGACAGGTTGATAGATTTATACTTCCTGGGGTTCCCGCTGGGCCTCGGGCTCCATCGTTCCCCTGTGGCCCCTGTGGCCCTTGTGCCCCGCCAACACCCTGCGGACCTTGTACTCCACGATTCCCCTGCAGCCCTCGATCTCCTGTTGAAGCAAGACTCGTTAGGTAGAACCTCCTGTTTGGAGATTTGCAGGATGTCCCAACCGTAAGCTTTCCACTACGTGATATGCAGATAACTCTTGCAGCATGCGCATTCGACGCCAGCGCACCTACCATAATTATCGCTGCTAAAAATCTAGCTAAACACATTTGAGATTTGGGAAATCTCGACAGCTTTTGATGAAATGTGAGCGTTAAATACATTTTGGACAAACCTCCGGTTTGACTGTGCTTCTTTGAATGTGTTTGGCTATGTTGTCCCGCTGGGGGTAGAAACTTCATAAGCGAGACCTTAATCTTAGCCTCAAAATAAAATCGCAGAGAGCTAGGCAATTTTCAAAAGGTATTATTACTCAGCAATATTATATTACAAGGGCGATTACTAAGAAACAGCACGAGCAACGTTGGGACAAAAAGGACATAGAGGTACTTAGCTCTACCGATCACGAATTACCACGACAAGACTTTTTGCGGACGGTATAGCAGTATGCCCAGCCTCACCGCTGGCGCTACGAAGGACACGCGCACGCCGTTAGTGTGCATAGCGCATTAGGCGAGCCGAGTCCCCTCGGTGAGCACTTACTATCCTCTTTTTCGTAGTCTTAGGATGCTTTAGAGATATAGTTGGCTCTGCTTGCCTACACGGTGTTGGCGCAAAAGGTTCTCGCACCGAAGGTGGGATAGGTCTACCCTTTTTGTGGAGTTATCAATAGCTGTAACATGGTGCAAAAAAAGGGGAGACCTCCGCCCGCCATAAATGTGCTTTTTGCGGACGGCCTAGCTTTGCGGTCTGTGTAAAAAAAGCTGCCGGGGTAACCCGGCAGCCTCCCTATTCAAAAGTCTAGCTAAACACATTTGAAATTTGGGAAATCCCAATAGCTTCCGATGGATGCTAGCATTAAATACATTTTGGACAAACCTTCCTACTTCGCCTTGCCACGCGGCAAGTGCTACGTAGGACAAGCCGGTTTGACTCTGTTTCTTTAAATGTGCTTGGCTATGTTGTCCCTCCGGGGGTAGAAACTTCTTGCCCACTTATTTGTTCGACTGCTTTTGTGCAACAAATGGGCAAGAAGTTTCTATTACTTACCTGGCCCCGCGAGGATGCTGCTGGCATCGATCAACGGCAGCGCTCCGCCGCTAAAGGTTGGAAGTTTCCCATCCCACCTCTGCAGCAGTTGGTACCTTACCAACTCCGGCGTAATCGTCTGAGCCAGTTTTTTATTGGCCTCAGACTGGGCTGTGGCCCGCGTCAAAATCGCCGCTGCCTCACCCTCGGCTTCGGTCTTCATCGCGTTACCGCGTCCACCGGCCTCGGTCACATCCTGTTTGGCCTTTATTTCGGCTCGCTTAAGCTGGTACTGCTGCTGCTCAGCCCCCTGCTGCGCCTGGATCTTCTGGTCCAAGGCACTTTGCAGCGGCCCGGGCAGATGCACCTCGCGAATACCGAACGAAACGAGCTGGATATGGCGCCGCTTCATCTCCGGCTCGAGCGCCTTGACTACTTCACTCGTCACCTCGCCACGCTTGCTTGAGGTAACCTCCTCCCAGCCATAGCGCGAAGCGATTACCGGTACCATCGAACGCGTATACTGACGGACGATGCCGTCTTCTACACGATCGATCGGCGCGCCACCCCAATCCTGGTACAGCTCGGCCGCCTCCTGCTTAATCACCTGGTACTGGATTACCACGTCCAGGTTGAGCTGTTGACCTTCGTTACTCTGCACCTTAATCGAATCATCGCCGCGCACAGCCCCCTCATTAACCCGCTGCAACATCCCATAGGTACGAATCGTCACCGGGTACTCCTGAATCGCCTGCGTCAGCGGATTGATAAAAGCCCATCCCGGCTCAAGCCTCTTGGCGGTGACGCTGTGATTAGCCTTATCAAAAACGATCCCGACGTATCCCGGGCTGATGCTGCGCCATGAGTAGCGTAACACTGACAACGCCGCGATAACGATAAAAAGTGCAATGCCTAGGGTTACTATCTTGCGCCTATCCGGTGCCTGCATTTCATAATTATTATTCATACTACCTCTCCTCCTCGTGATCTTTAACATCTCGCATCCTTCTCTTTATCTTGCTTGCAAAAAGAATGCGGTATATGTGCGGTGCAAGCTCAGCACCGATCTTCCAGGCCAAAGCAGCGATTAATATCGCTGCTATGATTTCAGCTAATGTTGGACTCATTCGTGTTTGACTGGGGCTTGCGGGAATTCCTTTGAGCAAGCGCAGTATGCGTAACGCATTGGAATCATTGTGAGGATAATCTGAAGTTGCTCGGATAAAACACCAGGCAGGCCCTTATTTCTCCCCCGCCCTGATGACGATTCTCGTCCAGGTGGTGCTTGGCACCATGATTTCCAACGCAGAAAAACGCTGCAGAAGATCTTCCTGCATATGCACCAGTGGATTAACGGCGATACCTTTTTCTTTGGACACAGCAGTGATAGCCATACCACCACAGAGCCGACCCTGAAATATCTCGTCGGCTGACCTGGCGAGAGGCACACCACTCTGTTCGATTTCGTGCGAGAGCCTGCGGGTGAGCGCAGAACGGCTCCGCCGCAGATCCATGGCAACAGCTCCGACCGCCTCTCGCAAACGATGCTTCCTTAAATTTGATTCACGGCTCAAAGATTCTATATTCTCGCCAACCAAAAGCCGCCGCCATAGTTTAGCCGCATCGGTTCGCGAGGAACCATCCCGCACCTTGCGCAGCGTGCTCAGCACCCTCTCGTTCGGCGATTGGGCGACCCAGCGGTCAATCTGTCCTTTTAAGCGCTGATTAACCTGGTGGTCATACTGCCGCCGCAGCTTTGGTAGGTCGATGCCTGCGGTTTTGAGCATGCAATAGAAAGCGGTAACGCTACACTCCGCAATCTCGCCACCGAGCTTTTTGACTGCCGTCTTCGCCGGATAACCAGCGATACAAAGTCCCACGACATGCCGTATTCCGGCTTCATCCGCTGCCCAAGGCGGCCCGTCGACGTCAGCTGCCTGCAGGGCTTGAGCCACCAGCGTCGGCAGGTAATCCGGCGTCGCCTTTATGCGCCAACAAACACCACGCAGGCACTCAAGAACGGGCCGGCAAAAGCGCAATATTTCAGCTGCCGAATGCCACGAACGGCTCGGTTAGGATACTACTTGCCTCATCAGTCACAGGCCGAGTATCCTTCGGCTATGGAGATTCTTAAGATTATCAACGAATATGCAAGCAAGGAGGGGAAAGCCTTCATCGTCATTGGCGGCCATGCCTTGAATGCACACGGCATCTCACGGACCACAGGAGATTTAGACCTCATGGTGGCCCGTTCTGACTGCGCCTTTTGGGAAAATTTTCTCTCCTCACTTGGCTACACGATTTTTCAAAAGACCTCTGCGTTCATTCAGTCAAAAGCTCCCTCAATCGCAGCCTGGTCCATAGATCTGATGTTAGTAGATGAAAGTACGATGTCAAAAGCGCTGCACGAAGCCATTATGTACAATCACGGCGGCCCAGTTGTGCCGACAGCTTCGGTTTCACACCTCCTGGCAATGAAGTTACATGCGCTTAAATCGAACGCACCTCACCGTACTCAAAAAGATCTGGGTGACCTTCTTGAATTAATAAAGATTAAAGGACTGCCGCCAGAATCTAGAGAGTTTCGACAACTGTGCCTGAAGTATGCTAATCTCGATGTCTATGAAAGAATCATCATCCTCAACAAAAAACAGTGATTGGGTAGCTGCGCTCCTTGAGCCAGGCTTTGACCTTCCCGATGGGCAGGACTTTCATTCCGAGTCGACCGCGATGACCTACAGTCAGTTTTTGGAACTGAGTGAACGACACCTGCAGGCAATTAATTCAAGCCCCTACGTTTTAGCCAGCCGGCTAGAGCGAAAATTCGATGAACCTTTTGTGCTCTTGGATTAAGAAATGGGGGCTGCGCGCAGTGCAGCACCGAAATATATGAAAACAGCTATCATCGGTTGCGGACATCTCGGAAGTATTCTTGCTCGCGCGCTAGCGGCAGCACCGCTCGGCAATAGCACGTACCACGGCCGTGGACTGCATCTTGTCGAGCGTAATCCGCAGAGCGCCCAGGCCCTAGCCCAAGAGCTTAATGCCTCGTTCGAGACACAAGCGAGCGCTGCCGTTAGCCGCGCCGATGTGGTGATCCTAGCGGTGCGCCCCCAGGATTTTGCCCAAGCAAGCATCGAGCTTGCCCCGCACATTGAACCGAAGCAGCTTATCATCTCCGTCCTGGCCGGAGTGCGACTGGCGACCCTTGCGAAAGCACTGCCGCGCTGCACGCAGATTGTGCGCGCTATGCCGAACCTGCCGGCACTCGTGCACCAAGCTATCACCGCCCTCGTTGCTTCCCCACAAACAGCTTCGACCTCAGTCGAACAGGCACGGGCCATCTTTGAATCGGTCGGCAAAACAATTCTTTTGCACGAAGAAGCTCAGATCGATGCGGTGACCGCTATCTCCGGCTCGGGTCCAGGGTATGTCTTCTACCTAGCCCAGGCGCTCAGCGAGGCCGCCCAAAGCATCGGCCTTGAGGCCGAGGTCGCCGAGACGCTCGTACGCGAAACATTTTATGGCTCTGCCGCGCTCTGGTGCTCCGGTCCTGCCGGAGCCCAGGCGCTTCGAAGTACGCTGACGAAGGGCGGTGGCACTGAAGCTGCATTCAAAGCCTTCGACGATGAGAAGATCGCAGAGAGGCTGGCTGAGGGCGTGAAAGCTGCCTGGCGGCGCTACATCGAACTATCGGGGAAGGTAACTACTCAATGACCCGTGCACCTGCACGTCAGACTGCGCATTAACAGCTGTTTTTAGTACGGCGCTTGCTACGCATAGCATAGCGAGCAGCCGGGCATTGCCCGCCGATAGTTAGAGCCTGTCCGGAAAGACCCTGTTTTCGAAAAGCTACTTTCCTTGAGGTGAAAATAGGCAAGAAATTAATAAAATCACCCGCGACGGGACGAAACAGACGGCAGCAGAGGCCGTCGCGGTCAGTTTTTCAAGT
>CAIXSY010000253.1 GCA_903922175.1 uncultured delta proteobacterium | reverse complement strand
TGGCAACCCCCTTACTCACCTGTCCGGGGTTGGCAGGGGATTGCTCGTAGAATACTCACGTATCAAACACGGTCATGTTGTGCTTCGACAGGGCTACGTTAGCCTCGAAATTCACTAGTCTGTCCTATTATAGCATGTCTTTTTCGGGCATAACCTCAGAATTGGCCACTTATACTACCCTACTATTTCACTTATTTCTTCCGTCCTGTCGCGCTTTCGCTATTTCCGGACAGGCTCTACCTTAGCGTCCCCTGCGGTAAAAAATTTCAAATGGAAAAATCGGGAAAGTGTTATTTTCTAGAACGTATTTAGTGAGTTGTAGGCAAGTTCACTGAACGCTACCGGACACTAGTGATCTACCATAGAGCAGTTGTTTTCTAAAAGCTCACTCTATGTCGAGGACAAAAAGGTAGTGCAATAATCGTTGCCTAGTGCTACGTTGGCATGATCATTAATCGAGGCCGCGCAAGGCTACATCTCAAGATCTTTGCTTGTACAAATAGTTATCAAGAGCGACGCGCAAGGGAGCTCCATAATGAATATCAAAGGCAGGGCGATCTTTGGAGGAGTTCAATGGTTGTAAGTTTGAGGCGGCATTCTGTCATCGCCACAGTGCTATTCTGCACGATGGTCTTCATCTCTACCGTCTTTGCACAGGATTCCACCACAAACGATGATGCCGCCAACGCTGAACTGGCCAAGAAGCTGCAAAATCCTATCGCGAGCTTGGTGAGCGCGCCTTTGCAGAACAATTGGGGGCTACGTTTTGCAATAACTTTCCTATTTCCTAAGTAATATTATAGATGCAGACCTCTAACTGTTTAACTACAAACCGGACATTGACTATGAGGACGACATTTAAATACTCAATCTTCTCCGCCGCACTCATCGGCTTACTCGCGGCAACCACGACACGTGCTCAAACAGCGCCGAATCGAACTGTTCTTCCTATTCACGAACCGCAGTACCGGCACAGCACCATCCTCGATGTGCGTAAAGCCACGCCACCTCCGCGGTTCGAAGTTAAAGCACCAGCCGGCGCCCCGAACGTGCTGATCGTCTTGATCGACGACATGGGCTTCGGTCAGTCCGGCGCATTCGGTGGCCCGGTTAACATGCCCACCTTGGAGCGTCTGGCCAATGAGGGATTACGTTATAATCAGTTTCACACCACGGCGCTCTGTTCCCCCACTCGATCGGCGCTTTTGACCGGACGCAATCACCACACGAACAACATGGGTTCGATCACCGAGACGGCCACGGCCTTCCCCGGGCAGACCGGTAAGCGTCCTCAGAGTGTTGCTCCTTTGGCAACGATGCTGCGCTACAACGGCTACACCACCGCCGCCTTTGGCAAGTCTCACGAGACTGCGGCTTGGGAAGTTAGTCCCTCGGGCCCGACGGATCGCTGGCCGACCCGCTCTGGCTTCGACAAATTCTATGGCTTCGTCGGCGGTGAGACCAACCAGTGGGCGCCAGCGATCTACGACGGCATGACCAAGATTGAGGTGCCGAAGGATCCGAACTACCACTTCATGCGCGACATGACCAACCAGGCGATCACGTGGGTGCAATCAGTCAAGTCGCTTACGCCAGAGAAGCCTTTCTTCATCTATTTCGCACCGGGTGCGACCCACGCCCCGCACCATGTACCGAGCGAGTGGATCGCCAAATACAAAGGCAAGTTTGACCAAGGCTGGGATAAGCTTCGCCAAGAGACCCTCGCGCGCCAAATTAAGTTGGGCGTTGTCCCATCAGGAACTAAACTTGCGCCGAAGCCAGCAGCGATCAAGGACTGGGACAAGCTGACGGCGGAGGAACAGAAGCTATTTACCCGCCAGATGGAAGTTTTTGCTGGTTACGGGGAGTACGCCGATACTGAGATTGGCCGGCTCGTCGATGCTATCGGCGACATGGGGCAACTCGACAATACGCTGGTCTTTTACATAGTCGGCGACAACGGTGCCAGTGCCGAAGGGGGCATGAACGGCATGTTCAACGAGATGACCTACTTCAACGGCGTGTCTGAAACTGTCGATAGCATCATGAAGCATTATGACGAACTGGGTAGTCCAAGCACCTACGGCCACTATGCCGCCGGTTGGGCTGTTGCCGGGGACTCGCCATTCACCTGGACCAAGCAGGTTGCCTCAAGCTACGGCGGCACGCGAAATGGCATGGTTGTTCATTGGCCAAAGGGAGTCAAAGCAAAGGGTGAGATTCGTTCGCAGTGGCATCATGTAATTGACGTGGCCCCGACGATTTTGGCTGCAGCCAGCCTGCCCGAGCCAAAGCTGGTTGACGGTGTACCTCAGACGGCGATCGAAGGTGTTAGTATGCTTAGCACCTTCAATGACGCAAAAGCCAAAGAGAACCACCTCACCCAATATTTTGAGATCTTCGGCAACCGTGCCATTTACCACGAGGGCTGGCTCGCCGGCACCGTCCACCGAGCAGCATGGGAAAGCAAGCCACGGGCGACGCTTGAAAATGACACCTGGGAGCTCTATGACACACGAAGCGATTTTAGCCTGGCCAATGACCTAGCCAAACAGAACCCGGCCAAGCTTAAGGAGATGCAGGCCCGCTTCATCAAGGAAGCTACAAAGTACAACGCACTTCCCATCGATGACCGCGCGATCGAACGCGTCAATGCTTCCCTAGTCGGCAGGCCCGATCTTATGGCTGGCCGCACATCGCTTACGGTATATGACGGTATGATCGGTATGTCCGAGAATGTGTTTATCAATACCAAAGATAGATCACACTCGATTACGGCAGAGGTTGAGATACCTGAGGGCGGCGCCAACGGTGTGCTCCTTGCCCAAGCTGGCCGGTTTGGTGGATGGAGTCTGTATCTGAAAGAGGACAAGCCAGCTTATACCTACAACTTTTTAGGGTTGCAGCATTTTACCATTGCTGCTGACGATGCTGTGCCTGCTGGAAAGGCTAGCATCCGCTATGAGTTTGTCTATGACGGCGGCGGCTTGGGCAAAGGCGGTACGGGGACGATCTTTGTTAATGATAAGAAGGTTGCTGAAGGACGGATTGAGCATACTCAAGCGATGATATTCTCGGCTGACGAGGGTACTGATGTTGGCGAGGATGGCGAAACCCCCGTAGTGGAAGAGTATGGGATTCCCGCTCCGTACAAGTTCAGTGGTAAGATCGACAAGATCACCATTGCACTAAAAGAAATCAGCTCTGCTGACAAGATGGCGGAGAGTAAGCTCCACGCTGAAGTCGCCAACAAGAAAGCACTGTCGGATTAAAGAGCTAGATTTTAAAAGGGACTCGTGGGTCACTTAAAGCGGCGGATTGTATTAGAGTCTTTGGCAACCTGTGGTACTTTAGTGACAGCGCGTGTGGCGTTTCTCCGAGTAGTATTACAAGCTTAATCCTCACCGCCTCGATACCAACAACCAAAAAGGAGCATAGATGACAGACTTTAAAAACCTAACCCTCGTCTTCGTCTGCGGGTTGGTTTGGGGAACCATCGCCTCGGCTCAAACGGTAAATAAAGCTGTGGCCCCTAGCGCTAAGCCCAATATCGTTATTATTTGGGGTGACGATATTGGCCAGACCAATATCAGCGCCTACTCGCACGGGGTGATGGGCTACAAGACGCCCAATATCGACCGCGTCGCTAAAGAGGGGATGATGTTTACCGACTACTATGCCGAGCAGAGCTGCACGGCAGGTCGCGCCTCGTTTATTACCGGCCAATCCGGGTTACGCACCGGGTTAACCAAGGTGGGTCTCCCAGGGGCGACACTTGGCTTGCAGAAAGAAGATCCAACCATTGCCGAGATGCTTAAGCCGTTGGGATATGCCACCGGCCAGTTTGGTAAAAACCACCTCGGTGATCGTAACGAATTCCTGCCGACCGTTCACGGTTTTGACGAGTTCTTCGGTAATCTTTACCACCTTAACGCAGAGGAAGAGCCCGAACTTCCGGACTACCCGAAAGATCCTGCATTCCGCGCAAAGTTTGGACCACGTGGAGTGTTAGACTGCAAGGCTTCATCTAAAGACGATTCAACCATTGATCCACGCTTTGGTAAGGTTGGAAAACAGGTTTGCACCGACACCGGTGCGCTAACCAAGAAGCGTATGTTAACCATCGACGATGAAACCGCCGATAGGGCTGTAGACTTCATTCAACGCCAGAACAAGGCCGGTAAGCCGGCCTTTGTCTGGGTGAACTTTACCCATATGCATTTCCGCACCCACACCAAGCCAGAGAGTATCGGCCAATCCGGACGTTGGCAGAGTCCGTATCACGATGCCATGATTGACCATGACAAAAATGTGGGCACGGTTCTCAAGGCGTTAGACGATCTAGGAATTGCCAACAACACCTTCGTCATGTACAGCACCGACAACGGCCCGCATATGAATAGCTGGCCGGATGCCGGTATGACCCCCTTCCGTAGTGAAAAGAACTCGAACTGGGAAGGTGCCTACCGAGTCCCAGCGATCGTGCGCTGGCCGGGTAAGATTAAGCCGGGCAGTATTTCTAATGAAATCGTCTCTCATCAGGACTGGATGCCAACTCTTCTGGCGATGGCGGGCGATACGCAGGTTACCGAAAAGCTGCTCAAAGGCGACAAGGTTGGCGGCATGACCTATAAGGTCTACCTTGACGGTTACAACCTCGTTCCCTACCTGACCGGTCAGGCCGAGAAGAGTCCGCGAGAGTCGTTTTTATACTTCAATGATGACCAACAACTCACTGCTTTACGCTATGACAACTGGAAGCTCGTCTTCATGGAGCAGAGAGCTCAAGGAACGCTGCGCATCTGGTCTGAGCCGTTCACGCCTCTGCGCATCCCCAAGATCTTCAACCTTCGCACCGATCCCTATGAGCGAGCAGACATTACATCGAATACCTATTATGACTGGCTGCTTGATCATGCCTTCGAACTGGTTCCAGCTCAGGCCTATGTGGGTAAGTTCTTGATGACCTTTAAGGACTACCCACAGCGCCAAAAAGCTGCCAGCTTTAATCTCGATGAGATATTTCAGAAGCTGAAGGAAAACGGCTCGAAGTAGACCGCGAATTTGTGAGGCGGGCGATCGGTAACGATCGCCCGCTTTTTTACAGAATCCAGCACCCTGACAAAAGGGCCAAAGTCCGGTTTTAATCGGGCTGTTTGAATCAGCGCGCTCATCCAGAGCTGGGGGTGAGCCTCCTGGCTCTTTTAATTTGTTCTTTGCCGTTTCAGTTCTCGGTCAGCCGTAGGCCGATTGCAGACTGATCCGTCAGCTCGCTCATGCTGATTTCTCCACGTGCATACTCTATACCGTCCGCAAAAAGTCTTGGCGTAAAAAAGCATTGAAGGTGGACGGAGCAGCGCGATTCCTTCGACTTCGCTCAGGACAAGCCGGCCGCCCCCGCTATTCGGGGGGTCCGCCAAAACCTTTTGCGGACGGTATAGCACCGCCATATCGAGGATTTTTCCGGTTCAAATGCGCACGAAGATGGCCTGAAGATGAGATGCAAATTGCGCAAGTTATTATTTCGCAGTGCCTTAGGTCCCGTCCCATAGCACCACTGCCCCATGATGTGTATACTTATCTCAGGACGGGACCTTAAGAGTCATAGACACAATCTGTCACGGAAGCCAATGTCTCTTCGCACTACTTTTCTGGCTCACGCAATAATCATCTTTCTGAGCACTGGCGTCTTCCGCGCTGCTGCCCATGCCGAGGCTCCAGCCTCATTTGTGGGCTCTGCGGCCTGCGTCTCGTGCCACGCCAAGGAGGACGGCGAATGGCAAGGATCGTTTCATCAGCAGGCCATGGCTGAGGCCTCGTCGACAACAGTACTCGGAAAATTTGATCATGCAACGTTTACGTATAACGGAGTGGTCTCCACCTTTTATCGTCGTGGTGAAGGTTTCTTCGTCCGCACCGATGGGCCGGATGGAAGGTTGCACGATTATAAAATTGCCTACACATTCGGCGTCTTTCCACTGCAGCAGTACTTGATCAAATTCCCCGATGGCAAAATGCAGGCTTTAGGTATCGCCTGGGACTCGCGCCTAGCCAAAGACGGCGGGCAGCGTTGGTTCCACCTCTACCCAAACGAAAGAGTAGATTCTAAAGATGTGCTGCACTGGACCAAGCACAGTCAGAACTGGAACTTCATGTGCGCCGAGTGCCACTCCACTAATCTGCAGAAAAGCTATGACGCTGACAAAAAGTCCTATCATACCACGTGGTCGGAGATAAATGTGGGGTGCGAAGGCTGCCACGGTCCAGCCTCGCTTCACATGACCTGGGCCGAGAAGAAGGAGTCAGAGCGCAATCCTGCACAAACTGGGTTTTCGTTCTCCTTTAAAAGTACTCCATTCGTCCCCATATATGATCCCAAGGACTCGAAAACGCTTCCGCAGCCGCAGCGCCCGCAATCGATTGAGTTGGACGCTTGCGGGCGTTGTCACGCACGCCGTTCCGTGATCTCGCCAGAATATGTCTACGGACAGCCGCTGATGGTGACACATTTCCCTTCGCTGCTTAGCGCTGGCCTGTATCATGCCGATGGCCAAATCGATGACGAAGTATATGAGTACGGCGCATTCACCCAAAGCCGGATGTACCATAGCGGGGTGCGTTGCAGCGATTGTCACAATCCGCACTCTTTGAAGTTGCGTGCTCCTGGTAATGAAGTTTGTGCACAGTGTCACGTGGCGGCCAAATACGACGCCACGCAGCACCATTTTCATAAGCCTGGAACGTCAGCCGCCGAATGCAAGAGCTGCCACATGGCTGAAAAAACGTACATGCAGGTTGACAGGCGTTTCGACCATAGTCTGCGCATCCCGAGACCTGCCTTTTCAGCAAAAGTAGGAGCGCCAGATGTCTGCACGAGCTGCCACAAGGATAAATCGCCAGCCTGGGCCGAAAGCGAGATACAGACACGCTTTGGGCCGCCGAAGGCAGATTTCCACGACTACGGAGAGGCCTTTGCGCAGGCCCGATTAGGAGACCAGGCTTCGGCAACGAAATTAATCGCCATATTGTCGGACAGTGCTCGCCCCGCAATCGTACGAGCTACTGCCGCACAAGAGCTTGCCCCGTACCTAACAGCTGAGTCTGTCAGCGTGCTGGAGTGGGCGATTTCGGATAAAAGCGCTGAGGTTCGCGCCGCGGTTGTGGGCGCTCTGGAGTCTACGCCGGTAGAGATAAAGCTTAAGCTTGTCACGACTCTCCTCAATGATCCCGTCTTGGGCGTACGGATTGAAGCCGCAAAAGTTATGGCTTCGGTGCCTCATGCGAAGTTCCCTCAAGAAGGTCTGCAGTCGATGGAGAGGGCTAGTGCTGAATACCTCCAATCTCAGTTCGTAAACGCCGAGAGCCCACAGGCGCAGACCAATGTGGGGACGTTCTATGCCGCTAAAGGTAAGGCGAGAGAAGCTGAGAAAGCATATCGCCTAGCCATTCAACTTGAGTCAAATTTTGTCCCGGCCTATGTAAATTTGGCCGACCTCTTGCGGCAAATGGGGCGAGATAATGAGGGAAGGATCGTTCTCCAAGAGGCAATCCAGTGTGTGCCTAACAACGCCGAGACCCATTTTGCATTGGGTCTGCTCGAAGTTAGGTTGGGGGAGAAAAAACAAGCCCTCAAAGAGCTTAAAAGTGCTGTACGGCTACAACCGGACAATCCGCGTTTTGCGTATGTTCACATCGTAGCACTCCTCGATCTTGGTAAGAAAAACGAGGCTCGAAAGGCTATCGCTATAGCCAAAGGACGCTTTCCAAACTCGGCTCAATGGGTGGCGTTGGAGGCGGCAGCGGTTAGCCAAGTTGAATAGTTGGGATCACGGGAAGACTTTTTCCAAATGAAAAAAAGCCCTGGTACTGGGTAGCTTTATTTATCTAGCGCAGGAAACTTTTTGAGAGATTCACCGAATCATATGTATGCTCCGCACGAAGAGAGATATCCGAGTTAAGTCTGGATTGACCTTTGCCTGCCTTCGGATAATAAAACTTGTATTCAGAAGTGTGTTATAGCGAGCCCGACGGGACAATGAGGTAACCATTCGCCACCATCAATGGCTGGGGTACATTGAGGACGTGAAAGAGTTTTGTCGTCAATGCGATGAGATATACGAAGCAGAGAAGGCGGGTCGTCGGCACCGGCCGTGGCTGCCTGGCGCCATGCGGTCCGCGCTACGGTCCATGGCTAATGCGACTGCAAGTATTAGTGAAGCAATCGTGCTCTATGCTTAATCTTAATCCCAAGGCGTATCTGCTTTGTTAAGGACCTATCAACAATCTGCCATTATCCCGCATCAGAAGCACTCAACCCTGAACCATTTGCGACAGGAATGCCTCTAGCCGGCGCATTGGGCTGATAAATGCAGTCCATGTTGCTTCCCAGTAGCTTGGGGCTATGCCCAGAGTTCGTCCTCTGCATCGGAGCTACCCTGTACTCGGCTTTTTTTTCAACAAAGGACCATTTCTGAGAACCGATGAGGCTGACGCCCAAAGTCTAACTGACGTCGACGTTTTACGTCCGGATATCAGCGTTAAAATAGGTTGTTTGTGCCTATGTAGATGCGTATATCTGTGGTGGCGCAAGTTCAGCCGAGTCCTACTTCTGCCTCAGGAGCGGCACTAACAGCTCTGCCAGCAGCCGATGTCCTTGAGGGTTGAGATGTACGCCATCATCGAGGCGAAGCAATGCGCCCGTGTGTTCCGCTCGCTTGAGCTTTGCGCCAATCGAGGCATCATATGGAACTCCAATTTCGCCTAAGATCGTGGTGAAGGCGCTCTGTGCTGGTTCTTCGTTGTCGACCACAAACGCTACAAGCTTGGCCGGCGCTGCTTCTTTTTTTATCTGCATGATCAGCTCTTTGGTAAGCTCTTTTGCTTGGCCAAAGTCGGCTGAGGTTGCGCCCTGAGTTTTTAGCTCATTTTCTAGCGCGCTTAAGTAACCGTGCTGAGTGAGGACGATGTTGAGTACATCCAATCTTCTAAAGACAAAGTGAAACATGCGCGATTGGCCGATTAGCCACATTCGTAGCTGGGGGAGTGAGCGCGGGTAGCGCAGCACCACCTTACCGTTCTCAAGATAGGGACGAATCCACGGTGCTGCTTGGAGCGCGCTGCGGTGCTCGAGGGCCCAGGAGTTGTTGATAAAGTCGTTACTACAGAGCTGCAGAAGAACGATGTCCGGTTGAAGATCCTTGTGCCATCGACGCAACATCAAAAGCTCCTGGAGAGTGCCGAAACCCTGTCCGGCATAGGCAGCCACGTTGAGAGAGAGTGTCTCTTGTAGCTTTGAAAAATAGAGGGATTCTCTAGGCAGCCCCATGCCCTCAGTGAAGGAGTCTCCGAGGACCAACAGTTTGGGTGCTGTTGGCGATCCGCGAAGCTCGTACTGATGACCATTCCAGCCGAGTTCAGGATCCTCGAAGTATTGAATCGTTGCCAACGGGTTGATGTCTCGCCGTATCCAGTAGAGGATGCGGAATGCACCCTCACCGGCCAAAAGAAGCGCGCAGATAGTTGTACCGCAGAGGGCAAGGCTAATCCCTAAACCATGCTTCGCAATAGTTAGATCACGCTGGATACGCCAAAAACATAGTGTGAAGATGAGGGCGATTGTAAGCCAAAGAAGCATCCAGGAAGGATAGGCGAAGAGGGGCGAGCAGGACAATAGATCGTTCGTCGGCGCAACCTGCTTTTTTACCTAGACGCTAGTCAACCTATGCCGACCAGTTATGCCGAGGATCGACCGGAGCGGATTGTTTGTGAGAGCTGCTGCGCTCATTTGGTCCAATAAGGAAACTTTGAAAAACTCGTCTCTTTCCATCTCTCGACGCGCGTTGTAATTTATTCAGTGATTGTAATAATATTTTCTAGCTGTGTTCTATGTTGAGCTATGTTCTCGTGTTTGTTGGGGGAGGGTGTGGCAGCGTTGCCCGATTCCTTTGCTCCGGCTTTTTCGCGCGGCAATTCGGCGAGGCTTTTCCCTGGGGGACTCTTTTCGTTAATGTTATCGGCTGCTTTGTTGTTGGTGTATTAGCCGGTCTGGCTGTGCCGGAAGGTCGGTGGATGATATCGCCGTCGGTGCGCCAGTTTCTCGTCATCGGTTTCTGTGGTGGCTACACCACGTTCTCTTCATTTAGCTTGCAGAGCTTAACCTTGGCCCAAGGTGGAGAATGGTCGCACGTTGCAGCTAATATCATTTTGTCTATCGTCTGCTGTTTTATCGGAGTTTGGCTTGGATATGTCTTAGCTAACTCGTCAAATGTAGCTGCTCAATAAACCCTGGCGATTTAATAATTCGTGAGCGTGGTCGTGCTCGTGGTCGCGGTCGAAGAGGGTTGCCTTCTCGCTGTCGACATTGTACTTTTCTCGATAACTAACTAAATCTACATAACATGGTCGAAAGCAAGATAATTATTCCTTTAGATGGCATGACGCAAAGCGAAGCTCTACTCATGGCTGAGCAGCTGAGCGGCGCTGTTTGGGGGTTTAAGGTAAACGATCTCCTCCTTGCTTGTGGCGTCTCGATTATTGAGAAACTTAAGCGATACGGACGTGTTTTCGCCGATGCCAAGCTTCACGATATCCCCAATACCGTGGGCAACTCTATTCGCCAATTAGAAGATGGCGGTGCTGATATTATAACCGTGCATGCCAGCGGTGGTATCGAGATGCTGCGTAAAGCGGCGGCTGAAGCCAAACGGGCCTCGGTCATAGCGGTTACCGTTCTTACCTCTCTCACTCCGTCCGACACCCAAGAGATCTTCGTGCGCACGCCGGGGCAGGCGGTGCTCGATCTTGCTCGCTTGGTACGACGTGCGGGTCTTGGGGGGATTGTGTGCTCCCCGGCGGAGCTTGACCTGCTCGCTGCCGATGCCGAATTAAAGCAGCTCATAAAAGTTACTCCCGGCGTTCGGCCGATGTGGTATCAGAAAGGTGACGATCAGCGTCGAACAAAAACACCGCGAGAGGCGCTTGATGCTGGCGCAACGTACCTCGTGATTGGGAGGCCGATTACGGGACATGACGATCCTCGTCAGGCTGTGGGGTTGGTGGATGCTGAGTTAGCGCCTTCTCCTAGGAGCTTGTGACAGGTGGAAGGGCGTGGGCGCGGGACGAAAGCTGACCAGAAAAGATTCTTCCATATGGCCTTTGGGTCGGTCAGAGAGTGTCAGGCTATTCTGGACATTAGCCCTGAGCGAGGGAGCTTGCGACCGAGTCGAAGGGAGCCGAGTGCTGATGCCGTAAAGTTAGCTGACGTAGTGGCCGCTAACGTCTATTGCCTCATCAGGAGTTTCCCCCTTCGCTCGACCTCGCGGTCGAGGCTACGGGGGACAAGACGGCTAAGGCCGTGAGCTGCGGCCGAAAGCTGTACCTGCATCAGATGCAGTCAGCGGAAAGCTGCCAGCAGATCTCTGAAAGCAGATTACAGATCAACGCTCGTCGGTCTGAGGCAGCGCCTCGCTAGGGGTACCCTGAGAAACGCCACTCTGCGTGCCACTGCGTTCTCCGTTATCGCCATAAGGGGATGCTCAAGATGCTCTTGAGCGGCCTTAAGGTATGGCGATTCCTGCTTCGTGTCGAAATCATTTTCCGCAAGGAAATTTTCAACAACAATCTTCCTCCCTGTATCTCCTGTTTTCCAAAGAGCTTCGGAGATACGGGCGACGAGCCTCGATGATGTGGGGGTCCACTCGAACCCGCGTTGTTCCTTTGCCGAATCTGCAAGCTCCTTGAGACGCTCGACGGAGTCTGTGCTGCTGTCTGTTGCCAAATAATCGACAAAGATCTCAACGAAGAGGTTGCTGCTTAGTTTTTGACCACGCTTCGCGAAGTTATCAATCACCGCATATACCCCTCCGCGGGCCAGACTCGAGTTTGCTCTTGCCAGTGCTCCAAGAGCGGCCATGCGCCGCGCGGGATCTTTGAGCTGTTTTTCGAGCATGGATTGAAGTTCAGGTGTTATGACGAAACCGAGCGTGAGAGTTGCGGCGCCGCGATCTGCTACATCTTCACACTTTGACCAAGTAAGTAGGATAGCTCGGGCACTATCTTTTTTCTCCGTGGGGCTCTCTGCAGCCGTACGACCCAGGGCCTCAAAGTATGCCCAGCGTGCCTCATCGGGCCAGGTTTTGACCTCCTCGGCGATGCGGATCAGGAAGTCGATCTGTTGCGCATCAGGTAAAGCACCCAAGATCTTAACCGCTTCGTGTTGAAGTTCTAGAGGAGTTTCCGGACGACTCAAGAGCTGAGTGAGTTTTCTTGCCTCGCCCGTGCCGATCGCCCGTAAGCGGGCGAAGCTCGTGCGCATAAGATCGGGGTCGAGGGTGTCAGCCTCACGTGCTGAATTAACTACGCGAAGCACGAGGTCGGCAGTGGCTGAGGGCGAGCTAAGGGATCGATACAGTGATACGAGCCCCGTGTAGTCACGTCTCGAGTCTGGAATTGAGTTAGTTGCGCAGTGGAGGATCAGTTTTTCAAGGTCAGCGGCCAGCACGCTCGGGTCGAGGTACTCAAGGTAGACGAACTGCTGAATGCAGGGTAACGCGAGGTTAGAACCTTGATCTCCGCCGACCTCCACGTAAAGTTTTAATGCCTTGTGGTAAAAGTCATTGTCTCCGAGAATTCCGCCGCTTTCGTAGAGCTTGGCAGAATTCGAGGTGGCGGTGGGTCTGTCGACCTTCGTTCCAAATACATCAATGAAAAGGGTTTCGCATTGAGAACCCAAGGCTGGGGTTGCCTCGAGCTCCTTGGCTAACTCGTGTAGGGTAGGCAAAAGAAAACTTCGGTCGCCGAATCCGTGCAAGGTGAATCCGGAAAGCCGGTAGAGCGCGTCAAGTCGTTGCGAGAAAGAGGCTTTTTGGTGATGAAGGATCTCTCCCAGGACAGCTCTGCGCGCGTCTTGTCCCGGGTCGATCACCGCGAGGCTGTCGAGAATTGGCGTAAAGGCAGAGGGAAGGGCTCCTCTCGTAAGGTTCTGCAGCGAAGAAATAAACGAAGGATCCTTGTACATGGCCTCTGACCACGTACTGCATGCGCGCGAAAGAAGCCACTCCTCTGTTCTGGCCTGAGAAGCGAGGTTCTGCACTAGAGAGAGCTTCTGCTCCAACGTTCCGCGCAAAAGCACGAGATCAACCGCCACGGTGCGAAACCCTAGAGAGAGACTGGAAGAGAGTGCCATCTCGTTAAGCATGGGAGACAGGGGGCTACACTCGTTCGAAAGCTTTTTGAGTAGCTCGTCATACTGGGAGGCATTTCTCAGGAAGGGAACGGACTTACCGGTGACGCAGGCATCGACGTGCACGGCTAAGCGCAGAAACTGTGTGGTAAAGGAGTGGCTTTGGGCCTTGAGGTGTGACGCGAGGGCGACGCTATTTGTTCTAAGGTACTCAACCCGTCCAGGCTCCGGAGGCTGCAAGAAGGTGTCAGGGCCTGGCTTATTCGGCTCGTTCCCGCAACCTGCAAGAAGAGCTACGCCAGCAATGAGTCCGGTGGTTCTGACTGAAAACATCTTTAAAGCTCGTCTTACATTTTACGTTAGAGGACGGCCAAGTATAGCAGAGCGCGGGCCTTACTCAAGGTGAGGTGCAGCCGATTAGGTCAAGGCCTTCGTGTTAAACTTACATGTCAAGTGCTAGTTAATTGATATTGCTAGGTTCGGCGAGGGACTCGAAAGGATTTTTTTCGGAGGCTCCCAAGTTAGATGTGCCGTGTTTTTCTTATGCTAGGCTGCTTCCGTGAGTGCTTGGAGCTGCCTGACGGTGTTAGTACGAAAGGCTCTCGCACCGAAGGTGGGCTAGGTCTACCCTTTTTGTGGAGTTTCCAAAAGCTGTAACTTGGTGCAAAAAAAAGGTAGACCTCCGTCCACCATAAATGTTCTTTTGCATCAGGACCTTTTATGGCCGGCATACCTATGCCATCGCTCGTGCCTGGCCCTCAAGGTGTTTGCGAAGTCCGCCGCACATCGCTGTGCAAAACTCGAATATGCTTGGCTCGGATACTTTATAGAGCACCGTAGACCCATCCTTGCGGCGTGTGAGCAGCCCGACAGTGGTAAGTGTTTGCAGATGACGTGAGGCGTTGGCTTGTGTTAGCTTGCAGGCAGCGACGAGACTACCGACGTTTTTCTCGCCGTCGGCTAATTCAAGCATCAGTTTTAGACGACTTGGCTCGCCCAGGGCGCGGAAGCGTTTTGCAACAAGTTCCAGACCCCCGGACGATAGTTCGTGTAACAGCTCTTTTTTCCCCACGGCGCCCTGCCTTTTATTGGTTGCGAATATGACTATATGTGTATATACTAACATAAGTATACATAATGGAGCAAGGAAATTAAGAAGATGGAATCGGTAATTAGAAACTTCTTGCCCATTTGTTGCACGAAAGCAGTCGAACGAATAAGCGGGCAAGAAGTTTCTACCCCCGGCCCTTCGACTCACTCCGTTCGCTCAGGGTCTGATGTAGTCTGTCATGAGCGAGCGGAGCGAGTCGAATGAAGGGACAACATAGCCAAACACATTTAAAGAAACACAGTCAAACCGGAGGTTTGTCCAAAATGTATTTAACGCGCGCATTTCATCAAAAGCTGTCGGAATTTCCCAAATTTCAAATGTGTTTGGCTAGAATTATAGCCGGAAGTTTTGTACTAATTAGTCTGGCCCTTGGCTATCTACATTCCCCCTGGTGGCATCTCTTCACGGCATTCGTCGGATTGAATCTAATTCAGTCAGCGATTACGGGATTTTGCCTCGCGGAGATCGTGCTCAAGAAGTTCGGTATTGGGCAGTGCTCATGTTGTACAAAGCAATAGAGTAACTACTCGCCCCATGCAGATATTCGTAGTGCGAGGATCTGACGTTCGACCCAAGACGTCTGCGTCGTCGGTTCCCAAAATGGTCATTTGTTGGGGCTACACGCATGGTTTGACGGGGTGGTGAGCAGTTACGTTTATAGCCCGCTTAATCCATTCTAGGTATTTTAAAAATATGAAACAATCAGCGACCTTTAACAACGTTTTTTTTCTCTGTCGAAGCCTTGTACTCTCGCTTGTCTTTTTTCTTACCGCTTGTAACCACGAACAGCACGACAAGTTACCCGCCGGGCCAACGATAAAAGTGCATGCCTACCGCGTTGAGGCGCGAATAGCTTCGGCGATGGAGGAGGTTCCCGGCAGCGTGCGTCCGCGTATTCACGCCACGATTGAAGCCAAGGTTAGTGGTCGGATTGATAAACTAATCGCCAATGAGGGGCAACAGGTCAAAGAGGGAGATCTCCTCTGCGAGCTTGATGTGCGCGAGCTTCGCGCTCGGCTCGAACAGGCCTTGGCGACGCAGGAGGAATTCATACGTGAGCTTAAGCGATACTCTGTGCTCGTCCAGCAGAAGGCTGTTACGCAGGCGGAGTTTGAAGCCACGCAGGCCAAGGTACGCGTGGCCGATGCGGCGGTGGTGGAGACCCAAGCTATGCTCGGCTATGCCCGAGTCACTGCCCCATTTGAGGGGACGGTAACACGAAAGCTGGCCAATGCGGGTGACCTTGCCGCCCCCGGTCGGGCACTTTTTGAGATGGAAGATCCACGCGATCTGCGCCTTGAAGCAGGTGTGCCAGAGGCCCTCATCGGCGCAATTAAGTTGGGCGAAACATTTGAGGTGAAGATCTCTGGGCTTGAGAAAGCACTCATGGGAACCGTGGGCGAGCTTTCGCCTACCGCAGATCCCAATAGCCGCACCTATCTCGTTAAGCTCGATCTGCCTAGTAACTCGGCACTTCGTAGTGGGCAGTTCGGACGGGTGGCAATTCCAGCCCAAGAAGAGGTGACGTTACGTGTGCCCCGTACGGCACTCATCAGGCGCGGGCAGATTGAAATCGTCTATGTGGCTAATAAAGGGCGCGCCTGGATGCGCCTGGTGCGCTCGGGAAGGGTATATGGAGATACTATCGAGCTACTAGCCGGAATATCCTCCGGTGAAGAGATCGTTAGCCAGGAGATAGACAGCATTATCGATGGACAACTGGTCGAGGTGATCTCGTGAGTACGGAGCGTGAGGCCCAGCCGGGGATCGCCGGGCGCATAGCGCAGGCCTTTATTAACTCGAAGCTTACACCACTTATAGTAGTCGCTTCGGTGTTGCTTGGCTTTGGGGCCATCTGGTCTCTTCCACGTGAGGAAGAGCCGCAGATCAAGGTTCCGATGATAGACGTCATGCTCTCTCTACCGGGCTTTAGCGCCAAGGAGGTGGAGGAGCGTGCCACGCGTCCGATGGAGAAGCTTCTTTGGGAGATTCCAGGGGTAGAATATATCTACTCCACCTCAAAGCCCGGAGAAAGCCTCGTCATCGTGCGCTTTAAGGTCGGAGAGGAGATTGAAAAGAGCCTGGTTAAGCTCAACCAAAAGCTGCAATCAAATTTTGATCGCATTCCGCCGGGGGTATCGCTGCCACTGATTAAGGCGCGCTCAATTGATGATGTCCCTATTCTGGCACTTACCTTTCATAGCGCGCGCTATGACCACTTAACTCTGCGTCGCCTCGTAGCGCAGCTGGATGATGAGGTAAAGCAGGTTCCACTTGTGGCCGAAACCAATATTATCGGTGGTGCGAGGCGCCAAGTTAGGGTGCTTTTTGATCCCGTGCGCCTTGTGGCGCGTAATCTCTCCCCGGCCAACCTGGCGCAGATGCTCCGCTTAGCGAATCGCGAATACAGCGCCGGTGCTTTGACCTCGCAAAATAGAGAGGTACGCATCGAAACGAGTGGATTCCTTGAAACGGCAGCAGACGTGGGGGGCGTTGTCGTGGGGACGTATCAAGATAAGCCGATCTACCTGCGCGACGTGGCCGACATCTCCGATGGCGCAGAGGAGCTATCGCAGTACGTTTTTTTTGGTAGGGGCGCAGCTTTGGGGGCGAGCAGTGCAGAGGAGCCGGCGGTCACGTTGAGTGTCGCTAAGCGCCCGGGAGCCAATGCCATAGATGTGGCGCATGATGTGCTGCGCAAGGTCGAATCATTAAAGGGAGTAATCATTCCGCGTGACATCGAGATCAGCGTTACCCGGAACTATGGGGAAAGCGCCGCCGAAAAATCGAACGAACTCCTCTTTCACATGTTACTCGCTGTAGTTAGCGTTTCAATTCTGATCTGGCTAACCCTCGGTTGGCGTGAATCCTTGATCGTTGGCATCGCCATTCCTAGTACCTTGGCGCTGACGCTGCTTGTTTTCTTTCTCTTTGGATTTACCCTCAATCGGATTACGCTTTTCGCCCTTATATTTTCGATCGGCATACTCGTCGACGATGCCATTGTGATTGTGGAGAACATCGTTCGTCACTTCCACCTGGCGCAAAACAAAGGGAGACCTCGCGCGCAGGTCGCTGTTGAGGCCGTTAGTGAGGTCGGCAATCCGACCATTCTGGCAACGTTTGCCGTGATTGCAGCGGTGCTACCCATGGCTTTTGTGGGCGGGCTGATGGGGCCGTACATGCGCCCGATTCCGATCGGTGCCAGCACAGCTATGTTTTGGTCGCTGGCGATCGCCTTCATCGTCACTCCCTGGGCTGCGGTTCGGATCTTACACTGGCGCCGTGAGCCACAGATAGACGCTCCCTCGGCCTCATCCACAGAGCTTACGAGCGCACATTCATCCTTTGAGCATGAAGAGGATTTTTTTACCCGTCTTTATCGGCGGGTAATGGGGCCTCTCGTCGCCGCCTCCAAGCCGCGGCGCAGATTTCTTGTGGGCATCACCGCGCTGCTTCTTATCTCTTGCGCGCTTGTGGCGTTCAAGTTTGTAAAGGTAAAGATGTTGCCCTTCGATAACAAGAGTGAGTTTCAGATTATTCTAAACATGCCCGAGGGTAGCGCTCTTGAGAAGACGGCGCAGGCGTTACGCGAGATCGCCCTCATTGTCCGCGAGGAGCCTGAAGTTCTTGACTATCAGGCCTACATAGGGACGGCAGCGCCGTATAATTTTAACGGCCTCGTGCGCCATTACTTTATGCGCGGCGGCGCATCTTCGGCCGACCTTCAGGTTAACCTTGTTGGTAAAGGCGAGCGCCGTGCGCAGAGTCATGATATTGCCAAGCGCGTTCGAGAGCACATCCAGGCTATCGCTGAGAAATATGGCGCGCGCTTGGCGGTGACCGAGGTTCCGCCAGGCCCGCCGGTGCTGCAGACCCTTGTGGCCGAGGTGTATGGACCTGATGATGACAAGCGCCTGGCCTTGGCCACAAAGATTCGTCAGATATTCAAAGCCACGCCGGGGGTTGTCGATATCGATTGGTACGTTGAGGAGCCGCAACCAAAAGCGCGATTTGTGGTGGATAAGGAGAAGGCGGCGCTGCATGGTATTAGTGCCGAAACCATAGCTCAGACGCTGCGCATGGCCGTTGCTGGGGCGACCGTCGATATCTTGCATGCGCCGTTGGAGAAAGAGGATGTCAATATTGTACTGCAACTACCACGCGCAGCACGAGCGAGGCCTGAGGACCTTCTGGCACTACGTGTGAGGTCAGGAGACGCCAATGCGCTTCCTGAACCACAGGCAGGCCTCAGTGTGGCACCGCTGGTGCCGCTGCGTGAACTGTTAAAGCTTGAAGAGAGCAGCGTTGATCGCAGCATCTATCACAAAAATCTTATGCCCGTAACCTACCTTCTCGGTGATGTGGCTGGGGTAATAGAGAGCCCGGTGTATGCTATTCTGAAGATGAATAGTGCTCTTGCTGCCATTGATATGCGAACCTATGGTGCAGCTCAATCAGAGCTTCCGATCTACAATGCGCTGCAGCCTTTCAGCTCTCAAGAACAGGCGATGAAGTGGGATGGTGAATGGCACATAACGATTGAGGTATTTCGCGACATGGGGTTAGCCTTTGTCGTCGTTTTGGTGTTGATCTACCTCTTGATGGTCGGCTGGTTCTCCTCCTTTAGCACACCGCTGATTGTGATGGCGGCTATTCCGTTCTCGCTGATCGGCATCCTTCCCGCGCACGGCCTGATGGGTGCATTTTTCTCAGCTACCTCGATGATCGGCTTTATGGCTGGAGCTGGTATCGTGGTGCGTAATTCGATCATTCTCGTTGATTTCATCGAGCTGCGCCTGGCGGAGGGAATGGCGCTGGCGGAAGCAGTGGTCGATGCCGGCGCCGTGAGGTTTCGGCCGATGCTGCTCACCGCATTGGCCGTGATTGCAGGCGCGGCGGTGATCCTCTTTGATCCTATTTTTCAGGGGCTAGCGATCTCACTTATGGCGGGTGAGGTAGCCTCGCTCCTGATCAGCCGAATGGCGGTGCCTGTGTTGTATTATATGGTGCATAGCCAAGGCCGTGGGCTACGGCCGTAGCTGCATCGGATGCAGTTAGCAGAAAACTGACTTCGGATCGCTCCCGTCTCGGCTCTCACCGAGCCGAGGTCTGGAGGTTGGTGAAACACCTTGCGGCGAGAGACAGAGAGAGCCGATTACAGATCAACGCTTGTCGGTCTGAGGCAGAGCCTCGTTAGGTTATAGTGAACATTCTTACGCCCTTGGTCTGGACCTTGACATCCACTAGGTTGGCTCGCATAGTACTAAAAAGGACATCTATGTCCCTAATAGTGATAGTGTCGGCTTTTATCAGTAGGCAGCGGCCCTTCGGTTATTTGGATAAAAGTGGCCAAGAGCGCCTATAGTATAGAGAGGATTACATATATGCAGAATCTGAATGCGGATACCAGCCTTGGTCAACTTGTTGTCGAGGAGCCGGTGTTGGCGCGAGTTTTTGAGCGCCTTGGGATTGATTACTGTTGCGGCGGAAAGCGTACACTCGCTGCCGTGTGCGCCGAAAAAGGGATCTCTATCGAGGTTGTGCAGGAAGAGCTGGTGCAAAACGCGAAACAGGTTTCTGGGGAGGAGATTGACTGGAGTTCGCGTAGCTTAACCGAGCTTGCTGATCACATACAGCAAACGCACCATACCTATCTTAAGTCTGAGTTGCCGCGTCTGTCTGGTCTTTTGGAAAAGGTGTCACGCGTTCATGGCGGAAATCACCCCGAAATAGTTCTTGTACGTGACATCTTCGTTGGTCTTCACGCGGAGATGACCTCGCACATGTTCAAGGAGGAGCAGATCTTGTTTCCGGCTATTCGAGGGCTTGAGTCGGGAGCGGGAGCGTTCCATTGTGGCAGCGTGCAGGGACCTATTCGACAGATGGAGGCAGAGCATGAGAGCGCCGGTAGTGCTCTCGGCCAGATCCGCGCGCTGATGAAGGAGTATGCCGCTCCTGACGATGCGTGCGCGAGCTATCAGGCGGTGCTCGCCGGACTTGTCGTACTTGAGACTGATCTGCATCAACACATCCATAAGGAAAATAACATCCTTTTCCCGCAAGCAATTGCACGGGAAGCGAAGGGAGCCTGAAGAGTGCTCCCTCGGTGATACGAGCGATTATGTTCTTTCTTTTTAAATAACCGCTCGCCCCTTCGTCGGGCTGTGCAAACAGCCCGGCGTTAGACGTTTGCTGTCAACGCTATACAATCCTCGCACTACGCCTATTTGTATGGTCCTGCCTGTATGGGGAGAGTCGGTACTTCTCAGTGCAGACACAGTTTTGTGCGCTTAAGTTACAACGTAACGTAAAGTAGTGCAGCCTTAAGGTTATTATTCGACGTTCTTGTGCGATTTGGAAGAGCCCCACGCCACTTTCGGCCGGTAGGTGATATATACATTACACGGTAACAATAATGGCATCTACATCCATTATCCGCCTACGCTATACTTCTCATAGTAAAATCTGTTTTTTAAGGACTACTATGAGAAACGCAGAAAACGAAAAATCGATTATAGGTCTACGATATTCCCTGGCTCATGGAGTGGCTCAGGCACAAAAAGTGCTGTGCTCGGTGGTGGCAGGCTTTGGGCTGCTGTTTGTACCTGGCGCATTCGCTGCCGGAACACTTACCCCCGTGGGCGCGGCGCAACAGCCGATTCAGATTCGTGACCACCATGTCAGCGTGGTGATCAACAACGGCTTCGCCCAGACCGAGGTGACTCAGACCTTTTTTAACCCAAACGCACAGGACCAGGAGGCCATCTATGCATTCCCGATCCCCAAGAGTGCGAGCCTGTCGGAATTTGTGATCTATGCCGGCGAGCAGGAGATAAAGGGTGAGGTCGTGGCAAAGGAAAAGGCCGAGCAGGTGTATGAAGAGGAGAAAAAATCGGGAAATGACGCCGGGCTGGCACGTAAAAATTCTTACCAGACATTTGAATTTCGTGTTGCTCGCGTTCCGACCCAACAGGAGACACGCATTCGCTTTCTCTACTATCAGCCGCTTGAGGTCGATAGCGGGGTAGGGCGTTTCGTGTATCCACTTGAAGATGGTGGCACGGATGAGGTAGCGAAATCATTCTGGACGGCGAATGCAAAGGTTGAGAACACCTTTTCGGCGCAGATCGACGTGCGCATGGCCTCTCCGATAGATGACGTGCGCGTCCCAGGCTTTGAGCAGGTGGCGGCGGTTGAGCGTGTCGATGCTGGACATCAGCGTATTAAGCTTGCGGCGACGAACGCTGCGCTGAGTAAAGACCTCGTTGTCTATTACCGCCTGGCGCAGAATCTTCCTGGGCGGATAGAACTTTTGCCCTATCGCCCCGATCCCACCAAGCCGGGGAGCTTTATGCTGATCGTCACGCCAGGTCTTGATCTGAAGCCGATTACGAGCGGAGCAGACTATGTGTTCGTGCTTGATGTATCGGGAAGCATGACGGACAAGATTGCGACATTGGCCAATGGAGTCAAGCAATCTCTGCAGAAGCTTCGTCCCGAGGACCGTTTCCGCATCGTTACCTTTAGCGAGAACGCTTCTGAGCTCACCCACGGCTGGCAGAATGGTAACCTGGCTGAGGTGAATGCGGCGATTGCTGCCGTCGAGCAGCTGCGCTCACAAAATAGCACCAATCTTTACGCCGGTCTCGAGCTTGGCCTGAAGGGCTTAGATGCGGACCGCGTCAGCAGTCTCGTGCTGGTGACTGATGGCGTTACCAACACCGGCACTCTTGAGCCAAAGGAATTCGCCGCGCTCCTTAAAAAGTACGACGTGCGCGTCTTCGGCTTCCTCATGGGCAATAGCAGCAACTGGCCGCTGCTTGAGGTGATTACCAAAGAGAGTGGCGGCTTTTATGCGGCTATCTCCAACTCGGATGATATCGTCGGGCAGCTTCTGCTGGCCAAGAGCAAGATAACATCCGAGGCGCTGCATGACGTCGCCCTGAGCGTCAGTGGTGTGCGAGTGTCCGATAGCACTGAGGCCAACTTCCGTAAAATTTATCGTGGACAGCAGTTTGCCATCTTCGGACATTACGATGCAGAAGGCGATGCAGTGGTGAAGGTAAAGGCACATCTGAGCGGCGAGGATAAAGAGTATAGCACCACGCTGCACTTCCCGGAGAAGGACACGCACTACCCCGAGGTTGAACGGCTGTGGGCGATGAGTCAAATTGAGGCGTTGAAGCGACGCACGATGTTGGGTGCGCTCAACGAAAGCGAGATGAAAGATGCCGAAAAGAGCATCGGTGTGACCTATCAGCTGGTAACAGATGAAACTTCGATGCTCGTTCTCTCTGACGAAGGCTTCAGGCGGCACCAGATTGATCGTAATAACATGGCACGTACGAGCACGGAGCATCAGGCTCAGGCGTACCGTATGACACAACCGGTACGTAACAATACCGCGCCGCAATCGACCTCGATGTGGGGAAACTCCTACGCTCCACACATCTCTAGCGGTGGGGGAGCAATCGATCCGCTCTCGGCACTCTTACTTTTCGGCTTCCTTGGTGGTGCGGGAGCGCTTAGTCGGCGAAGGAGGGTAGAGCGTTAAGGTTACGTGAGGGAAGGGGATTGCGTGAAATTGTCGAAGACTTCGAAGGACGCGTGTCGAATGGAGGTGGTATGAAACGAGTCAAGCTAACTCTCCCTCTTCTCTCACTCTTTATTGCGGCGCTTGCCCTCGTGGCAGGCGCCGCACCATCTATAGTTTCAACACTGGAGCTTTCTCGCGCCGACTTTTATCCATGGATGCTTTTCAGCGCACACCTTACTCATTGGTCTCATAGCCACCTGTGGTGGGATACGATGACTTTTCTGCTGCTGGGGAGTATGTATGAGCTCGGTCTCTTTGCCGTCTCGGGCACGCTGGCTCAGCGCAGAAGAGAGCTCCTCCTTGAGCTAAGTATCGCTGCTCCCATAATCGCTTTTTCTGTCCTTATTTTTGCACCAGCTGTGCAGCACTATCGTGGGCTTTCGGGGCTTTGTGTGAGCGTTTTTACGATGTTGCTCCTCGATCTCAATACCAAGGGACGGGCGGATGGAGATATGGTGCTACGTGTGTTTGCTTTCGTGGGGCTCGGGGCACTTTTTGCCAAGATCTTGTTTGAAGCGCTAAGCGGAGAGGCGCTTTTTGCAGCGAGCGCTGCGGCTAATTATACGGTGGTGTATGTGGCTCATGTTGCGGGGGCGCTCTCGCCTTGTGCTACTAAGCTTTGGGGCAGGGGGGGTCGCTAGGGAGTGGCAAAATCTGCCGGCACTCCCTCAATAAGCGTAAGCGGGCTGAACTACTGGATCGGGCAGGTGAGGTAGTTCCAATGCTGCCTTGGGTGCGACGGTTAAATTAGAGATTGGTGATAAGATAGTTAGAGCCTGTCCGGAAAGACCCTGTTTTCGAAAAGCTACTTTCCTTGAGGTGAAAATAGGCAAGAAATTAATAAAATCACCCGCGACGGGACGAAACAGACGGCAGCAGAGGCCGTCGCGGTCAGTTTTTCAAGT
>CAIXSY010000252.1 GCA_903922175.1 uncultured delta proteobacterium | reverse complement strand
ACTTGAAAAACTGACCGCGGCGGCCTCTGCTGCCGTCTGTTTCGTCCCGTCGCGGGTGATTTTATTAATTTCTTGCCTATTTTCACCTCAAGGAAAGTAGCTTTTCGAAAACAGGGTCTTTCCGGACAGGCTCTAGTTACAAAGTTTCCTGATTAGGGGACGCTGCACAAGGTCCTCACTACCAATCCCCCCTCATTCCAGCTACCATCTGCAGCATGGCTACCGCATCGGCTCCACACCGCTTTTTCCTTCCCGCTGGTCTGCAGGATTTTTGTGTCCTAATCGGGATGATCACCCTGCTCTCCTTTCAGATGAACAACTTCGCCGACGATCCTGGCGTGGGCTGGCATCTTAAAACCGGCGAGCGCGTGGCGACACTCTCGCAGATCCCCACCGTCGATCCATTTCTGCATAGCGCCACGGCGCGCCCGTGGTTCTCCGACCAATGGTTCTCCGATCTGCTGATCTATAAGTTTTTTTCTAGCGGCGGCTGGCCGCTGGTGTATGCCATGCTCGCCGCCGTCTACCTCTTCACCTTCTTCGGCGTGCTCTACCGCGGAGTATCGCGCATCACGGGGAGCTACCTTGCCTCTTCGGCCGCGGTCTTTGTAGCCTTTAAAGCAGCCGAGCTGCACTTTATCCTACGCCCAGTACTGCTCGGTTTCTTCTTTTTCGCCTGTGTCTACATCACCCTCTACTCTGCCGTTAAAGAGTTAGGCGAGGGTCGCCCTAACGGAGTTGGACGTTATTATTTCCATGTGGTGCTGCCACTTCTTTTTGTGGTGTGGACCAACGTTCACCCCTCCTTTATCCTGGGCCTACTCCTCATGGCGATTCTCATCGTATCGCTGATCCTCGATCGGGTTTTGCTCGGAGAGAAGCTCTGCCTGGCCCTCGTGAGACGCCTACTCGTTATCTTTGTGGCCTGCTTCGCCGCTACCTGCCTTAATCCGTACGGCATCGATCTGCACCGCAGCATCTTCGAGCTTTCACAGAGCAGCTACTTTATGTCGCTGCACATGGAGTGGATGAGCCCTGATTTCAAACTACCAGAGGGCGAGTTCTTTCTCATCATCGCCGGCACGATCTTCACCTCTCTCTTTTTGGGCGGTACAAGCAAGCTGCGCTGGCACTGTTTTGAGTTTCTGCTCGTCGCTGTCTTTGGCTACTTAGCCCTACGCTCAGTGCGCGTTCTGCCCTTCTTTGGCATCGCCGCAGCCGTGCCGCTGGTGTATGCCATAGTAAACTTTAAAAATTGTGTTTTTTTTGCGCGCCTGCGCGCCAGCGGCAGACTGCCGCAGATGCTCAGCAATATAGAGCTTCGCGAGCGCCGCAGCGGACGCGGACTTTTTATCCTGACCTGTATTCTTCTCGCTCTGCTCTTCGATGCCCTACTCCGCGGCCAGGTGCTGCTCTTCAGCGGTGAGTTCGGACCAACGCAGGCGCGCTTCCCCTATGGCAACGTAGCTTATCTCAATACCCAGAGCGAGGGACGCCACATCGTCGTCGCCGCCACACCCGATTGGGGCGGATTTATTACCTACGCCGGACGAGCCAACATCCAGCCGATCATCGACGATCGCAACAGCCTTCTGGGAGAGGCCTTTTATAAAGAATTCTATGATAAGATGCGGGTTGGCCCGCAGCTTATCCCCTACCTGCGCTCGCTCGGTGCGACCCACCTGCTCATAAGCAAGGGCTCGGCGATCGTGCCCTGGCTCAAGGATAACGGACTAATGACTGCGCAGCATGAGGATTCGGTTTCGGTGCTCTACCAGGTGCCGCGCTAGTGCCCCCTTCTGTGATCCGCTATCTCCGTCTCTCGCCGCAAGGTCTTTCACCAACCTCTAGACCTCGGCTCGGTGAGAGCCGAGACGGGAGCGATCTGCCGTCAGCTTTCTGCTGACGGCATCAGCTCCCGGCCGCAGCCGACGGCCTTACCGGAACTCCTGATGTGGATCCCGGGGCAGGAACTATGCTAATAAAACATGACCTCTTTATTAAGGCCCTACTATGAAATCAACCCACGCTTCCGAACTACTCCAAGCCGAACATAACGCTGCTCTTCTCAAAGAGACCCCCTTCTGCGGGGCTGAGTTTACCTCACAGACACTGCCCTTTCGGCTCGACCTCTCACGCCCGACCTTGAATGCGGCTGAGATAGACACAATTCATGCACTGCAGAAGGAATCGGCAAACATCGCCATCAAGTCACTGATCTCGCTTGCGGCAACAGCCGGTGATATCGACCACCTTGGCGGAGCACTCGATCTTATTCCAGCGCTAACGATGACGCTCGGCATCGTCGACTACGACAGCAAGCACTTCACCATCGAACACGCCCATACCAGCATCGGCTACTACGCTACCCTAGCAGCGCTCGGATTTATCGACGAGAAGCGCGTAATTGAGGGCTTTCGGCGCGGCCTCGATATCGCTGGCCACGTCTCCTGGGTGCCGGGGGGCACGCAGCTTAACGGTGGACGCCTGGGGGTGATGATCCCGGCAGCCGTCGGACAGGCACTCGGCACCAAGGCCCGTAAAGGAAAAGAGGCCCTTGTTATCTGCCACACCGGCGACGCCGGTTGGATCTCGGGACAGGCTTTGAACGGGTTTTTAACTGCCGATCTGCTCAAAGCCCCGGTAGTGTTTGTCATGCACCGTAACGGCATCCAGCTCTCCGGCCCGACCGCTAAGATGATGGCCAAAGATCCGCGCTCAACCATTGCGGGTCTTGGTATCGAGATTATCGAGACCCCCAGCCTGGCCGATACAGCCGCTACCTATGCCGCTTATCACAGTGCTATCGCGCGCGCGGCCGAAGGCAAGCCATGTCTAATCTATCCCGTGGGCTACCGCAGCACCACAAGCAAGAAGGTTACCCTGGCTGTGTTCGGCGAGATGTACGGCGTTACTCATGAAACCGCGCAGTTTGCCGAAAAAAACAAGGTCGCGCTCAGCACTGAGATCTGGATCCCGGGGTCCTTAATGAGCTACCGCGATGTTCACGCCATGCTTGAGTGCCTCTTTCTGGTTAACAACCTCCCCGGCGGCGAGGGTCACCATGACGGCGGGATGAAGGGCAAAGACGGCGCCGCTGTGCTTAAAAACCCGATGCTACAGCTTAGCTCTACGGAGAATAAAGCTTTAGACTCGCTGCGCTCTGCGCCTAAGCGCGCCGTGATCACGCGCGCCCGGCCTAAGGTTGGATCCCCCAACCTGCCGCTGACAGCTGCCGAGACCAGCGCCATCGAACTTCCCACGCCGGCGGACAAGTGGGTTAGCCCACGTGCGGGCTCCGAAGCCGCCTATGCCGCCGTGGCCAAAAAGTACCCACAGAGCTGCTTTTTCGTCTCCTGCGACCTTGACCCGTCAACCAAGCTTGGCAAAGCGGCTAAGCTCGTCCCGCCAAGCAACCGCTTCGAGGTCAGCATTCAGGAGCAGATAGCAACGATTATGGCCAATGGACTTGCCTGTTCCAGCTATGAGCCGCAACTAAACGCCGTGGCTACCTTTTCAGCCTTTTTTGAAGGCATCGCCCGCGAAGGTTTTGAGATGTGGCGCTACCAGCGTAACCTAACTGGTGTTAACGAAGGCTTGAACGTGATCATGCATCTCTCCCACGTCGGCGTCTGCACCGGGCGCGATCACTTCTCTGGATGGAGCATGGATTGGGCTTCGCTTGCCATCGGCTACCTGCCCTACCTGCACCGCGCCTATGCCCCAGCCGATGCCCGCGCCGCGTTTCTAGCAGTCAAAGATGCAGCCGCACACTACGGCGGCCACATCGTCTGCGTCCCACGCGACAACCTGCCGATCTTAGAAAAGCAGGGCAGCACCACCCCACTCTGGACCACCGGCGATAGCTGGGAGCCGGTCACAAGCTACCGCTGCCATAGCGGCGCTAAAATTGTGATCTTGGCCCTCGGTGCGCCAAGCTACCTTGCCGGACAGGCCGCCGATATCCTTACCCAGCAGGGCAGCGCTTGCGACGCCTATGTAATTAACGGACTGCCACTGCCCACCGACTTCCTAGCCTCCATTGGCAGTCGCTATGAGACGGTGGTCACCATCGAAGACGGCATCATCGGCGACTCGGCTTCTGGGCTGCGCGGTTTTGCCGCACTTGCCGCATCGGGCCTAGCCGACAGTGGCTGCAAACTACGTCACTGCGGCATCACCGATCCGCGCGTAGCCCCATCGGAGCACTTCTCCAAGCTGTGGGAGTATTTCGGGATCACAAAGGAGAATTTGGTGAGGGTGGCGAAGGAGGGGTATACCGTCCGCAAAAAGTCTTGACGTAAAAAACGCATTGATGGCGGACGGAGGTCTACCCTTTTCTTGCACCATGCTGCAGCCGTTGATAACGCCACAAAAAGGGTAGACCGAGAATCTTTCGCTCTATTACCGTGCAGACCACTACAGTTCCCCACCACTACAGTTCCCTCAGTCACCGCGCGCACCGCCCCTGAGAGAAATGGCTTATGAAGATGCATTCGACTGATGAGGAATATCCACTTTCAAGCGCAGCCCTTCAATCACTCCAAGCTTGCGGTGAAGTTCGCAAATACGTCTGCGAAAATCTATTTTCCTTGTCTCGGGAAGCCTATTGGCAGCAACAAATGCTCGGAAAAGTAGATCGTGCAGGTCACTCCACTTCCCGAATACCTGCAGCTCCGCAAAAAAGATAAGGGCTTCATGGCCGAAGGTCTTGTTGAGTGCCAAGAGCACCGGTGAAAGCTTCCCCGTCTTATCTGCTCGACAAACCGCCTGTTGGAATCTCTGTATAGCCGCGCTTTGTTCAAGGCTCGGAAACATCTCTGCGGCGAGTTCGTTAAAACCTCCCCTTATATTCGCATAGCTCCCCTCGACCCGCTCGCGGCCCCTAAGAAATTGGTACGCGTAGCTAGGAAAGATTATCGAGGTTGGATTTCGAGTGCGTCCGATTACCTCCTTCCCCCCCAACTTTTGTCTCAGACACCGCGCTAAAATGGCATTAACTCATTGAAATATTGCAACTAAAATTCATCCATAGAGCGTCTTTGCGCGGTGCCTGAGAGAATTCCAAGGGTAGTGGATTACACAGTCGCACATACATATGTCTGAAGTGCACGACGTTTCAGACATATCTGTAAATATAGAGAGTGTATCGGCACTGGGTAGGTCTGAAAATTCCTGGGTACGGCGAACGAAGCTACCCTGCCCGGCCCTTCCCTCGCTTGCTTAGCCCAAAGATTCGAGTATACTCCATGCAGGCTGTGTATTTTGCACACCATAACTCATTTGGAGAATTATTATGAAGAAAACATTGGTCGTCCTATTTTGTGCGCTTATTTCAAGCTTGGCCCTTAATGCAAGCGCGGAAGTTACCTCGCTAAAACTGCGCTTCGCTGGCGGTTGTCTACCTTCCAACAAGGAGGGGAGTTGTCTGGTAAGAGTCAGCGTCAACGGCTCTGACTTAGCAGGGACTCAAGTAAAGGTTAAGCGGGCAGCTACACTTGCCGGGCCATTTGTAAGCTTCAGCAAGACTGCGCGCTTTCTAAATGAAAAGGGGCAGGTATCCCTGCGCTTCAAGAACGTGCCGGCCTGCTATATCGCCACCCTGGCCGATGACAGCAAACGCTCACGCGCAATTTGCGAGTAGGTGCTCGCCTCAAGGACCGTCTCCGTCATCGGTTTGGATTAACCGAAGCGGAGGACGGGGACGGTCCCCCATGTGAAGAACTCACGAGCGTCCCTATTTTCCCCTTTAATAAAGGATCAGAGACACCTCATAATTTCCAAATGCCTGTTGCGAGCAAGCAAAGTGTGAGATGCTGTAGCGTATGAATCCAACAGTATTCAGCAAGGGTCCGTACAGGTTTTTTTTCTTTTCACGTGAAGAGCAACGGGCGCATGTGCATGTAATCTCTGCGGACGGAGAGGCCAAGTTCTGGCTTGAGCCAACCGTAGCGCTGGCAAATTATGAGGGCTTGCGTGACAGCCAGATTAGAAAGATTCAAGAAATAGTAGAGGCGAACTATGAAGAAATTAGAGCGGCGTGGAAAGCGCACTTTGGCATGTAGTGTGCTCACTATTAGTCCTTTTGGAGTTTGGTTACTAGTTGGGAGGACAGAGTACTACTTAGATCACAAACGTTTCCCCTGGTTCAGAAAAGCGCGCGTCATCGATATTTTGAACGTCAAATTGCTGACAGCCGAGCACCTATATTGGCCAGACCTAGATGTAGATTTGCACTTGGAGTCAATTAAGGCTCCCGAGCACTATCCTTTAATGGCGCGAGATACTGCAGCGGGGAGAAAGCCTGCCAAAGCTGCCTAAGCTGATGATCTGGTGACGCATAGCAAAGGATACCGCATACTCTAGTATCGAGGGTTTTGGAGAAAAATTTCCTCACTGACAAAAATGGTAATCGAAGGGCTCGGCAAAAATATGTGTGCAGTTTCGCTAAGTTCCGAAGGTTAGCTTTAGGCATTTTGAAGTAACCGAGGGTTGAACCGACCCACGTATTCGCGCGGAAGAGAGAGTCGAGCATCCTGTAATCTGAGATCTGCAGCTATCAGCTGTCTGCATCAGTTGCGGCCGCAGCCGACGGCCTTAGCCGTCTTGTCCTACGTAGAGCCTGTCCGGAAAGACCATGTTTTCGAAAAGTTACTTTTCTTGAGGTGAAAATAGGCAAGAAATTAATAAAATCACCCGCGACGGGACGAAACAGACCGCAGCGGAAGCCGTCGCGGTCAGT
>CAIXSY010000251.1 GCA_903922175.1 uncultured delta proteobacterium | reverse complement strand
GGCCTTCGTTCCTTCGCGTTAAAAATATTCCTGACCGACAAAATGCTAAGCATCCTGGCTAGTTCAAATGCGATTGCCCTGTTTTATTACCGCTTTCTAGGTTACAACTCACTAATTTTATTCTTCTTTTTAATTGCGGACACGGGATGCTACAATCCGAGCAACAATCAGCATAACAGGGTTCATGAGACTCAATGAAAAAGATAGTCCAGCAAACGCGCCATTAGGCCAACCTCAGCGTATGGTCGTTGGTGAGCCTGCGCCTAGTTTCCTTAGCCTCGAGGTTCCGAATCAAGAATGCGTCGCAATAGCCGAAATTGTACGAAAAGAAACTGGTCAAGAACCTACAGGATTCGCGCCCATCGATAAGCTGGGCATGAGTAACAAAGTTTTGATCGTTTCAACCACGAGTGGTCGCCTTGTCGTTCGAACAAATTCAGTGGGACACCTTCCCAAGTACCAGAAAGAGGCTTGGTGCTTACGGAAGGCGCACGATGTCGGGATTCCTGTCCCCCTCGTCATTGCCTGTGGGAGCACGGCGGGACTTTCTTATTCAATTTCACGCTACATCGAGGAAAGCTTGCCAATTGACGAGCGCTTCGATCACCAGCGGGTCTGGACGGTCCTCGGCGGCTATGCCGCACGGCTAAATAGCATACCAATTACAGGCTGTGGTTCGGAGATGCTCTCCGCAGGTCGATTCAAGCATTCCTGGGAGCAGGAACTTGGAGCGGAGCTGGCTATAGTTTTCAGAGACGATTTTTGGCGGCAATCCGGGTTGCTGTCGGCAACTCAAGTATCGGAGGTAAGGCGGGAGATTGAGAATTGCGCTTTGATCCAGGCGAACTCAGGCGTGTGCCACTGGGACATTGGGCTGAATAACGCCAGAATTCGCCATTACAATTATGCTGATATCTTCCTCCTCGATCTCGAGTTCTCCCTTGCAGCGCCCGTACCTCATTATCAATTAGCCTGTGTCGCACAGCCACACGGTGCGTCATCGCCTGAAATGAAAGCATTTACTGCCGGGTACGGAATCCCCGACGAGACCCTCGCCGAAATCTCCCCGGACCTGGAACGCCTTGTGGTTCTCAAATGTATGAGATCTGTCCGCTGGGCGCAGGACAGACGTCCGGAGCATGTCGTCAGCTTAACGAAAAAGGCCGGTTCGGTAATCTTCAGCTTACTGGAAACCTAAGCTGGCGATAACTTTATCAGGAGTAATGCCCTCCCGCTCAAAGAGCCGTTGTAACTCTTCCTCGACATCACACCGCGATCCACCATTGATTATGGCCTGATTGCACGATGCCGCAGACACACCCGTTAAGGTGAGGATAGCATCGATCGAAACGTGAAACTCCTTCGATGCTTGCAGTGCTCCGAGGATATCGGTTCCTAGCGTATCGCCGATCGTCGCCATCCGCGCACTCTTGATATCAATTCCGTGACGAGACGCCAACAGATCCAAAACATACCTGAATACAAGCGTGTGTGGTTTGCCAATACTGAGAACCTCACCTCCCATCTGTTCATAGGCCTGGGCGATCGAGCCCCCTCGGATAACATATCTGGCGCTATTGGTAAGACGGTCACTCTCAAGGACTATCAGATCTGGATTGGCATTGAGAGCGGGGAGATTAAGCTCATGCATTCTCTTAAGCTGAGGTAGAAACGGCGCAATCGAGAGTGAATCATAGCGATTCTCAGCGAAAAGCTTCGAGCCAAAGAGCTCTTTTCTCTCGTTCTGGGGAATTCTAGCCACCTCATCTTCACTAAGCTGCGGGGTCGAAATGTAAAAAAAGTCAGCTTCTGTAATCGGGCTCTCAACATAGGAGGAGTCTACAAAGAGCTCCTTGCGTGGAGTTCCCAATACCATAAACTTTCGTGGTGCAGGCCGCGATCGAAAGTGAATCTCTCCCGCTGTGATCAGCTCGTAGGCCACCTGTCCCGACGTAACAACCTCGTGAAAGTGCACATTTTGTTTGATGCCAAGCCGTTCATAGGAAGCAATTGCGGCGCCTGATTTCTGAGTCGTATTCGAAAGAATAACAACAATCTTGCCACTCTGGACAAGTTTTTTGAGCGTCGACTCTACGCCCGCGATTATTCCATCTGCCCCCTTAATCACGCCGTACACGTCGACGAGCAGAACATCGTAGGACTCTAGGGTTTTATCTTCGTAAAACATAACTACGTATCCTACATGAACATGGAAACCATCAGCATAAAAAGAGCACTTTTTGAAGATCGATGACGCTGACGTTAAACGTATAACGCCGGACGTCAGACGTCGACGTTTTACGTCCGGCGTTGGTCGTTAGACGTCAGCGTTATGCGATCTTCTGATATAAGAGGCGCGCAGCTCGCATCACGACGTCACCGTCCTCCCATACCACCCCTCCCCCCTTCTCAAATTTCGCCAGCAGCGCCACAGATGGCGATAGCGGTAAAACCCCTCATGCAAAAGGCTAAAGTGACTGGCGCGACGATCGTCGCAATCGACGCCGACTTGGATTAAGCGTCGCCCCGACTGGTTCATGTACAGACAGAGTTCAAAAACGTAGCCGGTCCAGACATCTACCTGCGAGACGATCGGCAGGAGGCTTGATCGCCGATAGGATTTACAGCCGATCGAATAGTCAGACACCGTCAGATCAAAAAACATCTGGGCGCAGAGTATATAGGCCTGGCTAGCAAGGATCCGTAGAAGCGAGCGCCGCTGCCGCCCCATCGTCTTTGAACCAACGATCATATCTGCATGCCGCAGAAGATCGACGCTGTAGTCGATAAAACGCAGATCAAAGGAGAGATCAACGTCGAGGCTAATCAGATACTCGCCGCGCGCCTGCTGCACCGCATGGGCGAAGGCTCGCCCGACACCGCGCTCGCCAATCTCAAAAAACCGAAACCACCCCCAGCGCGCTTCAAGCTCACGTCCACGAACGGCTGTCGCATCAGTTGAGCCGTTACTGACAACGACGACCTCGTGTGCCAAATTGCGCTCTTCAAGATAGGCGTGGACCTTGGAAAGCGAGGCCTCGAGGATATCCTCTTCGTTATATACCGGGATAAGAATAGATATCATCTCATCGCTAGCCAAACGCATTTGAAATTTGGGAAATCCCAACAGCCTCTGATGCGATGCGATCTTAAAATACATTTTAGACAAACCTCCGGTTTGACTCTGTTTCTTTAAATGTGTTTGGCTATGTTGTCCCTCCGGGGGTAGAAACTTCTTGCCCACTTATTTGTTCGATTGCTTTTATACCACAAATGGGCATGAAGTTTCTATTACGCTCCGATCACCTCATAAAAAAGCTTCTCATACTGATCCGTTATCACCTCCCAACGAAAGCGCGCCTCGGCCTCAGCCAAAGCTTTGGCACGATACTCATCGACCATAATCGGCGAGGCGCAGATTTCACTTAAGCGCGCCGCAAGCTGCTCAAAATCGTTTCGCTCATAGAACAAGCCGCTTTCACGCAGCACCTCATGATGCTCCGGCGTACTATTGGCGATCACGCAGTTGCCGTAGGCCATAGCTTCGACCAGCGCCGGATGGGTTCCGCCAACCTCAGTCGCCTGAATATAGGCGTAGCAATTACTTTGCAACTCTTGGTAGGCCTCGCCAAACTGAAAGCCGGTAAAAATAACACCGTCAGCAGCGCATGCTTTAACCTGTGCCTTATAGGCATCGGCATAGGGGGCATCTCCAACGATAACGAGCGGTATCTTGAGCTTCGACTTGGCATAGGCCTGCACCACGCCTAGCGCGTTATTCTCAGGCTCAAGGCGGCTTACATAAAGAAGATAGGCACGCTCACTCAAACCGAATTTCGCCAAAGTCTCTCCCGCAGGTCGCCTGATAGCATCGGCTCCATAGGCGATGACCGTCGAGGGATGGGCATATGTTTCGGCGTAGTACTGCCGAATCACCTCGGCATCGGCAACGATGCGGTCTGCAAAAAGGATCGAGCACCACTCCCCCAGCAGATAGCCAAGCTTACCTAGCATGTTCCATTTTTTACGCTTGCGCTCCACTCCATCCACATTGATCAGGAGTGGTACCCCCCTGAGCCGTGCGCTAAAGGCAAACAGGCTGTTTGCCGCATTACAGAGCAGGACTACATCAAAGCGGCGCCAAAGCAGATCGACGAAGCTCGTCAACGAAGCAACCGGGGTATCTAGATATTTGTGCCGGATAGTCGGAACGATGCGCTGGGTCACGCCGCGATACTCTCCCCAACGTGGGACATCCTCGAAGAAAGCGCAGCGGCCGTACACCGTCAGACTATGGCCACGCCCGACAAGGCGCGTCGATAGCTGCTCGGCAAAGGTCTCAAAACCACCGTAACAAGCCGGGATGCCACGGGTTCCTAAGATTGCAATTCGTAATTTATCGCCTTTTTGTAGCACCTCTCCCCCGAAGGCTGAATTTTATAGCGTACCAAGAGTTGCACGACAGCTCGTTGCTTGCCACCTGTATAATTTAGGTAAGCGTTCACGGGGCCTAACTAATTGCAACTAGGGAAGTGGGATAAAGTTGCGCGAAGGGCACGAAAGAGGACACGAAAACCACGAAATAAATTGCTGGGTATTCACCTGGAGTTAACTCCAGGTGAGTACTCAGCAAATACTTTCGTGTCCTTCGCGTCATTTTTCGTGGCTTTCGTGTAGCTGGATTCCTTCCACTAGTTCAATTAGTTAGGCCCCGTGAACGCTTACTAATTTAGCGACTCCTACCCTAAATATCTAGCATAGGTAATAATATTAGGGGGTTATACGTATTCTATTTAGGTAACAGATCGGATGAAAGTCGGCATAACCTGTAGTAGAATTAAAGATCTTTAAAGCATCCTTCCGATAGCTTCTAGGTTGTTCTAAGTTATTGGAGATCTTGTACTTATACTAACGGTCTTATACTTGCTAGGGAACGGCGCATGCTGCACTCGCTTGAATATGTCCTACTAAGCCTTATTCGCGACTTCTACCTTGAGGTCCCCTGGCCATACGGCGTCTTCACGCTGGGCGCGCTGGCGATCATTCTGATCAGTCTACAATTTTACCGTAGCGACGGTTCGATCATTCCTGGGCTATTCGGAGCGTTCTTCGCCGTCGCTGAGATCGCTCACCTCGGGTCCTCATTAGGGAAGTTCCCCTGGTTCACACGCTGGATCGAACGCCTCGTCGATGGCTTTAATGTTTCAAATCCGGCAAGGGAGGAGCTACCTTTTTTTCTTGAGCCGATCTTCCGCCATGCCGTTGGCGATGTGACCATACGAACCTGGCAAGAGGAGACATTCTTTCTCACCTTCCTCGTCTATATGACACTGGTCGCTATCGTCAGCTTCAGAGAATATAAACGCACCGGCATGGTCATGGGCGACCTCTCCCTTGCCTCGCTTTTTAGCCCTTCGTATAAACGGCCGAAGCGCTCGCTGACCAACGAGTTGGGCTCCGGGGATTTTGCCACAACCGAGCAGATCGCCAAGTGGGTCAAAGTTGCTCCAAAACCGCGCGACACGATCCTCAACGTGCGCGAGTTACGTGGCAGCGAAGGCGTGGCCTTCAAGACAGCCAAGCTAGTAATTCCGTCGAGCGAGCGTAACCGTCATATGATCGCCATCGCCAAGACAGGCGGTGGTAAAACGACCAAGTTGATGCTGCCCGTACTCTACAGCGATTGTATGGATCCGGAGCGATCGGTGATCGTCATCGACTCCAAGCCCGAAATGTGGCGCAAGCTGGCGGGCATGACGCGCAAGTATAATCCGCAGAAAAATATCCTCCTTTTCAACCCACTCGATCTGGCGCGCACATTAAGCTGGAACATCCTCGCCAAGATTGAAGATGAAACCGACTGCAAACTGATCTCCAATACCTTGATTATGGCGACCGACAATCCACAGGCGAAGTCGGACAGCCCCTTCTTCCGTAACAACGCCCTCTCTGTTCTCAATTCGATCATGGTTGGGCTACTCCACGACGATACCGAAACGCTCTCAATGCCGCGTATTCACGAGCTCGTCCAGTCGGGTATGAAGCCGCTATGCAACTGGCTTGAGGCGCACCCACACGCCTATCGCAACACGCGTACCTTTGTCGAATTAGCTCGTTCGGGCTCGCAGAACGCCGACACGATCATGTCCGAACTGAGCATGCGCCTCTCCGCTTGGGATCTTCCCACGGTCAGAGCCGCCACCTCGACCTCCGAACTGGACATTGAAGATCTGGTGAGTAAGCCGACACTGTTCGTCGTCGAATTCCGCGAATCAGAGCTCGAAATGTTACGCCCACTCGCAAACGTGATCGTGATTGAGCTCTTGCGCTTCCTCACCAAGCGCGCCGAGCGTTGCCCCGGTACGACGCTGCCACGCCCGGTCGGGTTTGTAATCGACGAGTTCGCCAGCGCGCTCGGACGGCTGCCCGACATCCATGTCAAACTCAACACCCTGCGTTCGCGTAACGTAAGCATCGTCGCCGCCATTCAGTCCATCGCTCAGGTTAAGGCCAACTACGGCGATGACGCCGATTCAGTATTGGCCGGTTTCAGCAGCAAGATATTCATCCCAACCCTCGATAACCAAGACTCGGAGTGGGCCTCAAAAGAGACCGGTCAGATGACCATTCGCTTCAAAACGGCGTCAACCGGTAGCAACAAGAAGCTAATCGAGTGGTTTGCCAGCAAGAACGAAGGCGTCCAGGAGCAGGTGCAACAGCGCGCCGTGCTTACCCCCGATGAAATCGGCCGTCCATCCGACGACATATCGACATTCTTCTTCCCCAACATGCCCGTCTTCCAGGGTCACCTCGTACCGTTCTACAAGGTCCCCGAGATGCTCCGGAGGATCAACGAGTTTGACTCGGCCGAGAAAGAGCTGCAGCTGCGCGCTGCGCCGATAACGTACGAAGATAAACTTCCCGTCCCTGGGCAAGCTGAGGGTGGAGCGCCAGGTGCCGCCGCCGGTGGAGGGCCAGGCAGTGTTTACGATCCTTACGGAACCCCCGCTGGTATCACCAACACCGAGGGCTGGACCGACGAGCAGGTCAGTACGAAGCTCGAAGAGGTGCGCAAGAAGCTCGATTGGGATAACACGACGGGCAGCGCGCGCAAGTGGTGGGAGGCCTTCGAGAGCGAGAATAAACACCGCCTAGCACTAGTCTTACGCCTTGGCGAGGAGCTTGCCATCCGCAACTCGACCGTCACCGAGTTCTTCCTGGCCTACGTCTACAGCAATACCGACAACATCCAGGCGAACCTGTGCTACCTCGACTACACGCGCTTAAAGAAGGAAGAGGAGAAGAAGAAGCGCGACGCCGCCAAAGCTGCCGGCGTGGAGACTGATGATTTTGACTTTGGGTCGTCGGATTTTGCAATGTAGTTCCTGTCCGGAAATCGATATTTTGCAGCGGCGTGGGGTCTTCCCGCCGGCCAGGAATACCAGGGCCGCGCCTCGCGGCGCGGAAAAGGCTGTGTCAGGTGACTAGAATAAGGTGGGAAGAGCGAACTGAATACACGCTAGTACAAGGCGGCTTTTCTTGCGGACCATGGGAAACTTTTTGCGCTAATCCCCGATAAGCCATCGTGCTTTGGAATCTACCTTGTACCAGATCCGTTTGTTTTATCAGTAGGCCAAGAGGCCAGCTGGAACAGTCGTGGCGGTGGTATCTGACACGACGTTGCAGGGCGGGTTGACCTTCAGTAAGAATGGGCTTTTAATATTTGATGCTGGGCTAGCGGCAGTCAAGGGATAGATCAGAACGGGTCCCTGGATCCACCCAGTGGTGAGAACTCCGCCGAAGGCATCAAAAGTAATACCTCTTGCGGAGTTTGATCCCTGGTTAGAAGAACGATGAGCCCAAATGTTTCTCCCTTGAGAATCGTATTTAGTAGCATAGATATTAAGATTGCCGTTAGTGACGACACCATCTCTAAAGATGACATCACCACTAACAATACCGGTAATGGCCAGATTGCCGATTGCATCGGCAGCTATGTTACGTGGAATAACCATACCGCCAGTTTGAGGCCCAACAACCGAGGCCCATTGGGAAACCCCAGCACCATTTATCTTCGCAAAATATGAAGAATATGCCCCACCGATCGTTGGGGTAATCCTCACTGCGGGGCGGGGAGTCGGTACGGATGAATCATATAGATCAAAAGGAGCGACGAATGACCCGGCAATATAGATGTTCTGCGCAGCGTCAGTTGCCAGGCCATAGACGACTTCTGGTGAGGCGCTTCCATAGACGTGGCCCCACCTATAGGCTCCATCAGATCCGCTGTACTTCGCAAAGAAGACGTCAGAGTCAGCGCCGGAAGTGCCGGCAAATGGTTGCGGATGAAGAAGTGGGAGATTCGGCCAATTTTCACCGCTCAAATCAGAGACTCCATACGTATAGCCGCCTACGATAACATTTCCCATGGAGTCCACAGCCATACTGGAAACGACATCGCCCCCAAGCCCTCCCAGTGTCTTGGCCAGCGGCCATAAAGGAGCACCATTGGCTGAACTAAATTTATTGATGAAGCCATCGGTAGCAGGACGGGTGGGGTCTTGTACTCTGGCCGGCTGCAAAATCGGAACACCTTTGCTATCCACCGAACCTAGGTCAACCCATGGAGCAGCGTAAGAGCCAGCTACAAAAACAGCCCCTGTTGCATCAACTGCCACCGCATTTACAAAGATATTAGAAAAGGTACTCTTGCCTAAATGCTTAGCCCAGAGAGCTTGTCCATCTTTGGAGAGTTTAGCAACGTATCCATCCCAGGGCATACCTGTGGTCAGAGTGGGAAGACTACTACCAAAGTCAATTGTGTTGGAGAATCCACCTCCAATAATTATGCCGTTCGCAGCATCAACTGCCAGACTATTTACATTGTCGTCACCCACACCACCGAACTTTTTTACCCAAAGTGGAGCGCCACCAACGTCAAATTTTTCGATGAAGATGTCGCCGCCACCATTCGAAGTAAGTGCGCACTGCTCCGTGGGCAGACCTCGTCCTCGAACGCACGAGGTCACTCCGTTACTACTTACCGCTACAAGCTGCTTAAAATTAACGGTGCCTCTTAGATAGCCAGCAACTATGGTATTGCCTAATGCGTCTGTCTTTACACGTTCACCGGCGGCCTCACCACCATTATCCGGTCGTGCTGTTTCTTTGAAAAATGCCAGACTGTTGCTCTGTGCGCAGATCGAAGTATCTGGGGCACGAAGAGCCGACACGTTTTCTGGGCTGATGCCAAGAGATACCAGACAGGTCATCGCAAGAGTGAGGCATTTCGAACTAGAAACGTTCATAAAATCTCCCATGGCACTTTTGAAAACTTATGTAGAGAACTGCGGGTCCGTATTTAGTTTAATCCTATTTAAATCCCTACTCAACTTGGCAGAACGTGCACTCTGAGCATTATTGAAGATACGTCAAGTCACCGAAGAAACATGAGCAAAACTTATGCCGTTCGAAAATTGGAGGCGGTCCAGGATAACTGCTGAAAGCCACGCTGATACAAGGTAGCTTTTCTTGCGGATCCTAGTAAACTTTTCGCTCTAATCCAGGATAAGCCATCGTGCTTTGAAAGCTACCTTGTGCCGGATCCGTTTCGCGGGTTTCGCGTCCTATTTCGCGCCTTTCGCGTAACTGTTTTTCCTACTCAGTTATCCTCTGTATTATCAATCTATTACCACCAGTAAATGATATCCAGAAATCATCATACCCCTACCGTCCGCATTAAATGACCAGCGCGGCGTTCCTCGCCGCGCTATTTTGGCACAGATCGTAAACTAATTCCCTACCCTGCCGTTTATGATAGTACGGGCACAAAGGATTGATGTGCTCGAAGTGAAAAGGATCGCCCATGCCACTTGGTATGGGCGTTATAAGGATGTGAGCTAAGGATGGGTCTGTCGTTTCGTACCAATATCCCCTCTCTCAAAGCGCAGCTCGACGTTGCCCGCACGAGCGCAGATCTCAGCGACACATTTGCCAGACTCTCCTCAGGACTACGTATCAATGATGCCTCCGATGATCCGGCCGGGCTCGCTCTGGCCGAAAAACTTAAAACAGATGGACGCGTGGCTGCGGTCGCCATACGCAATGCCAATGACGGCCTCTCGCTTGCCGCCACGGCAGACGCGGCACTTGGCGAAGTGAGCAATATTCTCGGTCGGATGCTGGAACTTGCTACTCAGAGCTCAAATGGCATCTTTACGAACAGTCAACGTTCGGCCATCTCCTCTGAATTTCTGGCACTGGGCTCAGAGATCGACCGCATTTCACGCACAACCACCTTCAATGGGCTTAACCTCCTATCGGGCAGCCAAAATATTACCCTGCAAGTTGGTTTTACCAGCGGTTCGGACTCTCAAATTACGATGACCGGGGTCCTTGGTACGCTCGCCGCCCTCGGCCTGTCCAGCAGTGCGGCGGGGAATAATCTTACCTATTCAGTTATCGATACGACCTCAGCCGGGGCCGCAGCAGCGGCACTCGTCGCGCTCAGCGTTATCGGCGCCGCCATGAACAGCTTATCAGGAATTCGTGGAACACTCGGCGCCTCGATGAGCCGCCTTAACCGTGCTATCAATAATCTTTCCAACGTGCGCGATAATTACCTCGCCGCCGAAAGCAAAATTCGAGATGTCGATGTAGCCCAAGAAGTAGCCAACATGGTCCGTTTGCAAGTACTGCAGAAAGCCGGAACTGCAGTACTTGCTCAGGCCAACCAGCAACCCTCACTCGTCCTGAGCTTGCTGCAATAACGCCCCCTTGTCCACAGTCCGGTTTTGCCGCCATGAGGCGGCAATTTTTATTTATACCGTCCGCAAAAAGTCTTGACGTAAAAAACGCATTGATGGCGGACGGAGGTCTACCCTTTTCTTGCACCATGCTGCAGCCGTTGATAACGCCACAAAAAGGGTAGACCGAGAACCTTTCGCTCCATTGCCGTGCAGACAAGCAAAGCCAAAAACTCTCTGAAAGCAGCATGGCATAAGGAAAAAGATGGGTGTATCTAACCTATTGATTTCATGTAATAAAATGCAATGTGGAGTCAAATGCAT
>CAIXSY010000250.1 GCA_903922175.1 uncultured delta proteobacterium | reverse complement strand
TTGCGGATGCGCCCAAATGCCCTTATCTTGGAGAAATGTGTAGACTGCATTTAGGACTTGACCCTTGTCGTGTCCTTGGCCGAAACCACTGACCAATTGACCATGGCCAGGATTCAGGACGATGACCAGAACCAAGACTACGTCAAAGACTCGCTCCGGGTTTAATGAGCGGTTCCCCGTCCCATAGCACCACTGCCCCCTGATGTGTATACTTATCTCGAAACGGGACCTGCCATTTTATCTTGAGTTTGTACCATGAAACTTTCCTATGTAGTTCGAAACGTAAAAGTAGATCCCGGCCTTGTGCTAGCGCCGATGAGCGGTGTTACGACCAGCGCTCTTCGCTGTCTGATTAAGGAGTATAATCCAGGCGCCGTTGGTCTCGTCATGAGTGAGTTTATTTCGGTGGAGGCGTTGACGCGCAAGGTTCCACGGGCGCTCAAGATGTTGCGCTACAAAGAGATTGAGCGGCCAGTTGCGCTACAGATCTTTGGTTATGATGTGGACCGCATGCGAGATGGTGCGTTGATGTGCCAGGACGCCGGCGCCGACATCGTTGATATTAATTGTGGTTGTCCGGCGCCGAAGGTGGTGCGGAAGGGAGGCGGGGCTGAGTTGATGCGCCAACCTGAGCAGCTGACGAAGATCTTGCGCGAGGTGCGTCGTGTCCTCACCGTACCGTTGACCATAAAGATCCGCGCAGGCTGGGACCAGGAGACGCGCAATGCGCTCGATATCGCCCGTATGGCAGAGAGTGAGGGCGTAGATGCACTGGCGGTGCATGGGCGCACGCGGGCTCAGATGTATCGTGGTGATGCGGATTGGAATCTTGTGGCCCAGGTCAAGGCAGGGGTTAGTATCCCGGTGTCCGGTTCGGGGGATGTTACGGATGAAGCTTCAGCCCAGCAGCGTTTGGAAAGCGGTGTTGATGGGTTGTATATCGGTCGCGGGGTTCTCGCCAATCCGTTCATTTTTTCGGAGCTTACCAGCGGATCTCGACATGAGGCCCACGGCCATCCGATCAAAACGGTGGCCCTGATTGAGCGCTATATGGACCTTCTGCTTGAGGAGTTCCCGGCCCATGCCGTCCTCGGCAGAATTAAGCAGATCGGCTCGCGAATGTGCCGTGGCATGCTCTGGCGCAAGCCCTTATTACTTGCCCAGACCCTGGAGGCGCAGCGCGAGATACTGAGTAATGTTAGGCAGCAGGTTCGCTAGATTCCTTGACCCTTGAAACGTGTACTAGATGAGTTGCATTTTATACTTGAACTTAGCCTTAAACTCCCGCATGGCCATGGCCCATTCACCATATTCTTGGAATTCGACTGATAGGCATGCTCAGGTCAAAGAAGGAAAGGCCACGGCCAGCAGGAGTTCATGACCAAGTGAAAAAACTTTCTGGTCGGGGTACTAGTTGTGTTTTCCCCTCATAGAAACTAGACTAGGTCCACATGTTTTCTGTAGATTCGGTCTATAAAGAGTTCGGCACAAAAGAGGTGCTGCAGGGGGTGACCTTCACCCTGGCTGAGCACTCCATTGCCGGACTTATCGGCCCAAGTGGCGGTGGTAAAAGTGTCCTGCTTAAGATCCTTGCTGGGGTGAGCCAGCCCAGCTCAGGGACCGTCAATTTCGGGACGAAGGCTCCGAGCATTAGTCTGATGTTTCAGGAGGGCGCACTCTTTGACTCTCTAAGCGTTTTCGACAACGTCGCCTTTCCGCTCGTCGGGGGGCGAGTCCCTTCGGTAACTCTGCCGAGTAGTGTTCGTGAGGCGGTGTATGACAAGGTCAGTGTCGTTCTTAGCCGGGTCGGACTATCGAAGGCCGCTCTTAAGATGCCGGGAGAGATCAGTGGTGGTATGCGGCGACGAGCGTCGTTAGCACGCGCGTTGGTCAACCGTCCTCAAATTCTGCTTCTCGACGATCCCACAAGCGGCCTCGATCCAGTGGCTAGCAGTGTGATCATGGATCTGATCGTTGAGCTGCACCGCGAATATCGGCCGACGACGCTCATTGTTAGTCATGACCTGCGCCGACTATTCCCGGTAGTGGAGCAGCTCCTTGGGTTATTTGACGGGAAGATCTGTTTTCAGGGTGGCCTCGACGATCTGCGTGACCATGGTCGCGAAGATCTTAAGCATTTTGTGGCGTGCCGATACGACCTTAATGATCGCATGACTGATAGGGGAGCGGTGCCACGGCATTCAGTAACAACAGTATGACCCGACGACCGTACTTAGAAGATGCACGCAGGCGATTTCTCTCGGGGATTGGTGTCCCCGAAAAGGCTGAATTTGTTCCTGACGAATTCCAACAGGAGGCGATCCTCAGTGTTGTTGATTCCCAAGATACGCTCGTGGTAGCTCCGACCGGGGCAGGCAAGACTTATATCGCCATGGAGGCGATCCGTGCAGCGCTTCTTCTTAAGAAGCGAGCTGTGTATACCACTCCGCTCAAGGCACTCTCTAATACCAAGTATAATGAGCTAAAGACTAATTTCGAGCCTACCTATAAGGTTGGGCTGCTGACGGGAGATCGTAAGATTGAGGGCGATGCCGATGTCGTCGTCGCCACAACCGAGATCTATCGCAACGAGCTGTACAAATCGAACGAACGCTACTCAATCGTCATCCTCGATGAGGTTCATTTTATCTCCGACTCCCAGCGTGGCCCGGTGTGGGAGGAGAGTATCATCCTGACGCCATCCTCGACGACGTTGTTGATGCTTTCGGCCTCTATCTCCAACTCGCAGGAGATCTCTGAGTGGATAGAGGATGTGCGCGGCAAGCCGTGCCGAGTCGTGATCAAGAAAAATCGCCCGGTTGAGTTACGCTACGGTTTCTTACATCCAGAACTAGGGGTTGTGCCGCTCACCGATGAGCGCGGGGCCGTGTTCCGTGATGTGGTGCAGTATTATGGCAATTCTGGCCTCGATGCCAGTGGCATGCGGCTTAATGGTGGAAAATTTCAACGCCGCGAGGGGCGCTTTAGAGGGCGGCGACGTTAGAAATATGTTCGGGGAGTATCCGGTTACAAAAATTATCGCCGAGCTTGAGTATGATAACCTCCTGCCTGGGATCCTCTTTCGTACATCGCGTAAGCAATGCGATGCGGATATAGAGATGCTTATGGGGAGCCATGGTGGCGGCATCTCCCCCGCGGCGCAAGAGACGCTCATTCACGGAATTGACACGGTGATTAAGAAGTATGGCATGGAGGTTGAGGTCATTCGTCGTCATCCGCACTATCCATCTCTTGTTACGACGGCAACCGGAGCTCACCATGCGGGTCAACTTCTGATGTGGCGTCTTCTGCTCGAGGAGTTGATGAGCCGCGGGATGCTGCGCCTGCTCATCGCCACCGGGACCGTTGCCGCCGGGGTCGACTTTCCGGCGCGGACGGTGGTGATAACCGCTCACAGCAAGCGTGGTTCTGAGGGCTTTAACGTGATCACCTCGTCCGAGCTTATGCAGATGGCCGGTCGGGCGGGGCGGCGCGGTAAAGATACTATCGGGTTTTGTATCGTTGCGCCGGGTGCCTATTCCGATGCGCGTGTGATTCATCAGGTAACCCAGCGTCCGGCCGAGCCGCTTCGTTCGGCATACTTTGCCGCTCCGGCAACGGTGCTCAATCTGCTTAAATATCGAAACGTCGATGACCTGCGTTATACCGTCTCTAAAAGCTTGGCGGCGTACTTGGATCGCAAGTCATCGCGTATTATTCGCGACGAGGCAGAGCGCGAGGAGCAGCTTATAGGAGCGGATGCCTCGATTTCTGATGAGAAGCGGAAACGTGGACAGAAGCGCACGCGGCGCATGCTGCGAGAGGCCGATGTGTTGGCAGCGCGCCAGACCGGGCTTTTGGAAAAGAGCTTGGTGGCACTGACCTCACTCGGGTATGTCGAGCCTTCTGGGCTCACCGAAAAGGGAAATTGGGCAGCCAATTTGTGCACCAGCCTTGTTCTCGAATTGGGCGAGGCGATCAACGACCATCTCTTGTCGGATCTCAGTGAGGAGCAGCTCGTCGGGGTGGTGGCCTCCATCGCAGGCGATCCTCACCGGCCATACTTTGGGATCAAGGCAAACCCGATTCGTAAAGAGAAGTTTAATCAGATGCAGGCCGTTATCGATCGCGTGCGTAAGGTCTATAGCAACCCCGTGACGAGCGACCTGAGCGTGTTGCCCGATGCGGCGCTGACTGTGCTTACGTGGATGGACTCAACCTCGTGGACGGAGTTTGGGGGGCTGTTGCGTTTAGCCGGGGTAGCGGAGGGCGATGTAGCGCGTTTAGTCACCCAGACGGCCGATCACCTCAATCAGATCTCGCGCCTCGAAGAGAGCCACCCCGACCTGGCCCGTACAGCGGCCGCGGGCCGTCTACGTATCTTAAAGCCGCCGCTAACGGAGGCGGTGTTGGCGGAGTGATGCCTCCGCATGGATTCCTCCGAAGTCATGAGATCTCGGCGCTCTATGGAATTGACCGTACCCTTGGCGTGGCCGACACCCCCTCGCGCCGATTGATTAACCAGGCGCATCAGCGCTTTCTTACGGGCACGGAGATCGTCTTTGTTATGCTCGTTCGTTCAGCTGCGAAGCCGAATGAAGCCTTGAAAGCTGATAGCCACGGGATGATTACCGGGGGCGTTTATATTGGAAATAGTGACACTCTTTTTGAGCAGGCAACAGAGCTTTCGCGCCGGTTAATATCATTAAGGTCCCCCCGCTACATACCTGCGTTGTGCACCTGCCGGCGGAAATCTACAGGTCATTTTGGGTAGCGATGAAGGGGTGTTACCGCATGCGCAAAGCTATGACCGACGGTGGTACCCTGTATGTAGAGCCTGTCCGGAAACAGCGAAAGCGCGATAGGACGGGAGAAATAAGTGAAATAGTAGAGTAGTATACGTGGCCAATTTCGAGGTTAAGCCCGAAAGAGGCACGCTATAATAGCGCCGACTAGTGAATTTTGAGGCTAA
>CAIXSY010000249.1 GCA_903922175.1 uncultured delta proteobacterium | reverse complement strand
TTCCAATCAAGAGGATAAGGGGCAGGAGCAGGAATCGGGAACAGTTCCAGTTCATGTTCAAGATTTAGAATTACCCACACTTATTGAGCAGTTGCGTTCACAGGCTCTAACTAATTGAACCAGCGGAAGGAATCCAGTTACGCGAAAGCCACGAAACATGACGCGAAGGACACGAAAGTATTTGCTAAGTATTCACCTGGAATTAGCTCCAGGTGAATACTCAGCAATTTATTTCGCGGTTTTCGTGTCCTCTTTCGTGCCCTTCGCGTAACTTCATCCCACCGAGCTTTGTCGTTAAATCCCATGGATATCAACACTATCTTACTCTGGCTCGTCTCTCTTAGTTGCGGATTCTATTTGTGGCGCACGATCCAGTATCGCGCCAGGAAAAAGAATAGAGCCTGGGCAGGCGTTGTTACCCTGATCATCGCCGTGACGGCATTCTCCTATTTCGAATATCCACAGAATGCTGGGATTATCGGTGGCATATTCTGGTTCGTGCTCATGGCGCTTCCCAGTTTAGGATTTCGGCTTATCTTCTGGTTGAATCTGCGCCAACGCTTCACCTACTCGAAGTACGTTGCTTATGCCGTGCGCTTGCTCCATCCCTTCGATAGCTTTTGGCAACTCCCCTACATAATGCATGCACATGAACTCGCCCAGCAGGGCCGAGTGGATCAGGCGCGGGCGCTCGTCGGGAGATACTATGACGACTCAACTCTGGAGGGGCGTCTCGGTAAGCTGTTTTTGCTTCGTGTCGAGCAGAGGTGGGAGGAGATCACAGAGATCGCCGCACAGCTGCCACCACAGCGACTCTTTCGCGACAGTAATCTTAACGTGTTTATTCGGGCACTCGGCGAAACCGGCAATTTCGACGCCATGATTGAGGTTTTATCTCAAGCGCAGAACAATCTTCGTCGGGACAGTATGTTTACCCTCTCACTCCTTGTTGCTGCCGCGTTTTGCGGTGAAAAGGAGGTGCTTGCGCAGCTCCTTGTAGTTAATCGTGCTATTCCCGAGCCGCACCAGCGCTTTTGGATGGCCACGGCGGATGCTGCCTGCGGCAGGAACGCTCAAGCCGAGGTTGTCTTTAAGGAGCTTCTCGCAAGCAGTGATGGGTTGATTCGAGCGGCGGCGCAGCGCAGGCTTTCTGTGGCCCTCCCGCCAGCAGCGTTGTTGCACCCACAATCTCGTCTCAAGCTTGAACAGCTGTGTACAACCTTTCGTCTGCTGCAGCGTTTTGACGCTAAGAGTCCTGCCTTTGGCCCGTTCGTTACTTATGGCATTATCTTCCTATGCTGCGCGGCCTATCTTTTTGAGATCGCGCGTGGTGACCCGACCGATGCCGAGGTGCTGATTGATCTTGGTGGATTGGTCCCCGTTGCCGTTAGTTTGGGGGGTGAATGGTGGCGCATCATCTCAGCGCAATTCCTGCACGCCGGCAGCATGCACCTACTTTTCAATATGCTTTGTCTGTACGACTTGGGGCCGTATGTTGAGCGCACACTCGGGCGCTGGTTGTTTCTGTTGCTCTACGTTGTCTGTGGCACCTTGGCTGTGGGCTCAGTTGTTCCTGCCGCGATCCTCGGAATTACCAGCCCCTACACGGTCGTGGTTGGAGCCTCGGGGGGAATTATGGCCATATTGGGGATGAATCTGGCCTTACTGCTCAAGGCCTGGCGTGTTGAGGCGGCACCGATAGCGCGTGAGAAGATGATGCTTCTTGGTCGTATCGTTCTTTTGCAGTTGATTGTCGACGCCATGACTCCGCAGATAAGCTCGACAGCTCACCTCAGCGGACTAACCGCCGGATTTTTGTTCACGCTGCTCGTTCCGTATCGAAGCTTATGCCATGAACAGCGATCTGTTCAGAGGGGAGGGAAGCAAGCAGCCTAGATTCCTTGACCCTTGAAACGTGTACTAGGTGAGTTGCATTTTACACTTGAACTAGGCCTTGAACTCCCGCATGGCCATGGCCCATTCACCATATTCTTGGAATTCGACTGATAGGCATGCTCAGGTCAAAAAAGGAAAGGCCACGGCCGAGCAGAAGTTCAAGGCCAAGTCTACGGCGAAGTTTAAGTTAGCAATGGAGCCTTGGTCTGAGGCGCAGCCTCGCTAGACCTCTCGTCGTATGGCCTCGATGCCAAAGTGATCTTTGGCGATAGCCATGACAGCTGCTTCGGGTGCAGTGGAAACGAAGCGCAGTGTGTTGAGGCGCATACCCTGCATTGCGCGTACACGGTTGGAGTAGTCGCGAATTTCTGCGCCGATGGTGCGAAACAAGATGGAAGCGGCGGCGCGCAGGAAGTCGGTGTTGTCGGGCATGGTAATAGAAAGGCAGTAGGGGGAGCTCTCGGACTGATGGACAAGCTGCGCATCGAAGGGCAGCTTCCGCATCTCAGCCAGAGCCCTGGTGTCATAAGCAAAGTGGCCTACCTCGCGAGCTGCCAAGACCCGTGTGAGCTCCGCGCATACTCTTGCGGCGTCCCGTTCGGGATTAGAAACACCTGAGGGCAGGTTGATATAGAAAAAATCCATCGCAATCGGGCGTGGTTCATTTAAGGTGAAGACCTCGGCTATGCGCAATTCGAAGCGTCGTTTCGATAGGACGCTAAGGATGTTCGTGAGCGCTCCCGGATAATCGGGAAAGAGCACGCGCACCACGCCGCGGCCCTCGGTCGGGGACACACGGCAGCTTGCGAGTGGCTGTTTATCTTGCCATACCTTTTCGAGCTTCGTTAGCAGCTCCTTAGCCAGGGCAAGTCCCCGTGGGCTGCCACGCAGATCCTCAGGAAACGCACTCCAAAGTTCACGTAGGTCAGGGTCCCCACCAATGGCTCCCTCTAGTGCGTGACGTTGCCCTTGAATCTGGCGACAGTGAAAAGCTGCTGTTTTAAGATAGTGTGGGCCGGAGGCAGAAGCTTCGAGCTGACCTTCTCGCGCGAATATTTCGGAAGTTCGCATATGCAACGTCATCAGCCGCTGCCAGTGCTCTGGTGGGCGGCGCGCAAGCGTCGGATCGTTGAACCTTCGGCCGAAGTCAAGCGAGGCCAGGGTGGAGATCGTCAAGGTGTCGAGTGTCGCCTGATCGATGCAGCCAGCTTTGCAGTGGCGCGCACACTCTGTGGAATCGAATGCCGTTTCTTCAACCAATCTGTCGAGCCAAAACTTGTGGCTCATGAGATGGCAAACGAGATCGCGGGTGGCGTGCGGCAGGGTAGGATAGAGTGCAGCTAGTTTATCGACGTACTTCTCCACATCTGCGCGTCCCTGAGTAATCGGGAGATCGACGCACAACAGGTGGATATGGAGCGCCAAAATCATCTCGGGCGTGAGCCTCTCGTAAACCTCTCGAAAGTGCTTGTACTCTGCGGTTTGATAAAAGGAATCTTGAACGTCTGGTGCTTGGTTGAAAACCTCAAGATTGTCGATTCGCTCCAGGGCGCGGCTTGCTTGGGTATGACCGTAGCTACGATGCCCGGCAGGGTAGAGCCGCTGCATGAGGTCGTCCCAGTCGGGGAGGACCACGGTCAGTAAATTGAGCCGCATTAGATCTTTGAGCACATCGGGGATACCGCCGCGCTCACGCAGCATCTCTAGAAAAAGAGGGTGCGCCTGGATGCGAGTATCAGCGTGCTCTTCAATAAGCTGTTTCGCGGCAGGATCGAGTGATAATCCGCGCTGCTGCTTGGCCTGCATGAGGGCAAAAAAACGGTGACTGGGAACGGAGTTGAATATTAATGCCGCTTCAGGGGAGAGGCAGAGTCCATGTCGTCCATAGAGGATGCCGGGGGCGACGAGTATGCCAGGAACGAGGCAGTCGCTCATTACCCTGTTAAAATAGGCCTCAATCGCGCGACGCGCGCTTAAAAAACGAGTTAGGCCATGACCGGGAAAATCACTCTCGAGGCGGCGAAAGTCATCCGCGCTCATCGTGTCCTTGGCATGGCTGGTGTAGTGAATTTTTTGGCGCTGCAGGCCTAGCCAATTACGCAGGGCAAGAATCACGCTATATCCCTCCTTTACCTCGGGGGGGAGTTGCACCCACATGTCGTTTGTGGGTGTGAAGGGTCCCAAGCAGCGGGTCCATAGCGCAGCGTCAAGGCGGCGTAATCCACCGACGCCGTATTTTAAGTTATAGTCCCCGGCGTGATCGAGTGGCGCAGGATATTTGCGTACCCAATCCTCGTAGTCGGTCATCTTGGCCAGCAGTCCCTCTCGTAATCGGTGGTGGCTTATGCCACGCAAGGATTGACGGAGCTCCTCGGCGAGTGCGACCGAGCCGGCAAGCACCCGTGCATCAAGCATGCTGCATAGCTTTTCGTGGCTGAAATAACCGGGTGCCTGCGGATCAGTGATTGCTGTGTCGCGCAGATTATTTATGATTAAGCTGCTATCGAGACCCGGGATAACTTCTCGTAGTTCGCCATAGAGCCGCAGGAGGTGATCGACAAACTTGCGATTGACGGGATCGCGATCGTCGGTCGCGCCGTCGCGGAAGAGGACGGTAATATCGACATCTGCCAATTTCGGGAGGACGCCTGCCCCGTAGCGGCCAGTCGCGGCAAGGGTTACGTCGCCGATGATTGTTCCTTTGAATGAGGTGACGACGTGCTGAAACCACGCGGAGAGGAGGAAGTCGTGATTCTCGGCGTATTGGCGTGAGACCTCGAGTCCGCGATCGAGCCCTGATTGCAGAGCCAGACGATCGGTTTGCGCGGTCAGTTGTGTTTTACATTCCTGGAGACGCTCGAAAAACCCTGCCCCTGGTGCATAGACGAGGGATCGATAAAGAAGAGGATTTCCAGAAAGATGCCAATTAGACGGCCAGGTTCTTTGCTTGTGGGCGGACGGCACGAGTGGAAGAGTAATCGGAGGGCCGATTTTTGCGGGGGTGATTGGTTGAGGATGTTCCGGCATTGCTTTACAACTTGTAGCGAATGCTCGCTATGCTACTGGGGGGATTCTTGAGGAAAATAGGGCCTAAGTCAAATAATAAGGTAACAGGTCAGCTTTTGCCCTGACTCTTCGTTATGTTTGATTTGGCCTCCTTGCGACTTACAGCTAGTAATGTCTCAGTCGGCCAAATCAAACACGCCTCGATTCAGGCCAAAATCTGACCTGTTACGCAGCGTGCTGACTAGTTAGAGCCTGTCCGGAAAGACCCTGTTTTCGAAAAGCTACTTTTCTTGAGGTGAAAATAGGCA
>CAIXSY010000248.1 GCA_903922175.1 uncultured delta proteobacterium | reverse complement strand
TAGCCTCAAAATTCACTAGTCGGCGCTATTATAGCGTGCCTCTTTCGGGCTTAACCTCGAAATTGGCTACGTATACTACTCTACTATTTCACTTATTTCTCCCGTCCTATCGCGCTTTCGCTGTTTCCGGACAGGCTCTAGATATCACCGCCCTTTTTACAGGCGGTGATAGCGTTCTTACCTATCTTGCCAAAACCCGCGACGGCGTCTCACCTCTTCTTGATTTCTCTCTCAAAACCAAGGCTGATGCCCTGCAAGCCATGCCCATATTTTCCAACGCTTTAAAAAATCTAGGCCTTCAGCGCAGCGTCATCGGCGCAAGCCAAAGCCGCACCGGAGTTGCCACCAATGTGCTCAACGCCTCAAGCGAGAATTTTGTGAGCGCAGAAAGCCATATCCGCGACGCCGATGTGGCCCAGGAATCAGCCAACCTCGTGCGCTTACAGATCTTACAAAAGGCGACAACGGCGGTACTGACGCAGGCGAATCAGCAGCCGTCCCTCGCACTGCTCTTGCTCGGAGGCTAATGCCCCAGCCCCAACTCCGCGATCGACCAGTCAAACAGCTCATCTTTCCCCTGCTGGCGCAGGATGATGGCTGAGCTTACCTGTGCGGGAAAGCAGGCTAGAAATCGGGGATCGTGCTCCTGGAAGAAGCGGATGGCATAGGTATCGTCACTGCTTAAAACCGTTTGACGCGCGCCCTGCGAATCTTCAAGATCAACTGTTAGTGCGCGCGGAAAATCACTAGCCCACCACTGCCCCGCGTCTAACGAAATCCAACCTACGCTCTGCGGCTGATGAAAGCGCGCTGAAAATTCCATACCTGGTGCCTGCGCCCGGCCCGAGCCCCAGCGGCTCTGGCGGTCACCATCGACCGCCTTAAAGGCTGCTTCAGGCTTATCACTCGCCGTCACCTCAAAGGCAGAAGTTGGAGTATACTGAAGCTGTGATAGGTCACGCTTAATATCATAGAGCACGACGTACCCCGAAAGCGCTATCTCTTTAAAGGTATAGCACATGTGGATCAGGGCACGGCGTACAAGCGTGGCTTGGGCGGGGGTCAACACCTGCGGAATCTTATCAGCAGGCAGCTGGGCGGCGGCGGCTTCATACTCAGGGATGCGCACCTGCTCCGGCTCGTGGATGATCTTAAAACGGATGCGCTCGCTACTCTCAAAGGCCAAGCGATAGCCGATCCAATAGTTGGTGGCAATCATGCTGTAGCTATTATCTATCAGCCAGCGCATCAATTCGCTCTGATCCTTCGAAACACGCTGTCCACTAAAAATATGCGGCTCTCCGGGAATTGCGCGCTCTCCAGGTGATGACGAACAGAGGTTATAGGAGGAACAGAGATTGATTACGAGCAGTGCCGTAAGCGCAGCGTACTGACACGCTGCGTGACATCTCCCCAGCGCTATAATGGCGTAGCCAGCGATGAGGGCTATCGCAGGATAGAGCGGAAGCAGATAGCGCGGCGCCTCAACCAGGTAGCCAAATGAGCTTAGCGCAAATATGGCTATGGCCGCTCCGCTCATCACCAGAAAAAGTTCAATCGGCTTTTCATGCTCTAATCGCAGTACAAACAGCTGACCAAGCTGCCTGCGGCGCTCCCACAGGTAGGCGCCCAAAAGAAGAGCGTACATGGCGTAGACCACAGCCAGAGCTCCGCTAAATGTCTCGCTGTCACTCCAAAAACGTTTTCCCCCAAGCAAGATCGGCAACGCTGTCCACCAGACTCCAGCGAGGTGCGACAACGCCTGCATAAGGGTTGCACGCTTAAAGAGCCCAAACGAAGCGAAATCGTGGGTCAGGTTATAATACCAAAACGGTGCGCTGCCGATCGCAAAACCGGCCAGGCACACGCCGCCAACCACGAAAAGCTTTTTTAGGCGCTTTGAGTCTTTGCTCCATAAGCATCCCGAGACAAGACCCAACGCCGTAGGGACCATGGTGTAAAGAATTTGGTTGTTTACCCACCAGCCTAAACCGAGGAGTAACCCAATCAGCCAAACGAGCGTTAAGCTGTGCGCACCCTGCTTAAGCCAGCGCACAAGACACAGTAGGGCTAATGCCCCGATGACGACTATCTCAATGAAGCCGCCACGGGCCATGGCGCTCCACACCATCAGTGGCGAGGCCGGTACCGCAATCAGCAGGCCCGAAACAGCAGCCAGCGATCGTCCGCCAAGCTCCCGGCCAAGCAGATAAACCACGACGATCAGCAGCAGCGAGAACAGGAGCGGCACGCATTTAAGCACCATGCTGGAGAGGCCAAAGAGCTTAAAGAACAGGGCTGCCGTGAGCGCCTCAAAACTCCCCATGTAGTGCTGGCCATAATAGAAGATCGGCAGGCTTTTGCCTTCGAGGATGTGCTTACCCATCAGTCCGACGATCGCTTCATCGGCGTCAATCACAAAGTGATTGGCTATGAGGAAATCAAGGCGCAACATCGCGCCCAAAAGTACCAGCACGAACACGATCAGGATCTCGCCCGTGGAGCGCTCCCTCATAGTCCATCTCCGCTGGCACAGCGCTGGTATGCGCGGACGGTCTCGACTCCTGTGCGTTCCCAGGTAAACGACTGGGCCCGCTTTCTGCCACGCTCAGCATAGAGGCGTGCCCTCTCACCATCGTGAAGAATGGTCGTAATCGCCGCTGCAAACCCCTTCGAATCAAGCGGGTCGACAAGCATTGCGGCATCACCCAACACCTCGGGCATGGCTGAGGCGTTCGAGCTCACCACCGGCACACCAGCCGCAAGCGCCTCAAGCGGTGTCAGTCCAAAACCCTCATATAAACTCGGAAAAAAGAAAACACTGCTGATGCCGTAGAGTCGAAGCAGTTCAGCCTCATCGAGATATCCACAAAGACGAACATGCTGCGCCAACCCGCGCAGCTCTATCTGGGCCAAAAGCTTTGGATACTGTAGGTCGGTATCGATCTTGCCGGCCATGACCAAGAGCGGCGCTTCCTCCCCCTTCCCTGCGCTTAAAATCTCCATCGTCGAAAGCAACGTCTGCCAATTTTTGCGCTGATCAATCCCGCCAACATAGAGAATAATCTTTCGTATCTGAGAGAGCTTGAGCCGAGTGCGCAGCGCCGTCTCCTCATCTACACTCGGTTTTTTGACCTCCGAAAACTTGCTATCAACCCCAAGTGGCGTGACCATAATGCGATCGAGAGGGATGCCCAACAGACGATTAACATCGTGCGCCGTGTGCTCACTTATCGCCAGAATAAGCTTGGCGCTCTTAATCGCACGCAGCTCTAAAAAACGGCCGAAACGAAAGCGCCAACCCGGATTATCAGCCTTATACAGATCGGCGCACACCACGGGGATAAGGTCGAGCACCGTTACCATAAAGGGCTTTGGGCTCCACGAGGGGGCGTCGAGGTGGGCGGGGAAATGCAAAATATCCATCCCGCGCGTCGCTGGTCCGGCGAGCGTCGCTGGATAGACTAACTGCTGGCGCACGGTCTGGCGCCCCATCGGCAGAAGATTTATGCCGCGCTCGAGCAGAGAGGTTCCTTTGAGAAGCTCATGACTAAAGGGTTTTATCGCCAGAGGAAGATCCTGAGCGGCAGAAAAAAAGCGCCAAAGCTCGCGCACATAGCGTCCGATACCGCGCTGCGCGTGGGCCTTGAATGAAGGATCAAGTGCACTCGTATCAAAACCGACGGTGTACATTCTGTATTACTTTGCCCGCATTACATCACCGAACAGATTGCTTCTCTTCTAAAACAACCCCGCCACCTGCGCATGAAACTTCTCAAGCGTAAGCTCCCCTGCGCGCTGTAATCCCGCGTCAACTAGAGATTTTCTTAAAAGCGCATCACTATGCACGCGTCCGACAAGCTCAGCGATCTCGGCGTGGCGCTTCTCGCGCACAAGGACAGCACCGTTGCCCACGGTATCGGGCAGCGCTGACGAGGCATAGGCTATTACCGGCAGACCAAAGTACATGGCTTCAACCACCGGCAAACAGAACCCCTCGTGCTCACTCATACAGAGATAGGCGCTGCAACTCTGATAAAGAGCCTTAACCTCCGAATCCGCCCGCCCACCGACGAACTGCACCGCTCCTTGGAGGTCAAGTTCATGCACGAGGCGTTTAAGAGCAAACGAGTACAATTCGGTATCAATATCGATTCCGACCAGCCAGAGCTTACTCTGTTCGTTGACGTAGCGATGTAGGAAGTAGAAGACCTTGATTATATCTTGAATACACTTATTCGGAGCGATTCGCCCAACGTGGAGCAGGTGGATACCCGGATCGGCGCTCAGCATCGAGGCGAATCCCGGGTTAGGTTCTACCTTCCACTTTTCAGCATCAAGCGGCAGATTGAGCACCTTGGCGCTAAATCCGAGCACGGCCAACTCTCCGGCATTAAATGCAGAATCAGCGATTAGGTTGTCCGTCACCCGGCACAACTCGGGGAGTTCACGCACGCCATGCTCAATATCAGCGGCGATACGCGGATTAACGCCCTCGAACCAGCGTGCCGGGGTCAGGTTGTGATACACCAAACCGCGGCGAGCGCGCACCAACGCGCGGTACAGATCGTTGAGCGGCGAACCCAAAGAGTAATGCAGCAAAACCTCGCCGTCAAAATCCTGCGGGAAACTTTTAAAAATCCTCGCTACAGCTTTGTAAACCGGATGAATATTGAGTGCATAAATCTCGCTCTCCATGCCAAGTGCACGAAACGAGCGCTGCAAGGCAAGCACCTCGCCCGAGATGGCGTCACCGTAACTAAGCGTATGCACCAGCTGATGGATGGTCTTGGAGCGAGCGACGGAAGCTCGTCCCGTGTTCGTGAACGAGGCCCCATGACCCCCCTGTGGATGTTCATTCTGTGGAACACTCATAGTAGCTCAGCAAAGGACTCACGATGGCGGTGGAAAACAAAATTGCCCACCAAGGCCACCACACAGCTAAACGCTAAAAGATATACGACATCACTCGGCGAAGGAAATACCCCATCAAGGATGGCCTTTTGATAGCACTGCGTCAACAACGCCACAGGATTGAGATAGAGGGTAAAACGCAGCTTTTCAGGGACAACAGTGGCTGGATAAACGATCGGACAGAGAAAAAATAGGAAGCTAAGCAGGTTTCCGAGGATGTGTTGCACATCTCGGAAAATGACGTTCAAAGAGCTTAGGAGCAGCCCACAGCCAACCAGAAACACGAACTGCAAGACAAGCAAAAGCGGCAGTGCCAGCAGCGAGAGGTAAAACGGCACACCGGCGACAATCATAAACACCGCCAAGACCGGCAGCGAGAGCACAAAATTTACCATCGTCGTAATCACCGCCACGACCGGTAGGAGCTGCGCCGGAAACATAGACTTCGTAATCAGGTGCCCGCTATGAACGATGGACGTTGCCCCCTCCATCAACGCCGACGAGGTCCAGACCCATGGCAGGAGTCCGCAGAAAAGAAAGATCGGATAATTGTCGACCAGATTTGAACGCATGTAGTAGTGGAAGACCAGCACGTAGACCAACATTAAGCAGAGTGGGTTGATAATTGACCAGAGGAAGCCGAGCGCCGATCCGCGGTAGCGTTGAGCAAGATGGCGCTGCACAAGCGCCCAGACAAGCCCACGGTATTGATGCACCTCTTTTAGGGTATGCGTAATCGAAAGCTGTTCCACGTGTTACGTAAACTCCCACGTAAAGTCAGGCACATATACGCCGCTGTGTTTATGCGCACTGCGCACGGCAAATTTCACGATCCCTTTATGATAGTCATAAGGATAGCCATCCAGGCGATGCACGGCGACGTCAAGCGTGTAGGAGGCATCCATCAGACCAAGGCGCTTAATCCGGTAGAACACGGTACCGACACTCTTTAACTGCGGCACGCTCACGCGGCCGATATCGGTATTGGTGCCATGCACCACCAAGCCGTCGGCACGGTTAAGAGAGATGCCAAATACAGCTTCGTTGACCCTCTCGTGAACACGGTAATCGATGGCGATGCTGAGCGTATCCTCAGGATGAAAGAGTAAGCGTGGCTCACCGTCGGAGCCGAGCAGCCGGGCTCCCGTCAATTCGATTTCACGGCTTCCCCAGCGTTGTTTCTCGACCGGCTCGTCAACCGCGCCCTTCACTGGTGTTGCCACTTCAACCTCGACCGAATGCGCTGCATGCTCCCCGAGGTCAAATTCTTCGCCCTTCTCGACAAACTGCCGGTAGCGATCGATCACCCGACGCGGCTCACCGCGGTCACGAACTTCGCCCTCGTTAATCCACAGCGCCTCATCGCACCAACGCTCAACTGCGTCAAGATCGTGGGTCACCAAAACAAGTGTCTTCCCGGCCTTCCGCAGGGCGGAGATCTTATCTTTGCATTTGGCCACGAACGAGGCGTCGCCCACGGCTAAAACCTCGTCGACGAGCAAAATATCCGGATCGGTATGCACGGCCAAGCTAAAGCCCAAACGCATGAACATGCCCGACGAATACGTACGCACTGGATCGTCGATGACCGCTGCTAATTCTGCAAAATGCACGATATCATCGAAACGCTGATCAATTTGGCGTCTGGTTAAGCCATGCATGACCCCACCAAGATATAGGTTTTCCCGTCCGGTAAAGTCCGGGTGGAAACCCGCCCCAAGCTCGATTAATGCCGCTACGCGCCCATTGACATTAATCCGACCGCAATCGGGCTTATAGATGCCGGTTATAAGCTTAAGAAATGTCGATTTTCCACACCCGTTGCGCCCGATAAGCCCAACGGAGGCCCCGCGCGGGATACGCAGCGTTAAGTTTTTAAGCACGTGCGTATAATGCAGGGGGGCTCGCGTCGGATGGAGCATAGTATGAAATATGCCGAGAAGGGCCGACTTAACCGTCGTGTACCCGCCTCGGGCAATAGTACGGCGCCTAAAGCTCTTCGAAAGATCGACGATATCAATCGCATAGTCAGAACCCGCGCCCGAGACACTCGGCACGACAACTGTCGATTCGGAAGCACCCGCAGTCATCGCCTGCCTCTCACGAACTTCTGCATAATCCGAACGCTCACCTACGACACCTCTTTCTCAATCATTCCAACGTAGGGCAGATTACGCCAACGCTCCGCATCCTCCATGCCATACCCCACAAGCCACTCACTGCCCTTGTATCCAAAGCCAACCCAATCGGGAGCAAGCGTCACCTCGCCTACTTCGCGTTTGACGAGCACAGCAGAGCGCACAGCCAGCGCGCCGCGGGCCCAGAGCTGCTCGCTCAAGACCTTCAGTGTCCTTCCCGAATCACAGATATCATCGACGAGCAACAGATGTCGGCCCTTGGCCGGAATAGTATCAAACTGAGCGATAACCTGCGGACGCTGCACGCCATTGACGCCGGCTTGATAGGAGGTGGCACGCAGGGGCAGAACCTCCACAGAATGATCTATTGCGCGCACAAGATCCGCAAAGAAAAATAGCCCACCGCGCAGCACCGGAATCGCCAGGACATCGACGCGCGACTCCTTCCAAACTTGGGCGCACCACGGCGTGATCTCACTGCCTAGACGTGAAACTGCCCGGGCTAAATCTTTCTTGCTGTAGAGCTTTTTGTACGGTCTTTTAAGCATCTAGTTGTATTTATTAAAGATTATGGCCCAGAGCCTAGCATAGGTGCTGTCTAATATCAAAACACCGTCGGCTAAGCATGGATAGAAACGTCTTGCCCATTTGTTGCACAAAAGCTGTCGAACAAATAACATGGGCAAGACGTTTCTACCCCCGGCATGTCGTCCTACGAAGCACCTGCCACAGCCTGTCACGCTATAGCATCGGCCGCGAGGCCGAGCGACGGCGGAAGGCAAGGCGAAGTAGGAAGGTTTGTCCAAAATGTCCTGCAGGCGCACCTAGCATCGGAGCTATTTGGTTTTTGGAAATTTCAAATGTGCTTGGCTAGAGCTGGGCAGCCTGCGCTACAATAGTCTGACGATGCGGCGCTTACTCGTCCTTCTCATGCTAGTCCTTTCGTGCACTGCCTGCGGGCCGTCACGACAACCCATACCGCCTGGCGTAATTCCTGAACAAAAATCGGTCCTCACCGAAGACGAACAGTACGGACAGCAGGTCCTTGCCGGCCTCACCGATCACTACCAGCTCGACCGCGATGACTCTCACGTCAACCGCGTTCGCGATATCGTCGATCGCCTCGCCACTGCCGCTCACGCCAACAAGAATCCATGGAACGTCTACGTTTTTTTTGACCCTAAATTCAAGAACGCCGCCGCCACGCGTGGCAACTATATCTTTGTCTGGAGCGGCATCCTTGATTCGATACAAAACGACGAGGAGCTCGCCGGAATTTTGGCTCACGAAATAGGCCATGTCCTGGCTGGACACACCATGGCAAACCCACAGGAGGAGGTGACACGGATGATCTCCGGCGTACTGGGGTCGGTTACGAGCAGCATCATCTCGGCGGCAGGTTCCGGCTACGGCATCCTCGGTGACCTAAGCGAGGTCCTCGTGCGCACGGCGATTGAAGCCATGCTGATTAACCCGGAGCAGCGCGCCAAGGAGCTTGAAGCCGACCAGGTTGGTTTTTTTCTCATGGCCGATGCCGGTTATGACCCGAAGCGCTGCGTCGAGTTCTGGGAGCGCGTGCGTACCGATCCCGACTTCAAGGGCTTCCCCATACAATTCCTCTCAACTCACCCCTCCTCCGACGATCGCCTTGAACGTCTGCAGGGGTTTCTCCCGGAAGCCGAAGCGCGCTACCAGCAGTACCTGCTTCGAACAACCAAGCCAACCACGGCGGCCAAGTCGTCCCCCAAAAAATCTGCTAATAAAGATACGAAGAAAGAAACACCAAAAGCTAAAAACCGATGGGTAGTCAACCGTCGCGCTATCCCTGTATTCTCCGAAGCTAATGAACACTCACCGATAGTCGACGATCTTGTAATCGACACCGAACTAACCGTCACCGAAAAACAGAACGAGTGGCTGCATATCGACACTCCGCTTAAAGGCTGGGTACGACGCAAAGACGTCGCACCTTACAAACGATGATCTCACTCCCCAACATCCCCCTCACCCAAGCTTCCTTCCCCTGGTTTGTTGTTGGTGGGTGGGCAGTAGATCTGTTTTTAGACCGACAATCGCGCGAACATGCCGATCTTGACTTGGGCATACTGCGTCGCGACCAGCTTCTCCTGCAACAATTTCTGAAGGGGTGGAAGCTAACCAAGACGCTGGCCGGTAGCCCTCTTCCGTGGACCACCGCGGAGGAGCTACTCCTCCCCGTGCACGAAATCCACGCTCAGCAAGACACCTATGGCACCGTAGAGATCCTTCTCTCCGAGAGCGAGGCTGATAGTTGGGTCTACCGCCGCGATACCCGCGTGCGCCGAGACCTCTCCAAAGCCATTCTCACCGCCCCCAGCGGAGTTCGCTTTCTCGCTCCCGAGGTCGTCCTTCTTTTTAAGAGTAAGTCACCACGTCCGCATGACGAACGCGATTTTGCCTCCGTACTACCCTCACTCTCCTCGGAGCAACGAATTTGGCTTCGGGAGGCGCTTTGCCTAGGTAACGCACAGAATAAATGGTTGGCTTTGTTATAGAACGGGCATAGCTGCTCAATAACCCGCGCATCTCCAACCCATTAAGATAACTAGTTATTTTTGCCGCTCTATTCCTTTTGGTGAACGTTACTCCTTTTGTATCCTTTCGCTTTGTATCCTTTCACTATACTGCCTCACTACCTTTACTGCCTTCCTTCTTAGGACGCGTCCCATAGTACCACGACCTCCGGAAGTGTATAGTTATCTCAGGACGAGACCTATACCTTCACGAAACCGCTCTTATGCAGATTGACCCGACGATTCGACCGCTTTCCCTCCCACTTGCATCGGCCAAGGCCTGGCCCCTTTTCTGGGCGCACCTTCGCTCTCGATGGCTAATTTATGTTGTTGGCTTCATAGCCGTCATTATCACCAACCTAACTGAAGCTCTCATTCCAAAGTGTATTCAATGGACGATCGATCTTTTAGGAAAACACCCCATTCCAAAGATATTTTTAAGGAATGAAGTTCAGGATACGTTTACGCTGATATTACTCCTCCTCGTTGTCCTATGGGTTATTCAGGGGCTAAGCCGCCGCTACTGGCGCTTCACACTCGGCCGGGAGACCCACTATGCCGAAGCCTCGCTTCGCTCTTCGCTCTGGCAACGCGTGCGCTATTTTCCAACCGCCAGGCTCCAGAGCGACCTGGGAATCGGCGTTCTGATGAATGTGGCTGCTGGTGATACACGCGTAGCGCGAGCGTCATTTGGATGGGTGCTGGTCGGACTTATCGACGTCATTTTTCTGACTACCTTTACCGTGCTTTCAATGGCGACGATAAGCCTACGCTTGACGTTGCTCTCACTGCTCCTTTGTCCGGTGCTTGTCTACCTACTCCGAACTCTCCAGCGCCGGGAATACCTCTTTCATGAACAAGCCCAGGAGGCCCTCTCAGCCTTTAACGATCTGTGCAGTCAAGCGGTAGCCTCGATCAAGCTTCAGCGCCTAACAGGAACCGGACCTGTTTGGGTTAAACGATTGACTACGGCTGCCGACGATTACCGAAAACAACGCTTTAACGTGGTGATGACCGCTCTACGCTTCTTTGTAACGATGGGATGCGCCCCCCTTTTTTCCTATGCGGTGCTATTTGTCTTCGGCCTGCGCGCTGTCTTAAGCGGAGAGATAACCGTTGGGGCCTTTGTGACACTTCAGACCTATGTGCTTATCTTGCAGAGCCCACTCTCAGAGATGGGGTTTGTGCTTGGAGATTGGCAGCGCGGGATGGCGAGCTTGGGGCGCATCTGTGATGTTTATCGCACCCCACTCGGGGAGGGATTGGTGTCGGACGGAAGCTTATCTGAGGTGATTACGCCCGTAAACGGCGTGCCGCTCCTTGAGGCGCACGCGATTAATCTCACCTATGGAGATCGAACGATACTGCACGATGTCTCATTTGCTCTTCAGCGCGGTGAGCGTCTTGGGATAACCGGCCCTATCGGTGCCGGAAAAAGCTCTCTGATTGGAATCGTCTCCGGCCTCGAGCATGGCTATTCCGGACAGGTCCTGCTCTACGGGCGCGATATGAAGCTCTATAGTCACCCTGCCCTCAGATCTTTTATCGGGATGGTGCCTCAAAAACCCTTTCTCTTCGCCGACACCGTCCGCGCCAACATCTCGTTAAAACACACACTCAGCGACGATGAGATCTGGCACTATCTTGAGGTCACCGCTCTGGCTGAAGAAGTTCGAAGACTCCCCGGACAGCTCGACGCTATGCTCGGGGAGTGGGGCATTAATCTTTCCGGCGGCCAGAAACAGCGCCTTACACTTACGCGCGCGCTGGCGAGTAAGCCCACGATCCTCCTTCTCGATGACTGCCTGAGTGCGGTCGATACCGTGACCGAAGAGCATATTTTACGCAGTCTCGACGCCGAACTGCGCACGACGACACTCGTCTGGGCTGCACATCGCACCTCAACCCTTCGCTATTGTAACAAATTAATCGAGCTTCACGCATGACCACAAACACAAGCTTTATGCATGAAGATCGCAGCCCCTCGCAAAGCCGGGACTTCGCGTCGTTTCTGTATCTACTTAAATTCGCACGCCCAATGCGGGCTAAGTTTATTGTCGGCTTTGTGCTCCTGATCGCCTCGGCGGCGATCGCCATGCTCTCTGCGCGGGCGTTGGGCCTGCTCGTTGATCGAGGAATCCAAGCGCAAGACATGGCCCTGTCAATTAAGTATGCGGTTGCAGTCATTGCGCTTGAGATCTTGACCCTCGTGCTAGCATTTGTAGCACGAAAACGTATCGCCGCGGCCTCGCTTGAGGCTATCTTGCAGATTCGAGAAGAGCTCTTTGCCCGCTTAGAAACTCTCCCCATGAGCTACTTCGATCGCACCCCGCAGGGACGCACCGTCACCCGCCTGACCCATGATGTTGAGAGCCTTGAAGATTTCTTTAGCTCCACTCTAGGAAAGCTGCTCTACTCTCTTATTATGGCGGGCGTAGCTCTGCTGGCGATGCTTTTTACCCAGGCATGGCTAGGACTATTAGCCTTACTTTCTATTATTCCGGCAACCATTATCGCCGTGGGAACTCGCGGGCTCACACGCACGTACAACCGCCAGATCTCCCAACGCAATAGCGCGATCAACTCGACGCTAGCGGAGTACCTTAACGGAATCTCTGTCTTAAGAGCCTTTGGTCTCGAACAGTGGTCGGTGGTCCAGTTTGATAAGCGCGTCATGGCCCACCTTGAGGCTAATCTCTATCTTAATCGCATATTTTGCTGGCTTCGCCCGCTGATCGGCTCGCTCTCGACCCTTCCCTTGATCGTCATTGTCTGGGTCGGAGGGCACGAGGTGCTCGCTGGAGCGATGCAGGTCGGCGTGTTGGTCAGCTTCGTCCGCTACTTCGAGCGCTTTGGTCGTCCGATGATGGAGCTTAGCTTCGAAATTCACGCCGTGCAGCAGGCGTTCACCAGCGCCGAGCGCATCGCCGCCTTTCTTCAAGCCCCTGGCGAAGAGATCGAGCTTGGTCAAGATGGCACCCAGATGCTGGGATCAATGCAGGGCAAGATCAGCTTTAAAAATGTGACGATGCGCTACGGGAAGGAGGGTGCCGTCGCACTCAACGGCGTATCTTTTGAAGCACTGGCGGGGCAAAAGATCGGCCTGACCGGGGCGACCGGTAGTGGCAAAAGCACTACCGTGGCTCTCCTGGCGCGCCTGTACGAATTTGAGCAGGGCGAGATTCAGATCGATGGGACACCGATCCGAAGCTTCAACCGCGACTCACTGCGCAGCCACCTCGGATTTGTTTCGCAAGAGGTGATGATTATTAAGGGCAGCGTGCGCGACAACCTGACCCTTGGATCTGAGCTTTCCGACGAGCAGATCTGGGCGACGGCAAAAGAAACAGGCCTGGCCCGTGTGCTTGCGCGCCGGGGATTAAAACTCGATTCACTCCTTCTTGAACAGGGGCTAAACTTAAGTGTCGGAGAGCGTCAGCTCATCTCTTTTACCCGTATACTTCTAAAAAATCCGCGCGTATTGATCCTCGATGAAGCAACAGCAAACATCGACCATGCGCACGAAAAGCTCATTCAAGAGGCTATCGGCGTCGTCATGCGGGACCGAACCTGCTTAATCATCGCCCACCGCCTGAGCACCCTCGCCCAGTGCGACAAGATCCTCGTCTTCCGCGGCGGGCAGATAGTCGAAGAAGGCACCCACGAACAGCTGCTTCATGCGGGGGGGACCTATGCCGGACTATGGGCGCGAGGGGTTGAGGCTTCGGTCGGTGTGGAGCAACCAGGGTAGCGACCGTTTCAACAAACGATAGCTTTTAGCAGGGTCGTGTGCCAGACTCGACCACCCTGCTGCGTTCAGGCCCGATACATGAGGTAAAGAAAGAGCACAGCTTTATCCATTCACCGTTTCATTAACTTAGAAAAATATGCGATACGCCCGCACCATATTCATACCCTGTGCCTTCAGTTTTCTGCTTGCACTCACTCTAAATCCCAACTCCGCCTCGGCTCAAAGCCCCATGAGCCCAGAAGACGAGGCTATCTACCGGAACATGATCAAGAGCACTGGCTTAGATCCGCAAATGGTGATGGAAGCAAAAAGGAATGTCGATTCCGCGCAGCGCTGGACTAAAGGTAAGGACGGGATTGTCCACTACCATATCGTTGGCGAATATCAGGCACGGACCAATGTCGTTGGTGGCAGTAACTGGATAGGGTACGCCGATGTAAGTGACCATGTTGTAATTAACCTAGACTGGAAGATTTCTGAGTCAGAGTTTGTAGGGACTCCCAGCTTCACAAACACAAAGTCGGTTGTTACCAACCTACGCAACTCGGAGCCATCTTGCTTGCCGCCGATCCTCAAGGGCGATTACGAACATTTTGAACTTCTAGCAGTTAATCAAGGTTTAGGAGGCACCCTCGAGCTGCAGGTCCAAACCAATTACCCAACGGTTGAAGTGGCTCAGTTCTGCAGCGGTAGTCGCAAGACGGTGCCGGCAAGCACCGAAACAGAGCCGGTAGAGATGGTCGTCCCGTCGCCGATGATGCTTACAATGCAGCTACCCGATTCGGATAGTCTGCGCATCTCCCCAGACAAGAGATCCCTAATCCGTAAAGATGCTGGATGGACGTGGACATTCACTCCAAGTGTTGATTAAGTTACGATGCAAAGCTTGAGCGTCTAGAGATTTGCAGGAAGCATACGCATGTCAATTATACAGATTAACAAGAAGGCACCGGTTACCAATACCTTCTCGCTATTTAATCTTGGTTTTCGACCCTTCTTTCTCGGGGCCTCCGTCTTAGCCTCAATCTCGATCGGCATGTGGATGTCCGTATACTTCTCGCACATCTCCCTGCCCTTGACCGTACTCTCCATATTTCAATGGCATTCACACGAGATGATCTACGGCTACAGCGTTGCCGTCATTGCTGGTTTTCTTCTTACTGCAATTCAGAACTGGACGGGAGTTCAGACTATTCAGGGCAGGTCATTGCTGGCGCTATTCTCACTCTGGTCGCTTGCAAGAGTCTTATTCCTTTTCGGAACACGATTTTTAGAGATAGCTGCACTAGCCGACATGCTCTTTATGCTGTGCCTTCTGGTTGCAGTTGCCACTCCGATTGTTAAAGCAAAGCAGTGGAAGCAGCTTGGCGTTTTGTCAAAAGTCCTCCTACTCATGCTCGGCAATTTGTCGTTCTACCTCGGGGCCTTCGGATTGCTTGAGAACGGCCCCTATTGGGGAATTTACGGCGGATTATATGCGATTATCGCCCTGATTTTGACGATCGGCGCTAGAGTAATCCCGGCATTCATCAGAAATGGTGTCGATAACTACGTTGAGGTCAAAAACCCGCTTTGGCTTAACGTTGCCAGCCTCATATTGTTCCTCGCATTCTTTATCAATCAGCTCTTTATCCGAAACCAAGCGCTGTTAGGCTATCTTTCGATCGCACTGTGCTTAATCACCTCCGCGCGATTGTGGCTCTGGCACACCCCCGGAATATGGCGCAAGCCACTTCTTTGGAGCCTCTTTCTTTCTATTGTTTTTATCGACTTCGGCTTCGTTCTTTATGCCCTGTCGGCATTTGCTGGCGTCTCGCCTTTTCTAGCCGTGCACGCCTTTGCTTTTGGCGGAATCGGCCTGGCCACGTTGGGGATGATGTCGAGGGTAGTTCTTGGGCATACGGGGAGAAATATTAGGAATCCCCCAGCCATGACGACGTATGCGCTGTTACTATTAACCATCGGCGCCGTTACGAGAGTTGGCCTACCCCTCGTCGATCAAACTCACTATGCCAATTGGATCTTTCTGTCACAGATCCTTTGGATCGCCGCATTCGTGCTTTTCGTTATCACGTATTCAAAGATGCTGGTTCAACCACGCATCGATGGACAGGAGGGATAATAGATCGGCCGATCAGACAAAGTCACCTTAAGGGACGCGATCTTTTAAACTCCTGCCAAGCTGTTTTGGTGAGCTCGTAAATTTCATGCTCAGCCGAACCTTGTAGTATGTAACTTAATACTCCTGCACAATTTCAACCCCAGCCGAACCTTGTAGTATGTAACTTAATACTCCTGCATAATTTCAACTGAACCCTCGTCACCCTGCCCGAACCTTGTAGTATGTAACTTAATACTCCTGCATAATTTCAACTGAACCCTCGTCACCGATTCAAGCTGACAGTCCTCAAAAAAGACAAGTTAGCTGCCGTGTCGAATACGGAAGGTAGCTTTAAAGCCCGTTAGCCGGTCCAGACGC
>CAIXSY010000247.1 GCA_903922175.1 uncultured delta proteobacterium | reverse complement strand
TAGCCTCAAAATTCACTAGTCGGCGCTATTATAGCGTGCCTCTTTCGGGCTTAACCTCGAAATTGGCTACGTATACTACTCTACTATTTCACTTATTTCTCCCGTCCTATCGCGCTTTCGCTGTTTCCGGACAGGCTCTAGTTAGGTTATTAGCACCTATACAAACCGAGAAATCGCCGTTAAAGTTTCCGTGACCGATCAGCGCTTTTTTGGCTGACGGCGACAAATTTAATCGAGTCGTGGCGACGGGGGTCCCTCTGGCTACCAGCACTAGGAATTTTAATCGCTGCGCAGAATGTGACCTGCAAGCTTCGCAGAGATAGAGCTTGCCAATTGCTTGTTTCCCAATTAATTGCTCGGCGAAATGGGATCTGTTTCAAAGGAAAGTTAAAAACTGTGCATGCCTTATCAACCACCTCCTCCATTCGTCTAACCCGTCTGATCAGATTGTTCTGCCTTGGTACGCTCTTTCTCGGCGCTTGCACACCAGCATATCAGGGATCCTCATTCGCTGGTGGTGTCGTCCAGACACAAGCTATGGCGAAGCACTACGGGGTAATTCACGATGCGGCGCTTCAAACATATCTAGATTCGGTTGTGCTTCGCCTCGTAGCAGCGATGCAACACGGCCCACGATCAAGCTCAATTCCGACCCCACAGCTAGAGGTACTCGCCACGCAAACCCCGATTGCCATATCGCCCGGAGGCGGATTTATTTTAGTTTCAAAGGGGCTGTTTCTCTCGCTGCAGAACGAAGCTGAACTGGCCTTTGTTCTCGCTCACGAGCTTGGCCACGAAAAGCTCGGCCACCTGACCCAACTTCAGCACCAAGCACCGAGCGAAGAAGATCTGCTACACTGGGAGTATGAAGCCGATCATTACGGTATCGGCCTCATGGCTGTGGCTGGTTACGATCCGCGTCCTGCTATCGCTGGACTTATACACTCATACCGAGCCTTAGCTAGAACTCTCAATGTCCCCCTCACGGCCGCACAGAGCAGTTCGCACCCCGATCTACAAAGCAGAATTTCGGCGCTGCAAGATTATATCACCGCTTCAGGGTGGCAACCTCCGGGAACAGTCGATCGACGTGAGTTTAGAACTTTACAATTGCGCCTGCGCGCCGGCACGAACTGATTCGCTGCCGCTCTTGCCCACCAGCAGCTCTTCAATCGAGACTCCTAGCGCTTCGGCAAGCTTTGAGACTGCACCGACGGTGAGGTTTTGCTTACCGTTTTCCAAGGAACTGATGTACGCCCGGTCGAGACCGGCTCGATCGGCAAGCTCCTGCTGGTTCATCTCTCGTGACTTTCGATACCCCTGCAAACGAGATCCTAGTGCCTTAAGAAACATGCTCAAAGCACTCTCCGCCTCCGCCAGACCGGTAACTGCCCGTGCCTCACGCACAAGCTGCAAAGCATCCGTGGTAAAAGCATCAACAGAGATCCCCTTGGCTTTATCGGAGGTCATGATCGATCGCGGACCACTAAGAATAACTTTGGGTGAGTGTGCAAGCCCACGTACACCCTGTGCGGCGATAGCGGCACGTGGTAGAAGTTCATGCAGCGTAACCGAGATGCAGATTAAATCGACGTGATGCGACTGCGCAAAATTAACAATCTCAGCCACCGGCGTGTCGGCCCCGAGAAAGAAAACATCCCAGCCATCCATAATAAGAAAGTCTGCCGCAGCACGGCCACCGACCGAGTGACTATCACCTTCAATTGAGGTAACAAGTGCTGAGCGTTCAACACACTGACGTGGCTGAATGAGGCCACGCAGGCGCTCCATCTCCGAAAAGGCTATCTGTGTTGCCGCATGCTCATCGGCTATGCCGATATCGCCGGCCGCCCAACAATCATCGATAGCGACCTGCGCGGGAACGATTATGTCCAAGTATAAACTTCTCAGGGGCACACCAAGAGCTAGACCTCGACTTATAGCACTACTTGCTTCGACGTTATCGCCTTTTTGCAACGCCTCGCAGTAAATGCCGCGAACATGCTCTATGTCTGATTTTCTGTCCATAAGCCCCCTGTCGCAATTCTATACCACTTCGCTCTAGTATAAAGATACTCAACATATCCTACTCTGTCAAGGACAAGTAAATTGATACACGACCGCCGCGAGTCAGCGAGTTAGTTTAAATATTTGCCTTAAGCTGCGAGAGCCTGAGGCAGCTGCCGCGCCAGCGGCAGGCGTGCGAGCACCCAGAGATTGTGCACAAGCACATTCGAGGCGATGGGGACGCTGTCCCCAGACCCCTGGGATTTTACGCGCTAGGAGAACTTCCGGGTGGGTTTTATGAATCAAGAAAGCGGCGCCTGTGTGTGAGGGGAGAGAAAATATATCCTACTTTTCTAACGAAAGTTACTCCCGCTCGTACCTCGTCCAATAAGTTTTTTCACTCAAAACTAATGTTTCTCTATTGGACTTAGCCTTGAACTCCCGCTCGGCCTTGGTCAATTCCCTTAGATTTAGGCTTAAACGTCAAAGTCAAGGTCGAAGAGCGCAAGGCCATGGCCAAGCGGGAGTTCAAGGCTAAGTGAAAAAACTTTCCGGTCGAGGTACTAGTCGTTCGCTCAGGGCATTCACCTCGCCGAAGAACTTGCTTGCCATGGTTCGACAAGCTCACCACAGGTGAGCGAGCCGCGCGGGCGGCGAGTCGAATGGGATTGGCGGGGGATTGCTCGTATAATGCTCGTTTGTCAAACACGGTCATGTTATGGTTCGACAGGGCTGCTTTAGCCTCAAAATTCACTAGTCGGCGCTATTATAGCGTGCC
>CAIXSY010000246.1 GCA_903922175.1 uncultured delta proteobacterium | reverse complement strand
GTGGCATACACCTTATGTATCGAGGATTTGGCTGGAAAGTTTCCTCCTCGCGCTCTTTTTCGATTAAAAAACAGCCGGGGAGAATAAGAAATGAGCAGCTTCAATAAGTTCGCGCGGCTTAGTTAAAGGCAATTAAAGGTATGGGGCGTTACCACCTACCAGATTCTTGCGGGGCGGATTTAGTTGAAAGGGCTTAAAGGTATGGGGCGTTACCACCTACCAGATTCTTGGCTGGGCGTTACCACCTACCAGATTCTTGCGGGGAGAATAAGAAATGAGCGATTACAGTAAGTTCGGCGGATTTAGTTGAAAGGGCTTAAAGGTATGGGGCGTTACCACCTACCAGATTCTTGGCTGCGTTTTGATTGACCTCTTATTCGCCACCACAGGGGTTGAGGCTGAAGTGGTAGAGGCGGCTACCATGGAAGAGGTGCTACCAGGAGTACTCATCAAAGTAGCCACCACACCGCACCTCATTGCGATGAAAGTTTTATCGCAGGATGTCCATAGACGTCCTAATGATATACACGATCTTTTTGCACTAATCGGATGTTCAAAAAAGAGCGATTTGGCGCAGGCAGAAGAACTTCTGAAGCTCATCGGAAAAAGAGGGTTTGGCCGTCGGCGTAATCTTTTAAAGGAGCTTGCACGGTTCGTGAAACTATCAAAGAAACAAAGCCAAACATTACGGGTAAGGTCGAAGTGAAGAGTACCGTAATGTTGGTCCAATGTTCTATCAATTCATTCCAGGTCCCGTCCCATAGTGCCTCCACTCCCTGAAGCATGCACGTAATTCAGGACGGGACCTTCGCCCGAGCAGCATAGTGGCACAACTTTGCCAACGTGCACGACGGGCACAACGGGCGCTGCGCCTTGCAGACTCGGCGGCCGTGAAAAATGAGCCAGTGGTGTAGGCTGCGCCACTGCTCCGGGGCAAAAAGTTTTTTTAGCTCAGATTCTACCTTAAGCACATCATCGCCGTTGGTAAGCCCAAGGCGCTTTGAGACTCGGAACACGTGGGTATCGACAGGAAAGGTGAGTGCAGCTCCTAGTTCGCTGAGGACGACATTGGCGGTCTTGTTACCCACACCAGGGAGCGAGAGAAGTGCGTCATAGTTCCGCGGCAACTTCCCGTCGAACTCAAGGCAGATCTTTTTGGATAGCCCGATCAGGTTTTTAGCCTTGGTGCGAAAGTAATTGATCGGGTGTAGGATCTCTTCGATATCGCTTAGGGGAGCGCGGCTGCAGGCCTCGAATGAGGGAAACTTCGCAAACAGCGCTGGTGTTGTTTGGTTAACCTTTTTGTCGGTGCACTGGGCCGAGAGCATGACGCTAACGAGCAGTTGAAAATCTCCTGTGAAGATTAACTCCGATTTGGGTTCGGGATAGAGCGTCTGCAGGAGGTGCAGGAGCTCCTGCCTCAAATATAGCGACTTTGGCAGCTGCTTAGTCATCCTTTCTGGTTCCTAACATACTGTTATTACTGACTATATGCTTTTTTTTGTGCATAACGACACGACTATGGCTACACTTAGCCGAATATACGCCATAACCTCATACAGAATTAAGTTCTTTACGATATAGGACGTCATCATGCAAAAGTCTCTGCTCGATGTCTATCTTGGGAAAGTGGCCGCTGGTGACGATGCCTTCATCGATAAGCTCTGTTCGCAGCTTACCGATAGGCTCTGCTATATCCCGGCCATTCAGGTGAGCTCGGAGTTCAATCAGGCCAAAGTTGAGGTGATAAAGATCTCTAAGGAGAGGCGTTCCTTTGTCCCGCTATTTACGCATGAGCGGAAATTTAAGAGTTGGTCACAGAGCATTGAAAAGAAGGTCGAGCCACTCTCGCTTCTCGGTGGGGATCTGTGCGCGGTTTTGGGAGACGATACCGGAGTCCTCATCGATCCAGGGGCGGAGAATTCAGTCGAACTTTCACCCGAAGTAGTGGCGAAAATTGCATTGCAGGTGCTCGCCATCGAGCCGGAGCAGGATTATGCCGAGGATTTCGAAGATGAGCAGATTCCCCAACGAGCCCCTGCGCGCAACGATACCGCAGACTTCGGCGTTGGGCAGGATCTAGGATTCGGTGCTGTGGCTGTGGCTTCTTCAGCCTCTGCTGATGGTGTCGCCGATGATTTTGATCCATTTGCGGGAAGGCCGCCGGGAATTGATCGATCTATAGCGCCGTCGGCAACGGAGGAGGACTTCAATTTCCAGCAGCCCACGAAGCTCGAAGCTGCTCCAGCACCCAGTGGCGTGGATGTGTACGATTCTCTGATCGAAGAGATGGGCAGCGCCAAAACGAGAGTTGCCCCAGCCCATCTGGTGAAGAGTACCTCTCTCACTGAAAATAGTTCGCCTGCACCGAAGAAAACCTCATTTCTTGGGTTTATTAAGAAGGTCGTGGGCAAGAAATAGCGGGTCCGGTTGGGATCCGATAACCTGAGCCTCCTCTGATTTTAGAACAGATTCGTGAAAGCGTGGCATGAGCACGCGGACCCGCTAAGGGGGATGAGTTAGTCGGGTTTGGGACAGTAAGAAATGTGCTTCTATAAAAACAGCTATTATATAGTGGTAGCGTTGGTTCTTAACCTCATATGGTACTTGGTTCTTTCCGGTGTCCCTAGTCCATTATCTGAGGCCTTGCGTTCGATCGAGCTTGCACCACTGGAGGCGATTGCGCTATTTCAGATTGCTGGGCTATTCGTAGCCATCGTGTTCAAGCAGCGTATTGGTTTAGCGAGAAGTTGGGCGGCCATTCTGCTCGCAATCGTCGTGCCATTTGTGGCCGGCTATGTTTTTATAGTCAGTATGTTGCTCTATAAAATCGCGCTTGGAAGCCTAGGTGGTGGTGATATTTCGGCCTCGCTTTTTTGGGGAGGGGTAATCATTCTTAAGTCGGGTCATATCGTATTTCCTTTGGGTCTTTTATCACAGCTTCTTATGCGCAGGGTGGGAAATAGGAAGGCCAAAGGTAACTACTCGCCCCCTCGTCAAGCTATGCGTATATTCTTAACAAAATGACCATTTCTGCAACCGATGACGCTGACGTCTAAGGTCTAACGCCGGACGTCAGACCTCGACGCTTTACGTCCGGCGTTAGACGTTTGACGTCGGCGTTAGCCGATTAGGGGCGAGCAGTTACCCTTTTTCTTCTCTTAGGGCCCGTCTCTTAGCGCCGCTGTCTTCTCGTAGCTGCGCAGAACTTAAGACGGGACCTGGGTTGAAGATTTTTCCCCAGTGCGCTATAGTGATCCTGTCGATGTCGAGGCTCTGCCCGGCAATCGGATCGTACGATGCTTGCAAAGATGTTGTTAGGCGCATTCACTGATTTTTCAGGAGTGACCCAGATGGAAAAAACAAACCTTGAACGTGTTACCGTCCCGGTAATTCTATCCCGAAAGTCGTCTGTTAGAAAAATAAGCGCGGTCACCGCGTACGATTACTCGTTTGCGCGCTTGGTTGATCAAGCCGGGGTTGAGATGATTCTTGTTGGAGATTCACTTGGCTCGGTCGTCCAGGGGCTCGACACTACACTTGGTGTGACCCTCGATGAGATGATCTATCACTGCCGCTGTGTTACGCGGGCGGTGCAGCGGGCGCTGGTTGTTGGTGATCTCCCTTTTTTGACCTACCAGATATCACCCGAACAGGCCATGCTTTCAGCCGGTCGCCTCCTCAAAGAAGGCGGCGTGAGTGCGGTCAAGCTTGAAGGCGGTGTCGCCATGGCGGCCACCATCGCGCGTCTGACTGCTGTTGATATCCCCGTCATCGGGCATGTGGGGTTGACCCCGCAATCGGTGCACCGCATGGGTGGTTACAAAGTGCAGGGACGGGTACACTCGAATAGCCGGCGTCAAGGAAGTTGGGAAAAGGTCATTGCGGACGCTCAAGCGGTACAGGAGGCCGGAGCTTTTGCGATTGTGCTTGAGGGGATCTGCTCCGAGCTTGCCCACGAAATCACGACGACTTTGCAGATCCCAACGATCGGTATCGGTGCTGGTGTTCAATGCGATGGACAGATCCTCGTCTTAAACGATCTACTCGGCATGGGAGAGGGCGACTCTCCCCGTTTTGTAAAGAAGTACGCCGATCTGCGCAGTACGGTGACGAGTGCGCTGCAGAGCTACGTGGCTGAAGTTGAGGGCGGAAAATTCCCCACAGCGCAGCACGAGTACCGCATGCCTGAAAATCGAAAGCTAAAGCGAGCAAGTTAGGCTCTATTCCATTGTGGCCGAGGACGTTCCTGGGTGGTTCATGGTCTGTTTTTGGTGGTTTAACGCCGAAGCGCTTGCACAGGATAAGCCAAGACTGCTATTCGTAGAGTAGGCTAATATAGTTTGTTTAGTGACATCGGCGTAACTGCTCAAAAACCACCGGGGAGAGAGTCGCTAAATCCTAGTTCCTGTCTTGTTTATGGCCTTAATCATAGACCATATGGCAATGAACAGGATTTAGGACCATGACCAAAACCAAGACCATGATAAGATTTACCCGAACTTAATGAGTCAATACACGCCGCCCCGTGATACCAGGACCTCATTTTTATTATGAACACCCCCACCGAAATAAAGCGCCTAGGATCCTCGGGACTTCAGATTACCTGGCCTGGTGGTAGGGTGCAGCAGCTCCAAAGCGAGCAGCTGCGCAGGAGCTGCCCCTGTGCTACGTGCCTCGACGCCCGTGGTGATACCACCCATGCCAAGCCACTCGGTGGACCAAGTAAGAGTGGCGCAGCCAAGGGGATGTTGAGTATAGTCTCTAGTAGTCGTGATGAAGAGCTGCGCCTTGAGCGCATCTGGGCTATCGGTAATTACGCCATTGGAATTGAGTGGGGAGATGGCCACAAGACGGGGGTATACTCTTTCGGACTCTTGGAGGAGTTATGTTAAACGCAACTGTAATTCGACGTTCTGATCTTAGCTCCGAGCTGATTATCCTCTCCGTTAGGCCGGATGCCGCGGTCAAAGAGTTTATCCCTGGGCAGTACGTCGCGCTCGGCCTTTTGGGCTCAGCCCCCCGCCCAGACTCACTCCCCCCCGAGACTGAGATCGTGGTGCCTAATAATTTGATTAAGCGTGCCTATTCTATCTGCTCAAGTCCCTCGAACCGGACAGAGCTTGAGTTTTATATCGGCGTATTGCCGTTAGGGGCGCTTACTTCGCGGGTAGCTGCCCTAAAACCCGGGACCCGCCTTTTTGTAAGTACAAAAATTACGGGCACATTCACCTTGCAACCTGTGCCCCCACAGGCCAACCTCGTGCTTATCGCCACGGGGACCGGCATCGCTCCCTACATGTCGATGCTGCGAACGGCTGACACCTGGACAGCGGGGCGACATATTACCCTGGTGCATAGCGTGCGCGAGGGCAGGGATTTGGTCTATCTTGATGAACTTCGGGCACTCGCCGCGCGGCAGTCTGCGTTCACCTATGTCCCCACTGTTACGCGTGATGACGCATCCTGGCAAGGACAACGCGGCCGCGTTCAAAAGCTGCTAGAAACCGGGATTCTGGCGCCCGATCCGCTACATGATCATGTCTTCCTCTGTGGAAATTCTCAGGCCATATCTGAGATGGAAGCGTCCCTTACCGGACGTGGATTTGTGCTGCGCACAAAGACGATTCAGGGTAATATCCACGAGGAGCGCTACGATTAAAGTGACTGAGGTCAAGTTAAGATGATGGAGTTAAGATAATGAGTAATCCTGGTTCCCTAAAAGTAACCAATAATGAAGTGAATACGCTCAGTGATCCCGATTGCGTGCGCTGTCTACGCAAGAAGATAAATGCCGAAGGGGTCGTCGTTTTCTTTCGTGAGGGGAATGATTGGCGTATTGCAAATTTCCAAGGTGACATGCCGCAAGAGATGGCAGAGGTCTACTTCCACACGATGCTGAAGAGTGGAACCCCAGCTGTCGTGGCAACGCAGAGCAGGGGGCTTCTGCTGAATAAGCCGGCTGAAATACGTGCCTATCTGCCCGAGCTTTTCGGTTTCTTTGCCGGGCAGAGTGTGATCGGCGCTAAGGTTAAGATTGGCGAGCATGAGGGCGTGCGCCTTGCTTGGCGCGCCAATGTGACTCCGTTTAACGACCAGGATTTAACGACACTGCAGTGCTTTGCTGAGTGTCCTGCGGGCTGCGGGCCGGGATGATACCTGACATAATCCAGAGCGGCGCCGAGCAGGAGTTTTTGCAGCGCTTTTCAGGGCTACACTCCTACCTTGGGGCGGTACTTCCGCTACCGCGGGTGGCAGCGTGTGAGAGCGTGCGTGCTATTTGCGGGTGGGGCAATACCTGGAACCTCTATCGTAGTCAAAGCAGCTATAGCGGCAAACCGTGCCTGACACGCTACAGCCCGGCGGAGCCCTACAAGATCGTTACCATTGAAGAGTTTTGGAGCGATGCCATCGATAACGCGGAGTTCGGCGCGGACTACGATTTCTCCCGTCCGTTTTTCGATCAATTTAACGAACTGATGCTGCGCATATACCATCTTCCGCTGAGCGCAACCAATATCGAAAACTCAGACTATGTAAATGGCGCTCTGAATCTCAAAGACTGCTACCTGTGCTTTGCGGCATCAGACAGCCAAGGCTGCTTGTATTGTCATGAGCTACGAAGTGGCGAGAGTAACATAGATTGTATCGCCACCAAGCGCTGCCGCTTCTGCTACGCAGGAGCTTCGCTCGACAACTGTTACGAATGCCGCTCCTGCGTCGACTGCTGGGATTCGGCCGGCTGCTTTGGTTGTAGCGGCTGTCACAGTGTGACCGATTGCATCGGCTGTGTTGGCCTGACGCAGGCGCGCCACTGCATCTTTAATCAGCAAAAAAGCGCCGATGAATATCGGCAGTTTCTAATTGAACATCGACTAGCATCGTACAGCGGCACTCAGCGCCTATTGCAGCTGTGCTATGAATTCGCGGCGACGGTCAAGACAGCACCCAATCGGATAATCAACGCCGAAAATTGCAGCGGCGATTATATCGGCCGCTCGCAAAATCTGTATCACTGTTACAATGTCTTTGATGCCAAAGATTGCGGCTACCTTGTCGATTCTATGTCATGCTTTGATAGCTGGCGCGGAGTTTCGGTGAAGTCCGAGCTGTGTTGGAACTCTCTTTCTGTTCAATCACAGAACATCGCTTATTCCTATGCGATGTGGCTTTCGGAGAACATCTTCTACAGCTATATGCTCTTCAATCGTTGTGCGCACTGCTTTGGCTGTGCCAGTCTTAAAGCCAAGTCCTACTGCATCTTGAATCGGCAATATTCGAAGGAGGAGTATTTTGAGATCCTTCCACGAATTGTGCGCCACATGCAGGCTACGGGTGAATGGGGGCAGCTCCTTCCACCGCGCATCTCGCCGCATGGTTACCAGGAGAGCTACGCCTTTGACACCTTGCCCGAGCTAAGCAATAAGGAGGCGAGTGCCCGTGGCTACCGCCTCTGGACCGAGCCGCAGTCAGCGGCGGGAAAGACAGATCTTTCGGCGGCCGAGCTGCCCGATGAGCTAACGTCTGCCGATCTTCAACACCTAAGCGGCAAGAGCATAGCCTGCGCCGAAAGCGGAGCACCCTTTAACCTGCAGCGCGCGGAGTTAGAGTTCTATCTGCGCCAGGGAATTCCCGCTCCGCGTGTTCACTGGCGTCGCCGGTTGCGCCAGATCATGAAGCAGCGGGCGCGGATGCCGGAGGAGGTTGACTGCAAAGTGCCACGCTTCGCGTGACACTAGAGGTGATTGGGTTGACTGAATGGCTCAAAAATGTGCTTTATTGCCTCGCGCTATCCAGCCTTCCTCTGTTAACATCTTATCTGTCCCGAACCCAAGGTCTCGCCTTACTTTTTCTAGATACGACTGCTCAAAGGCGAGCATTTTTTTAACCGCTGGTAAAATTAGCTGTATGTCGACTGCCGAAGAACGGTAGTGACTAAGATCGTATGGGTCTGTGTCCATTACTTTTAGGCCCCTATGAAAGGCGGTTACATGAAAGCGGTCGACATTTATTTCATCTCTTTTAAAAAACAAGCTTAACGGCGTCTCCGTGGGGTCATCCAACGTATGCCACTTACCTGATTTGGTGGATCTACTTAGACTGATCTTATATCTGACATCGTCTAGTGTCATGCTAAAGTAAATGGATACCTGCTTCTCTTCTCCCATAGGAGTAATAGCAAAAAGGTTTCTATGCACACCCTCCAGATCGGCCAGTAAAACATTAAGTGGCTCGAACCTTCCTAAGGGTGCGCGGCCATCGGGATACTCCTCTCGGAAACTTTTAGGGTCTGGCATGGTGAGCTTGTCTGGCTGCTTTTGAAGTAGGTTAGTTGGGTTCATAGTTTGGTACCTCCTAAAACAAAGGCTATGCCTTCTGCCGTACTTTCGTTGTATTTGCCTACATTATTTCCTCTATCTTTATAACCACTTAAAATAATTAGTAGATTTGGGACTCATAATTGTCTATAATTTGGACAGAATGGCAGATGAGCAGATAATTAAGACGCTAAAGATGGTCGGGCTTTCTGATAAAGAAGCGCGCCTCTATTTTGCTGCGCTGGTCCTTGGCCCAACTAAAATTGCCGCCCTCGCTCTTGAGGCTGGGCTGAAGCGCTCTAGTGCGTACCCACTCGTGGCCGAGCTCGTGCAGCGTGGCGTGCTCAATCGTGAACTCCAAGGCATAAAAGAATATCTGGTTGCCGCTCCGCCGGAACAACTGAATTCGATCTTGGAGCAAAGAAAAAGTGAGTTTAGCAAGCTCCTCCCTGAGCTTGAAACGCTCTACAAAAATACTCCGAAGAGAAACGCCATTCGCTCCTTTCAGGGGTTGTCGGGTGTTAAGGCAGCCTACGAAGATTTGATGACCGACCTTAAGATTGGCGATTATTATTGGGCCATCTCGGACCATTCGAAGTGGCGCTCGCTCGATCCGTATTTTGAGCATCTAAAGTTGAGGCGCACCCTTCGAGATCTTGATGTACGGCTTATTTTTCAAGACACACCCGCCGCGCGTCATAATCTTCAGTCCGCTTCTCGATACAAAGAACAGATTCGGTTACTTGTGCCCACGGTTAGGCTCGAGACAAACACCATCGTAACTCCGCACGTGGTACTTCAGCACATACTTACGGCTCCTGGGCGGGCCTACTTACTACGTGATACCGATCTCGTGCGCACGCAGTCCGAATATTTCAAACTTTTGTGGCAAGCGCTGGGACAAAAAGATCTCCAAAAGTGAACTGTCGAGGAAACTTTTGCCCGTTTCAGCGATATATGGATAGGCGTGTCGTGGAACATGAGATAGGCAACCCAAACAATTTCTATCAGGGGCGGCGCGTGCGGTGTCTGAGGGAAATACAAGGGGTCCGCCTCTTTCCTGGAAGCGGAGCTGATCTTGTCCCCGAAATATTGATGGATCAGTTAAGCAACAAGTAACCTCTGGCTTTGTTTTCTTTGGGGGCAATTAAAAGCCCCCTCCGAAGAACGCCGCGCGTAGGTGACTCTGCTTGAGCGTTCATGCTGCCCTCTTC
>CAIXSY010000245.1 GCA_903922175.1 uncultured delta proteobacterium | reverse complement strand
TCTTAACGATGGGATCTCAGTCTTGAGTATCGCCGACGGCGCTGTCGGAGAGCTAACCAATATCGTTACCCGCCTGCAGGAGCTCACCGAGCAGTCGGCTAACGGCACATTTAGCGCTAGCCAGCGCAAAGCGCTTGATACCGAGGCCCAAGCGTTATCCGACGAGTATTTTCGCATCGCCCAGACTACAACATTTAATGGGCAAAAACTTTTTGATGGAAGTATTCAGGGGCTAACACTTCAGGGTGGGTACGGCACAGATGGGTCGATACTGTCTTCATTGGGCGGGAAGATGGGGACGGGGAGTTTTAATGGGGCGACCAACTCGACATCTGGCACACAGCCATACAGCGTGGCTCTGGGTGATCTAAATGGTGATGGAAATTTAGATCTCGTTGCAGCAAATCGAATTGGGGTCGGTGCCTCCGTACTTCTTGGAAATGGCGATGGCACGTATCAGGCGAAGGTAGGTTTCTCAATGGGCGCATTCCCCTATTCAATCACACTCGGGGATGTGAACGGGGACGGTATTCTTGATATCGTCTCGGCGAATAACAGCAGTTCCACTGCCTCTGTTCTGATCGGAAATGGGGATGGATCATTTAAGTCCAAGGCTGACTTTACAGTCGGCAATACCCCGTATTCGGTTGTGCTTGGTGACCTAAACGGAGATGGGATTCTTGATATCGTTTCCGCTAACTCGGTCGGCAACAGTGCCTCGATACTGTTGGGGAATGGAAACGGGACATTTAGGTCTAAGACAGACATCAGCGTGGGAACAACTCCACATGCTGTGGGGCTAGGTGACCTAAACGGGGATGGCTTTCTTGATATTGTCTCCGCCAACTCCGGCAACTTCACAGTCTCTGTAATTCTTGGAAACGGAGATGGTACGTTTAGGGCTCGCTCTGATAGCAATACTGGTGCAGGGACTACTCCTGAGTCCATCGCCATTGGGGATCTAAATGGTGATGGACTCCCAGATATTGTATCGGCCAGTAGCTTTACTTCCAGTGTGACTATACTTTTTGGCGCTGGGAGCGGTACGCTTAGCGGTCCTACCGTCTACACAACAGGCTCAAATCCATACTCTGCAGCTCTCGGCGACACAAACGGAGACCAAATCCTCGATATCATTACTGCCAATTATACCAGTAATAGCACCTCTGTCTTTCTTGGGAATAGTAATGGAACCTTTAAGGCAAGATCTGATTTTTCAACGGGCGCCAATCCACAATCAGTGACCCTCGGTGACCTTAACGGGGATGGTATCTTAGATATGGTATCTGCGAACTTCAGTGGCACCGTCTCCACCCTTCTCGCCAAAACCCGCGACGGCGTCTCCCCCCTTCTCGACTTCTCTATAAAAACTCGCGCCGACGCCTTGCAGGCCATGCCCATATTCCAAAACGCACTAGCAAATCTCGGCCTCCAACGCGGCATTATCGGCGCCAACATGAGCCGTGTTGGGGTAGCGACGAATGTACTTGGCGCCTCGGCCGAAAATTTCATTAACGCAGTAAGCCACATTCGCGACGCTGATGTGGCGCAGGAGGCGGCTAACCTTGTGCGCTTGCAGATCCTGCAAAAAGCAACCACGGCGGTGCTGGCACAGGCTAATCAGCAGCCGTCACTTGCGTTGCAGTTACTCGGGGGGTAATCACTTCGGAAAAAGATACACCCCATTAATCGTATCATCCTCAAATCCAAGGATATGCGGCTGGGTGACACCGGGGAGAACCTTAATATCGAAGAGCTCCTCGATGCCTTTGGTAAATTCAATGAACTCTACTGTTTGACCGCTGACGATATCGACGACCTGAACACCGCACTTAAGCTCTTTGGCGCGAAGTTCAATCGGCATGCCGCCAAAGGTGCTCTTCTCACGAATCTTGCACGTGCCGATAAAGGCGTAACGATCATAGAAAGCCAGACCACGCAGGTACCCGAGCAGGTTAGCGACGGGCGTACACTTACCATTCTGCGGATCGAGCACATGCAGCTCTCCCTTGCCCGACTCTAGTACCCAATATTTATTATCGTAGAAACGAGGCGAATGCGGCATGGCCAATCCATGGGCCACGACCTCGCCTGAGGGGATGTCAATCACGATACCGCCCGTGGCTTTTTGAGCACGCCAACCATCACGGGTGTTTGATGAGCTAAGCGCCGTCGCAAATTTTGGTCCGTTGCTGTCGAGCACCAGGCCATTCAGGTGGCAGCGATCCTCGGCCACATAAGCATCGATGAACGGCGGCCGCCACGTCGGCACGAACGACCAGTGCTGGTCAAGCTTACACAGACATGAGAATCGGGTGTTAACCACGATCAGCTCGCCTCGATGAAAGTGCATCTCATGCGCGGCGATATCTCCGGTTACGTGTCCGTAACGCGGCACAAAGTAGGAATCGTACGGCAGCAGATTGCCATCACTGTCATATGCGCTACCGATATCATCAAAGAACCAGATCCTATTCTTAGCGCTTAAGGCGAGCCTTTTGCCATCCAAAGCCATGCCGGTCGGGCGTTCAAAGCCGCGCATTAAGCCGGATAATTTCGGGCCGTTGGCGCTAAACAAAACTATGCGCTGCGCCTGATAGGTGCTCACAAGAAGTGATATTTTGAGCTTAGTGCAAAGCTCTGCGAAACCGGTGCTGTGAACAAAGCCCACAACGGGTTCGGGGAAGGTAAGAGGTTTTGTTGGAGAGTCGGGCATAAATCACCATTCTTAGAAACTTCTTGCCCATTTGATGATCGAGAGCAGTCGAACAAATAAGTGGGCAATAAGTTTCTACCCCCAGAGGGACAACATAGCCAGACACATTAAAAGAAATAGCACCAAACCGACTTGTCCCCCGTAGCCTCGACCGCGCATACCCCACGTAGCACTGGCCGCAAGGCCAGGCGAAATGGGAAGGCCAGGCAAAGTAGGGAGGTTTGTTCAAAACGCGTTGAAAGTTCAAATGTGCTAGGCTGGAAATATAAGTCAGGTAGGCTTCATTGGCTATACCGTGCGCAAGAAGCTATCAAATCAACCTTGAATTTATTACATAAAATCAACAAGTTAGATACACCTTACGTAACTGCGCATTAAGTGTGGGCTGAACGTAATGATTGTTTCACACGAAGATCCACTGAGATCGCACGGAGTTACAGGAAGAGGACCTCGCCGTGTAACTCCGTGCGATCTCAGTGGAACTCTGTGAGAAACATTTAGCGAGTTTTACCCACACTTATTAAGCGATTACCACGTCACTTTCCCCGTATGTCAGGCTACTTTCCGAGAGTACTCTGATTTGCATGTCGGCAAGGCGTTAGATCCATAGGTTCTCGCACTGAAAGCGTGGGATAGGTCTACCCTTTTTATGGAGTTACCAATAGCTGTAACATGGTGCAAAAAAAGGGTAGACCTTCGTCCGCCACAAATGCGCTTTTAACCTCAAGACTTTCTACGGACGGTATTGGATACTTCCACAATGTCCGCACCAAAAACATCCGAGCATACCCTGCAGCTTACCCGCCGACAGCTGTGTGATCTCGAGCTTTTGCTCGACGGCGCATTTGCGCCACTGCACTCGTTCATGACGCAAGCACAATACCACAGCGTGGTCGAAAAGATGTGTCTGCCCAATGGCGAGATCTCTCCGATCCCCATAGTGCTCGACGTACCTGAAAAATTTGCGGCTGCTCTTTCTGTCGGAGACCACATCACGCTGCGCAACCAACTGGGCGATGCGCTGGCTGAGCTTAACGTGGCTGAATGGTGGCAGGCAGATCGACACGCGGAGGCGCGTAGCGTCTACGGCACCAGCGACGAACACCATCCCGGGGTGGCGTACCTGATGCGCCACACGCAGCCAGTATATGTCAGCGGAGAGCTACGCCGGGTCCCCGGCGTTCACTATCGCTCTTTTCCCGATCTACACCACAGCCCACAGCAGACCCGTGAACTTTTGCGCCAGATGGGCTGGCAGCATACCCTCGCCTTTCAGACACGTAACCCGATTCACCGCGGGCATTTTGAAGCCATCTCCGCTGCTGCTAAGCAGCACAACGCCGGCATCTTGCTTCACCCCGTGGTTGGAGACAGCATGCCCGGGGACATCGACGCCTACACCCGCGTGCGCTGCTGCCGCGAGGTGCTCAAGCATCTTCCGCCTGCACGTGCAGTGCTGGCAGTGCTACCGCTAGCCATGCGCATGGCCGGACCGCGCGAAGCGCTGTGGCATGCCTGTATCCGAAAGAACTACGGCGCGACGCATCTTCTCGTTGGCCGCGATCACGCCGGACCGGGACGCGATCCTACGGGGGAACCATATTACCCAGCATTTGCCGCATTTGAACTTGCCCAGCAGTTCGCCGGCAGAGTTGGGATTACGATCGTCCCTGCTGGCGAAATGGTATACGTGCCAGCACGTAAACACTTCGTTGAACGCTCCACACTAAACACAAGCGAGCGATACAGTTCACTCTCCGGCACAGAGCTGCGCGCGCTCCTCAGCCGAGGCGATACTGTTCCAGAATGGTTCACCTTTCCCGAGGTAGCCCGAATTCTAGAGCGTAGTGCTACGCCAGTCTCAACACCTCCGTTTACGATCCTCCTCACTGGTCTTTCAGCAGCGGGGAAATCAACCATAGCCAACGCATTAGCTGAGCGCTTACAGGAGTTGGGACAGCCTGAACCGATCCTCTTCGATGGCGATGAGGTCCGCCGCCGATTCTCAGCTGGGCTTGGCTTTTCACGCCAAGATCGGATTGAAAATCTTCGCCGCGTGGCACTTGCCGCTGCCGAAGCCAATAGCCAAAAGCACAGCGCCATTTGCGCGCTCGTGTCTCCCTACCAAGAGGGACGTGCACTTGCGCGTCAGTTGATCGACCCGCATGGCACTTTTATGCTGATCCATGTAACGACCCCGCTCGCTGTATGCGAGGGGAGAGATCCGAAGGGCTTATATCGACGGGCGCGCAAGGGCGAGGTCCAGCACTTCACTGGCGTCTCCGATCCATACGAGGAGCCAACCGACGCCGATCTTTGCATCGACACCTCGCAGGAATCGATCGAGGAGTCACTGAGGCGGGTTGAGAAATGGTTACGAAGCAAGAAATTGCTGACTGAGCCAATAGCTGAAGTTTGGAAATAGTGCCGCTAAGCAGCAACCTTCTCTTTTACAGTTAGATCACCTATTCCCAAGAGAAGACCGCGCACGGAGATGTCCTCGTCGAGTACATCCCAGTGTATACCAATGCCACCGCCACTAATGACATATTTACGTCTCTTAGAAAGAGGAGCTCGGGATAGCCTCGGGAAATAAGCCAATGGGACTCCCAGTTTACGACCGTCAATCAGTTCGACCCACATCAAATCCGCATCAAAATGAACGCCCTTAGCTAAAGGCCTAAAGTTTGAAGTATTCATTCCAACGTTCCTTTATTAACTTGGCGTGTGATTCAATTATTGAGCGTATCTCGTTTAGTTCTTTTCCAGAGAACCCCCAAGACTCGGCTAATGAAATCTCTGGCACAATCCAAAATTTTGCAATAGCCTCGCCTTTTCTTACATGAATATGAATCGGCTCTCTTGGATCTCCTTCATTGGAGAAGAAGAGGAACTTGCACCCTTTCCATCTGAACAATACCGGCATTGTAAGAAGATAGTACCACAAACGATGGGCGGCAACACTTAATTTCTGACTTCGCATGCGAGTTTCTCGTATATCCTACTCACCAACGACGCCACCTCAAAGGCTAAAGCCCGTCCATCAGGACGGGCTCTAATTAGCCCCAGATCATCAACCAAACCCTCCGTCCACCCGATTTACTAGCATGTTGAACTATTTATGCTCTCTGCACAGATCTAAGGATTGCTAGCGCGCAGAGATCAACAAGGATGTTGGTTTGAAAACGGCAGTATC
>CAIXSY010000244.1 GCA_903922175.1 uncultured delta proteobacterium | reverse complement strand
GATACTGCCGTTTTCAAACCAACATCCTTGTTGATCTCTGCGCGCTAGCAATCCTTAGATCTGTGCAGAGAGCATAAATAGTTCAACATGCTAGTAAATCGGGTGGACGGAGGGTTTGGTTGATGATCTGGGGCTAATTAGGTGGGGGACAGATGCCGTGACAGTTATGGCTAAGGCTAAGCGAATTTACCCATACTTAATAAGCAGTTACGTAAACGCCATGGACACATGCTGATTTACCATGTAAAATAACATCATGCTTAAGAGATTATGTAACATACCAAAAGATAACAGTTTTTTTCTATTTGGCCCGAGGCAAACTGGGAAAAGTACCATTGTTAGTCAATCTTTCTCTCCTGAAGAGACACTTTCGTATAATCTTTTAAAGTCGGATGAATACCAACGTTTAGTTGCTCGACCAGCGCTATTTCGGGAAGAGGTTATTCATCGTGAAGCTCGCCATAAATTTGTTTTTGTTGATGAAATTCAGCGCATTCCTGAGTTACTGAACGAAATTCATCTCCTTATTGAATCTAGCAACCCTCCGATTTTTATCTTAACTGGCTCGAGTGCGCGCAAGCTTCGTCGAGGTCATGCCAACATGCTCGCTGGTCGCGCATGGTCTTTGGAACTTTTCCCTCTTACTGCCCAGGAACTTCAAGGGGAATTCAATTTAGATCAAGCGCTACAATGGGGCACCCTTCCAAAAATTTATTTAGAAAAGGAGATACAAGCTAAAGAGCGCCATTTGCAAAGCTATGTAGACACCTATCTTAAAGAGGAGATTGAAGCCGAGGCGTTGCTACGAAATGCGGGAAGTTTTCTGAGATTTCTCCCCCTCGCGGCAGAGTCCCACACCAAAGTAATTCACTATGCGCGGATTGCTCGAACTTGTAACGTAGCAGATTCGACCATCAAAAATTATTTCAAAATTTTAGAAGACACTCTTATCGCACGACTTCTCCTTCCCTATGCTGGCTCAACAAGGAAGAGACTAATAAAGCATCCAAAATTTTACTTGTTTGATGGAGGAGTGCAACGAGCAATCCTACGCCGAGCTGCTTTGCCCATTGCACGCTCCACGTACGAGTTCGGTGATGCCTTCGAAGGGTGGTTTATCAACGAAGCAATTCGACTTAATTCCTACCTGAGAAAAAACCTAAATTTCTCATTTTACCGAACAGATCAAGGAGCTGAAGTGGACCTCATAGTGGAGAATCCTCAGGGTAAGGTGCTCGCCATAGAGATTAAAAGCTCCGAGGATCCACAACAAGAAGATTTCGCTTCAGGCTTAGAGTCGTTTAGGGCTATATGCCCCAAGTGCATACCTTACGTGGCTTGCAATGCGGCGAGGGCGCGGTCCATTAAGGGAGTAGAGGTCTTGCCCTGGAAGCAAATATTGGACCTCCTGCGGGATCAATAACGCTCAGCCCGAAATCGCCGCCGCAATGATGATGCTAATTCCGAGGATCATCGAGGCGACGACTATGGCCAGCGCTGTATTTTTGTTTTGAATCAGTTCGGTGGAGAGGTCACCCGGGGTGATCCGATCAATCACACGAAAGCCGATGAACATGACTATCGCCCCGACAATTGAGAAGACCACCATGGCGATAAGACCTTTGATTAACATATGCGTTCCCCTTTTTAGCGATAAGTTATTTACGCGATTTTATTTAAGAGATAATGTGTGGCACAAAACGACTAAGGTTATCGGTAATGATCGAGCTCGATTCGCGAATGCCCATGCCGGCGGCTCCCTGGTCGGTTATATACCAGCTCCCGAGAATGGGGAAATTCCCCGAAAATTCAGGGATCGGTGCCAGTGCTTGGAAGACGTAGCCTTCGCCGCCATAGGGGCCGGAACGTTCGGTGGACCTCGCGCCATCGACGATCGTGACGTTCGACCCTTCGCGTGAAAAGATCGGTTTTTGAGCATAGCTCTGCAGCCCGGAGGGGCTGCCGATGTGCGCTTCAAGCAGGGCGGGGTGCCCAGGGTTTAATTCCCAGAGCACGGCAAGCATACCCTTGTTCGACCAGAGCATGCGCCAGATCGGTTCAATCCATAGGCTACTATGAAAGCTCTCTTCTCCGCCCTGGGGGATCTCGTTAATCAGCCACTCCCATGGGTAGAGTTTGAAAGCTGCAGTAATCTGGCGCTCGGTGAGATCGCGCAAGGTCTTATCGTCACGGTTCCAGCCGATCTCTTCCATGAGGAGGGCGTAACTGCTGATCCCCGCCTGTGATGCTGTGTCACGAAGATATGAGACGGTCATCCAATCCTCGTAGTCATCCATGTGGACGAAGTAGATCGCTTCGTCAGGAATATACTGCGCGATGCTTTTCCACTGCTCGATGAGCTTCTCATGAATAGAGGTGAATTGATCTGAACTTTTAAAGCAGTCTTCCTTCCAATACCACTGAATAACCGCGGCTTCGAGGAGCCCCGTCGGTGTGTCGGCATTGAACTCAAGCAGCTTCGGGTGCTCGGTGCCGTTGTAGGCCAGATCAAAGCGTCCGTAGACAGATGGTGGTTCGCTGTCCCAGGTTTTTTTAATATACGGAATAACTCGTTCGGGGATCCCGAGTTCGGCAAAGCGGTTTGTATCGATTACGTGCTGTGCGGCGTTGAGGTAGAGCTCGTACAGTTCATTCGTTGTGCTTTCGATGAGCTCGATCTGTTTCATCGAAAATTGATAGTAAGCGCTTTCATCCCAATACGGATTGCCTTCGGGGGTGTGATAGAGGAGCCCTTGAGACTCCACGGTCTTTTGCCAACCTTGACGTGGTGTAGAGCTGATACGTTCCATCTACGAATATCCTCCACCATAGTGAGAGCCTGATCCACCGAAGATACCACGACTACTCTGACTCGATACCGGCGCTGTGTATGATCCCCCGGAGAAGGAGCGACCCATGTTATAGGATCCACCGTAGTGCCAGCGGTAGGGATAGTAGGAGGACGAGTTGCTGGGTGTTGTTGTGGCGCAATTGGTGTCGGGAACGACGACTCCGGTTGCATCGACACAACCTCTGCGCGTGCTTTTTTCTTGGGCCAGGTAGACCACTCCCATAAGCGCAGCGGCTATGGCGATTACCAGCGGGATCGCAATTGACTTGCTGGCGTAGGGTTCCGAGGGGGTCTCGATATCGGCGATGGACCTCTCAGCGCGCAGATATCGAGGCATGTTGGCTCGCGCTGATGGCGGGATTCTAACCGCGGAAGGTGACTGTTTTTTGCCGAATGGATGCGAAAGCATGCTCAAGTCCTGGTACGAGATACGACCAATCCTAGCTCAAATAATAGATCTGAAAAAGTGACTATGTTCTTTTCTTCGACTTCCTACGGCGAGGCTTTTGGTGAGTATTGCCGGGGGTCAAGGCTGTTTTTTGCTGCTTAAGATAGCGCAGCGCCCCCTGAACGAATCCAAATCCGAGGTCCTCAAGGCTGTATTGGTTGATCTCAATTAAGACCAGGTCTTTGGAGAAGACCTCCTTCTCCCAGTCAAAGGTTCGGGGGTCAACGACGGCCTTTTTATTCGAGGGAAAGCTATGTTTCGTCTTGAAGTAATAGAAGAAGTCGCGCGAGCCGTAGGCATGATAGGCATCGAGATAGTAAAGGATCGACCACATGAAGCTGCTTCCGACTGAGAAGACTGTCGGTAGGGTCGTTAAGCTATCACGGGAAGGAGAGACCTCGGGGTAGGGAAGCGGCTGATTGAAAGCGTTGATCGACCATAGATTGCTCAGCCCCGAGAGATCGTTGTCTTGCGACCAGGGGACATCGGAGATAGGAGCAGGGGAGCAGGGCATAGCGGGGTAATGCGCCCCAGTCTGGGATTCAAAGCGTCGCATGACCTCGGCGGCCACTACGCAGGCACTGGAAAACGTCCAGTGTGTGCTGCCACGCGAAAATACCGGATGACCTTGTGTTTTAAGTGTGCGCGCCATCGATACCCCGTCAAGAACATTTACCGATTCGGCCGGCAGTAGTGGCATGAGCAGGTCGAAGGTTGTCGGTCCTGGACGCCTTCGGCGACGGTACTGTTCGGGCAGGTACTCCTCATAAAGCGCTGCCTTACTCGGGCTAATCAGCAGTAAAAAACCCTTGTGGCGAAGTTGGAGCTCCTCTTGGAGGCGTTTTAATTGGCGGACGGTGGTCTTGAGCCGTTTATTCGTCATGGCGATGCTGTGCACATACGAGCTCACGTAGCCGCGTTCAAAGAGATAATGATCTTTTCCGAGGATCACCTGGAAGCGCGAGTTAGACGAGAACTGGTTAAAGAGCGAGAAGTTTATCTGGTTATCGGTGCGCACCAGCGATCCGCGTAGTCCGATATTCTTAGAGAGCCAGTTTTCAAATTGGCGTTGAAAACTACCATCGCTGAAGGTTTCAAAATTTGGTGTGCTGAGAGGTGCGCGATTTTCAACTCCAGAGGTTTGGCGTTCGGGAATATATCCCCATATCGTTTGCGTGCCTGGAAGAAGCACGAGAAGGAGGAACAGGCAGCTCCATATGATATGAGAGATGGTGTGAGAGGAGGGCATCTGAGCTTAGAACCTGAAATAAATAAATGGATGAAAATAAGAATTAGTAATGTTGGCAGCGGCGATGACGAGTAATATGCAGGCGCATGCACCACGTGGCCATGGTGAGCGCAGCCAGGCGGAATTCACCCAGGGAAGCCGACTCTCGATACGGGGCCAGTTTAGGGCCGGAAGGAAACTCAAGAGACAGGCAAGAATGAGCATGGCCAGCGATCGATTGCTCAGGAGATCAAAGGCGGATTTCGCCATCGGATCGAGGTTCGGTGTGAAGGAGAGCATCGTTCTCAAGAAGGTTAGCGCATGACCGATAGAGTCGGAGCGGAAGAAGATCCAGCCGATCATTACAACCAGAAACGTGAGCATGAGGCGAAATGGGGGGAAGATGCGATCGCTAAAGCGTAGCCAAAAGATCTTATCCAGCACCAGAAAGAGCCCGTGATAAAGCCCCCAGATTATAAAGGTCCAATTAGCGCCGTGCCAAAGTCCAGAGAGCAGAAAAACGGTCCAGAGGTTAAGGTAGCAGCGCCATGTGGGAACACGGCTTCCACCGAGCGGGATATAGAGGTACTCGCGCATCCAGCTTGAGAGCGTCATATGCCAGCGGCGCCAGAATTCGGTGATGTTGCGGGCGATGTACGGGTTGTCAAAGTTCTCCGGAAAAGAGAACCCCATCATCTTTCCCAAGCCGATAGCCATATCGGAATAGCCCGAGAAATCGAAAAATATCTGGAAAGAGTAGGCAAAGGCGCCGAGCCAGGCATGGGATGAGGAGAGGGTCGCATCCCCGGTTCCAAAGACGACATCGGCTACCTGGCCAAGCGGGTCGGCGATGAGGATCTTTTTGGCCAGGCCGATGCAGAAGCGGCAGACACCTGAAAATAGCATCTCCCATGAATGTGATCGATCAGCGAATTGTTTCTCGATTACATGATAGCGGATAATCGGCCCGGCGATGAGTTGCGGAAAGAGGGCAAGATAGAGGAGGAAGGTGCGAAAATTCTTGGCCGGCAGAACGGTCGCGCGATAGACGTCGATGGTGTAGCTCAACTTATGAAAGGTAAAAAAGGAGATGCCGATCGGCAGCGCCACGGCGCTCCAAGCGAGGGGAGGGAGGGCATAGGAGGAGAGCAGCTCGTTTAACTGTCCGACAAAGAAGTTGGCGTACTTGAAATAGAGCAGCAAGGACACATTGGCCACTACAGAGATGCCGATCAGAACGTTCTGAGTGCGGCGTTGACCGTGGTAGCGATGGAGCAGGATGCCGAGGACGTAGTCCAATGTGCTCGACAGGATTAGCGCAAGGACAAAGCGCGGCGCCCCCCAGGCATAGAAGAGAAGGCTGCCCATGAGAGCAAAATCGTTCTTCAGGGGGCGAGGAACGAGATAATAACCGGCAAAGAACAACGGCAGGAAGCAAAAGAGGAATAGAAGGGAGCTGAAAACCATCGTCTAGATTCCTTGACTCTTGAAACGTGTACTAGATGAGTTGCATTTTTATAGCATATTCTAAATTAAGCAGCACTCCTCCTATCAGAGTCAGCATTATCTTAGGGTAGGATGAGCCATTGGCCCTTAGGCCATGCTCCGGATTAGGCAAAATAGATGAGCCTCCAGACGGTCGAGCGAACTTATGGCGACAGCGCTCT
>CAIXSY010000243.1 GCA_903922175.1 uncultured delta proteobacterium | reverse complement strand
GATTCTCTCGTGCACGAAAGCAGATTTCGTAGAGGTGGTTACTTTTTATTTGTCGAGGTGCTTGTGGCATACACCTTATGTATCGAGGATTTGGCTGGAAAGTTTCCTCCTCGCGCTCTTTTCTGGTTAAAAAACGGGCGGTGAGAATAAGAAGTGAGCGGTTTCAGTAAGTTCGCTGGGCTTGGTTGAAGGCGATTAAAGGTAAGGGGAGTTACCACCTACTAATTTTTTGGGGTGTCCATTTCTTAACTGATTTGGAACATCCCGGATTTGCAGACTTTTGTCCCTAGATACTACGGCTACTTGTTCGCGGGCAGGCCTTCTCGGGCAGCGTGAGTCTTCCCTAGCTTCGGGCGGAGACCCTCATAATTCCTGAGTGCTTGCTCTCTTTTAGAGAGATAGGCAGTGTTTACTCTTGACTTATGTTCTCTATGGTAACGGTTACAAAAAACGGGCGGAGAGAACAAGAAATGAGCGATTTCAGTTAGTTCGCGGGGCTTAGTTCAGGCCGATTAAAGGTAAGGGGGGTTACCACCTACTAATTTTTTGGAGGTAAGGGGGGTTACCACCTACTAATTTTTTGGAGGCAAGATCGACTCAAAGCCGTGTTGGAGCTTGTTGAGCAGGGGACGAGTAACGCGGCCTATAACAAATCGCGGGACGCGGACGCGAAGAAGTGAAGTGATGGAATTGAGCGGATCGCCGCACCGGTCCGCAAAAACGTTAGGCCGCTTTATGAAAGCAAAACCACGAATGGCCAAAGCTCACTCAAAGAAGGTTGCGGAGGAGTATCTCCGTCTTGGGTGGACATTGCGCACAGAGTTTCGGGGACCTGGTGACAATGAACCTTGTGAATATTTCTTTGAGTGGTTGCAAGAGGATGAGCCTGTGAGCATAGATTGGAACAAGTTTTGCGACGGGGACAACGCGGCCTAACCAACCCGAGGACGGGACGCGTCAATGGTCTTCGTGGTTCGTAAAGTGGGCGCCCGTCTCAGAAAAGCACACTGGTACAGGGTAGCCCGGACACATAAGCCCGTGCCCGACCAAAACGCAAAAGCAGCGGAAGAGCAACACCGGGTACATTCATCAGCCTGATGGGCCAGACGGATGCGCTAAGTCGCACGTCGTCCAGGATTTAGTAGTCTGGATGCGAGAAAATGGCAGATTCCCAATAAGCTCTTAGCAAAGTCGCTATGTTTTGCTTGCTAAAATGTAACCTTATCGGTTACACTTAATGTGTGATTAAAAGCTTCAGGCATAAAGGGTTGAGGACTCTCTTTGAGAATGGAAGTGCCAGGGGAGTTAATGCCGCGCATACGCAGCGTCTTTCTGATATCTTAGAACTATTAAATGCGACCAAGGAGCCTAGAGATATGGGATTCCCAGGTTCATTCCTTCATCCACTGAAAGGTGAGCTGAAAGGTTATGGGCAGTTCGCGTGTCCGGTAATTGGAGAGTTACGTTCAGAGTTGGTGACGGAGATGTGTATGATGTAAATTACATAGATTATCATTGAGGAGATAATATGAAACGAAAAAAAGCACCGTCGCACCCAGGTGGAATTCTAACGAGGCTTTATCTTGATCCTTTAAACATCAATGTTGTCGATTTGGCACGAGCTTTGAAAGTATCGCGCAAAACTGTCTCAAAGCTCGTCAACGAGCGTGGGGCCATCACTCCAGAAATGGCGCTCCGACTCTCGATTGCCTTCGATACAACGCCGCATCTGTGGCTTAATCTTCAACATAATTACGATTTGTGGGTTGCGGAACAGAAGAGCAAGGATCTCAACGAAGTCCAGAGACTGGCGGCATAGTAGCTAAGAGAAAAAGGGACGTTCACACATGAAAAGCTCATAGTTTACCAGCGTGCCGTCGAGTGGCTAACGGTAAGTATTAAGATTTTATCCGAACTTCCAACCGGCAATGGTGAAATTGCGAATCAGCTTAAACGAGCCGCACTATCGGTACCACTTAATATTGCTGAGGGCGCTGGAAGGGTATCTAAATCAGATAAACAGCGATTTTTTGCTATCGCCCGCGGCTCCGCTCTGGAGTGTGCAGCTATTCTTGATGCTCTCAACGCCATGCAGGCTGCTCAGCCAGGGGATCTTGCCACAGGCAAGAGGCTTCTCTACGAAATCGTCTCCATGCTTTCGGCACTGTGCCTGAAGTAAAAGTCCAAGGGGAAGGGTAAGGTCAAGAGCAAGTGCAAGTTTTAAAATAGCCGATTCTGAAAGCTTGCTTGGATTCAATATGTTACGGGCTTAACTTAATGCCATTCGGTAGCGTCCCCTTTTCCATAATAACTCGGGGAGAATCAGGGGATCGGATCGCTTATTGGACCCGCCAGGCCAGGGCGCTCTGCGCAGCAGAGCGCCCTAGAGCATCTCCTGCGGATCAAGATCAAAAGTAATCCGCACCTTGCCGGTGTGAATCTTGAGCGCCGCTAGTGTCGCTAGAATTTTGTGCAGAGCCGAAACTGAGGGACTCTTGAAAAGCAGATGCCAGCGCCACTGCGCCTTGAGGCGTTCAAGCTGCGCCGGTGCGGGGCCGAGGGCAGAAACGGAGAGCTTCTGCGTCGTGGTGGCATGCATAGCGTGCTCCTTGAAGCTTGCCAGGATCCGTTCTGGGTACGTGCGTTCGGGAGAGCTAACGATAACACGCAGCATGCGCGCATAGGGTGGATAGAGCAGGCCCTTGCGGCTGCGAAGTTCTTGGCGCGCAAATCCTTCGTAGTCTTTCTCTACCGTTTTGAGCAGGCTCGGGTGCAGCGGCACGCGGGTCTGCAATATGACTGTGCCGGGTTTGTCGGCGCGACCGGCGCGACCGGCAGCTTGGGTGAGGAGCTGAAAGATGCGCTCTGAGGCGCGAAAATCAGGTAGGTGCAATCCGACGTCGCAGTCGGCGATCCCGACGAGGGTGACCCCCGGTAGATCGTGGCCCTTAGCGATCATCTGTGTACCGATGAGGATCTTGGTCTCGCCACTGCGCACGCGATCGAGTATGCGTCGATAGCTTTCCGTATCGAGGGCGGTGTCGCGATCGAGGCGATCGATCGGAGTTTCGGGGAAGAGGTTCTTAATCTCATCGAAGATGCGTTCGGTTCCGGCGCCGCGTTGGACATAGATGCCCTGCGCTTCATCTTTTGCTTTGGCGCCGGTGCGCTTGGTCGAGTCGGGGGCGCGATCGGCCCCGGTTTCACAGTGACTACAAAAATGAGGTGGAATGAGGCTGTAGCTGCAGTAGTGGCAGAGGAGCGCGTTGTTGTCTTGGTGGTAGGTGAGGGTGACGCTGCAATTGGGGCATTTAAGAACCTCCTCGCAGCGATCGCATTGCAGGTAGGTGGCAAACCCCCTTCGATTGTAGAGGATGAAGGCCTGCTCTCCGCGGGCGACGGTCGTTGCCAGGGCTTCGTAGAGACGGGGGGATAGATTCTTTGCTTTCATCTCCCAGGGCTTGATCAGATTGAGATCTACAATTTCAAGCTGTGAGGGCGCTGCGGTGCTGTGGGAGCTGGGGAGGCGCAGGTAGGTATACTTCTTGCGCATGGCGTTGTAGTAGCTTTCGAGCGACGGTGTCGCTGAGCCGAGGATCACCGGGCATGATTCCATCCGTCCACGCACGAGCGCTAGATCGCGCGCATGGTAGCGCAGCCCTTCCGACTGTTTGTATGAGCCGTCGTGCTCTTCGTCGACGATGATCAGACCAAGCCGAGGAACAGGAGCGAATATCGCCGAGCGCGCACCGATAGCAACGCAGTTTCGGCCTTCGAGTAGGGCGCGCCATGAATCCCAGCGCACGCGCTTATGAAGACCACTATGCAGGACCGCTATCTGTGAGCCAAGTCGCGCCCGAAAGCGATCGATAAGCTGCGGGGTCAGGGCTATTTCGGGGACGATGATCAGCGCCCCTTTCTGCTGTCGCAGGGCATTTTGCACGGCTTCGATATAGACCTCGGTTTTCCCCGATCCGGTGACGCCGTGCAGTAGAAATGGGGTGAACTGAGATCTCTCTAGCGCTTCGTTGGTCTGGCGTAGTGCCTCGATCTGTGACGGATTAAGGGAGACCTCAGTTTTGGCCCAGGCGGCAGCAGCAAGCGGGCTTGCATGAGAATCTAGAAACTCGCGGCTCTCGATGTGGAGGAGACCTGCTGCCGCAAGCTGTTTTACCGCCGTTGCGGCACCGCGCAGGGTGCGTAGGACGAGTGGGTAGGGCAGAGCCTCCTTGTGTTCCTTGAGGAGATCTAAGATTCGACTCTGCAATTTTCCGGGGGGGCGCGAAGGCGTGGGCGCGGGCGTGACCAGAGAGAGAAAGCGCTCGAACTTCTGTGGGACGGCAGGGGGGATGGCTACTTCAAGCACTCGAGAAATGGTATCTCCGTAGTAGTCCGCCACCCACTCAAAGAAGTTTAGCTGTTGTGGGTCGAAATGGCGGTAACTACCATCGAGCTTAAGGAGCTGCTTGATGGTGACACCATCGGGGATAGAGCCCTCGCTTCGTGGGCATTGTTTTATAATATAGCCAAGAGCGCTTCTCTTCCCGAACGGAACGTTGGCGTGAAACCCGACAAGGTTTCTCCCTTGAAGCTCCGCTGACAGCTCGTAGGTGAAGGGCTGTGCCAGAGGGGGGATGAGGACTTCGACAATGTCGGACATAGTTAGTGCCAAAGCAACTTTAGCTACTTCCAGTTCGTAAGGCTATATTGTTTAAAAGTATAGTAAAAACAGTATGTTGTGTTGCTTGTGAGCGACTGCGCGGAAAGTATTTAAAAGATTTAGAGCACATCATAGGGAGGTCTCTGCATAACCGATGGCATAGTCTAAGTATCTTGTTATTAGTGTGGAGTTGTATATGAGCCTAACTATCGCAAATGCCGTAAAACTTGCTGGTCCAGCAGAAGCACAGAATAGCTACAAGAAAGAGGCTTGGAGTAGTCAATGCACTCCCACCTTCGCGCTTGCAGGGGCAGGATACAGAAGTTCCCTAGCGGATACTAAGCTGCGGTGCTCAAATGAGCAGCGAATGGCTAACTCCGCGTGGACTGCGACTTGGTATGTCAAAGATGGCGAGAGCCAGATCGGAATAAAAAATGTCGGCTTTGTTGTCAGAGCGGGGATAGATGCGCTGGGATATGTGTGCGCTGTAGTTGCACCATATCGTATCAACAATGATGGAAGGGAGACTGCCCTTTGGGATCGCTCAATACCAGAGGTTGTTGCAAAGATCTGCCAAGAGATGCAAGTGAGTGGTTTTGAACTTAAAAGCGGTGAGAAGATAGCCTTTCAGCGAGTGATAGGCCACGATGTGGTGATGGATTTTTTTGTGCAGCGGCCAGCCGCGCTGGAGAAGGCTCAGCCAGTCTCGCCTCTGCGCGGTGCGTCTATGCGTGGCTAGCGTGGCACTGCAGTCTCAACAGGTCTCTTGAAAAATTCAGTTGAAGGTAGGTAAAGCTCAACAAGCAGCTTCAGTCGATCTTCGTGTAACTGCTTTCTAAAATAAAGACACATCATCCTGGGTCTGCCGATTGTTAGTTCATAACACAGTTTTTTAGGTCTATAGCATCACTTTGCCACCAGTAGATGTACCCCTCCTACAGGTCTATTCCCCGAGATTGTTACGTCGTTACTCCCCGCCCCCTCGTAGTATCTTGTGACGAATCCCGCGCGAGTGCATCATATACTGGACGCGGGCGTAAATTGAGGTCCCCGACTGAGTTTCGCCTCGCGTCCAGTATGTTACTTGTTGTCCCTCCGGGGGTTCCGCCTTCCTCCTTCGCCTCGCTCGCGCGAGTGCTACGGAGGACAAGCCGGTGGAATAGTCTAGAAGTTTAAATTAACTGTGTGGCCATGAGGAGCCTCGATGGCAGGTTGGGTTAGTAACCTCTTCAAAAAGAAAGAGTTTCTCATTGGTGTCGATATCGGTGCGAGCGGCATTAAGCTTATCGAACTCGATTTGACCGGAGAGAAGCCTGCGCTTCGCAATATCGGTTATGCGCCGGTAACGGGTGAGATCTTCTCTAACAACGCGATCTCTAAGCCGGAAAAGATAGCGGAGCAGATCGCGGCACTTCTCGAGAGCAACGCCGTTAGTGATAAGCGCGCGGTGACAGCGATGCCCGGTCCGAGCGTGTTTACGAAGAAGATCAAGATGCAAAATATGCCGCACAGCGAATTGAGTGACAACATTCAGTTTGAAGCTGCCAATTTCATCCCGCACAATATTGATGCGGTACGGCTTGATTATCATGTCATCGGCACGTCGGGCAAAAATCAGCTTGATGTCCTTGTGGTGGCGGTTAAAAACGAGATTATTGATAGTTTTCTTAGTACGCTTAGTCTGGCTGGGCTCGAAACCGCGGTGGTCGACGTTGATCATTTCGCCGTGCAGAATATGTTTGAGATGGGTTATCCCGAAGACATCTCTAAGACCGTGGCGCTGATTAATATGGGCGCGCGCTACGCTGGTATTAATATCGTGCGCGACGGAATCTCACTTTTTACAGGGGATATCCCCGTCGGGGGCAAGCTTTTCACCGACGCGCTTGTCGCCGAGCTTGGTGTGGCTGCCGATGTGGCCGAAAAGCTGAAACGATCACCCAATGGCGATGCGCAATATCCACAGGCTAAAGAGATCGTCGACAAGAATGTCGAGTTTGTGGCCTCGGAGTTTAACCGTCAGCTGAGTTTCTTCTGGAACGCTTCTGGTGCGGAAGAGGGGATTGATAAGATAGTTCTTTGTGGTGGTGGTGCGCTTGTGCCGGGGCTCGTGCAGGAGATCGCCGAAAAGACTGGGATTGAGTGTACTCTCGCCGATCCACTGCGAGGTGTCTCGGTCGGCAGTAGCTTCGATGCCCTGTATTTAAAAGAGATCGGTCCGCTTATGGGGGTGTGTGTGGGAATGGCTATGCGTCAGCCCGGTGATCGGGTTGTTTGGCAGGACTAGTTCTACCCCAAGGAATTTTTTAGCTCGGAGAGAGGGAAGGGCCCCAAATTAAGGTATGCAAAAGTGAAAGAATTTACTTGGGGGAGAACTAGGAACGGCACATGATTAAGATTAACCTATTGGGCGATGAGACGGTAATCGACACATCGGGGACGTGGGTCCTGATCGGTTATGTGCTCTCCGTCGTCGTGCTCTTGATCATCTGTGGAGCTATGTATCTTACCGCAAGTGCCGCGATTGAAGAGGGCAGAGTCGAGGCCGATACACTTGCCGTGCGCCTAAAGAAGCTTCAGGAGGTAACCAAAGAGGTGCGCGAGCTTGAGGCGAGAAAAAAGGAGCTCTCAGACAAGACTTCAGTCATCGCTGTTTTGAAAAAGAACAAACTTGGGCCGGTGCGAATCCTGGACGATCTTAACACGGCGTTGCCCGATCGCGCATGGCTCGCCGAAATTCGCGAGACCGGTGGTTTGATGCGAATCTCGGGGTATGCGCTCGACAACCAGACGATAGCAGCCTTCATGAAGGCGCTTGAGGTCTCAACCTACTTCGAGAGCGTCGACCTCGGAGAGTCGCGTGAGGTAGATCGCAATGGCGCCAAAATTAAGGAATTTACCCTTTTGACGAAGGTAGTGTATGCCGGTGGAGTCAAAAAGGCTGTTGAGCCACCTTCAGCCTTGGACTTGGCTGCACTCAGTCCTAGTCAGCCTCAAGCCGGGGAGGTCCCATCTTCGACCCCAAGGCTTTCTATTTCGACGGAGTCTCTATTGCCGACTGCTAATAAGCCGACTGTCAAAGGGGGTACATGAGCCGTTTTATTGACAATATAATGGCTCGTCCGACCTGGCAGAAGGCCGCTATCTGGGTTGGCACGCTGGCTTTTGTTGCTTATTGCTCCCATCAGTTCCTGCTCTCGTCGGCGTGGGATGAAGAGGATAAGATAACTAACAAAATCAGCGAGTTGAGCAGCTCGATTGCTCAAGAGGAGCGCATTGCTCGCGAGCTGCCTAGGTTTAGGCAGGAGGTAAAGGAGCTTGAGGTCAAGCTTAAGTTTGCGCTTCAAGAGCTGCCCGATAAGCGCGAGATCGATCAGTTTCTCTACTCAGTGTCGAACGTGGCGCGTGATGCTGGGCTCACAGTGAGTCATTTTAAGCCGATTCCTGGAAGTCAGAAGGAGTTCTACGCCGAGGTGCCGGCATCGATTGCGGTGCAGGGTACCTTTCATCAGATTGTGACGTTCTTTGACGAAGTTAGTCATTCACCTCGGATTGTTAACATCAGCCAGATCTCGATTAAGGAGCCGGAGGTCGGAGATGCCCAGGTGGACGTGAAGGGGGAGTGTGTGGCCACTACTTTTAGGTATTTAGACGAGGCGGAACGGGTGCAGGTACCGACCGAGGGCGGAGACCAGCGCAAGCGAAGGAAGAAGTGAGTTAAGGGGATGTACCTAGGGGGGTAGTAACTGATTATTAAGTGTGGGTAGGAAAAACGTGCCCGTGGTCGATGTAACTAGCCGATTCAGCACACTCTTCGACCGTGACCGTTCGACAAGCTCACGACAGGCCACGTTCACGAATTATGGAGTTACCCGGGGTTGTTGAGCAATTAAGAGAATTTGACCGAGAAGAGGACATCGACGAGGGCTTACGACAGTTCGACAAGCTCACTGCAGGCCGGGACCAAGGCTTGGGACTGCGGGGGGATGTTCCCCGAAACTATTGAGCAACTACATTCCTGCTCACGAAGGGCTCTTTTCGAAAACGATATTGACATGGGACTGGAAATCAAGTTTCATTGGACAATCGAAGGGTTAGGTTTTCATTGATCTGATTTGGACGTTTGTTTAAAGTTAGTTAAAGGGAGAAATCTCATGAATTTCACCGCAAGAGTCTGGCGGGCATCGTTATTCTGTTCAGCGTTGATTCTCGTTTCGGGGTGCGTATCGACTCGAAGCGGCACTAGTGACGTGCCTGGCACGCCGGAAGGTGCAACGCAGGTATCTGAGCAGAGCAATACTCAGGGTGGTGAACAGCTTCCTTCGCAGGTTTCGGCCAGCGACGCTGTTTCTACAGAGAGCCCTTCTGAAGCTCTCGTGCCGGCAGCGATTGGAGCTTCTTCATCAGATGATCTCGCGAAGGCTGCATCGGAAGAGATCGCCACACAGCAAGTTTCTCGTCCTCGCGTCAATGGTGTTAAGATTGAAAGCGCTTCTGAGGGTGGAAATATGGTTGTGGCCGATATGAGTGCCACCGCCGAGTTTGGTCTTAAGCGCACGGCGCCATCGGAGTATGTTCTTACCCTCAAGGGTGCGAGCATCGACCCGGTTGCGATGACGACACTTTTGGCGCCAGCGGCATCGGGGATGGTGCGCTCCGTTCGTCCCGTTGTTCGCGGAGATGATGTTGTTTTGCGTGTCTTCGTCTCACCTGAGAGCTCGATCTCTGCGCGTGTCGAGGGCAACAGGATTATTCTTGGGCAGTTCCACCGCGCCGACGAGATGATGGCCCAGCTTGCTCCGGACAAGGTAAAGCCGGCAGCCAAAGAGATCGTTGCTAAGGACGGGAAGGAGAAAACTGAGAAGGTTAAGACGCCCGAGGTGAACGTCGCGGCAGCGGCGGGCGCAGAGCCCAAGCCTGAAGTAACAGCATCTAGGGATGAGCCTGCGGCTATCGATGCCTCGAATGTGGCCTCGATCCTCGATGAAAGCGCAAGGTACAGCGGTCGCCTCATTTCTCTTGATCTTCAGGATACCGATATCGACAACGCGTTGAGAATTATCGCCGAGGTTTCCAATCTCAACATTATTGCTAGTGAAGATGTGACTGGAAAGATCACCCTGCGATTAATCGACGTGCCGTGGGATCAAGCCCTTGATGTTATCCTCAAGACTAATGGCCTAGATAAGGTCCAAGAGGGCAACGTCGTCCGCATTGCCCCGGTTGAGAAGTTGCGACAGGAGCGTGAGGCTTTGAAGCAGGCCCAGATCGCCGAGCAGGAGTTAGAGCCGCTCAAGGTTGATTACATCCGCATCAGCTATGCCAAGGCCTCAGAGTTGAAGCCCTTGGTGGAATCGGTAATGACCGAGCGCGGATCGGTTGCCTATGATGAACGCACAAATCAACTTATCGTCAAGGATATTCGTAGCGGTCTTCAGAACGTAGTCAAGCTCGTTCAGAAGCTCGACCTAAGGACACCGCAGATCCTCCTTGAGACGCAGATCGTTGAGGCTGTTCGTGGGCTAACGCGAGACCTCGGCTCACAGTTTGGATTTAATATGATTAAGTCACCCGAGACGGGGAATGCGACCGGGAAGAATTTCCCGAACAGCATCGCCCTCGGTGGTGGCGGAGCTGGCGGGTCGGCTTCCTCCTTCCCTGTTACGGGTGGTGCCTCAGTTGCGCTCGCCTTGGGAAGTGCGGATGGTACGATAAATATGGACATGGTTCTCTCGGCGCTTGAACAGGAGGGCCGTGGTCGTGTCGTTAGCAGGCCTTCCGTGGCGACGACAAATAACAAGCTTGCCACTATCAAGAGCGTAAAGAAGATCCGCATCAAGATGCCGAGCGGTGGAACGAGTGTTGCCACCGGTCAGGGGGCGACGAGCTCTGGTGCTCAGACCGCGACGGAGACAGTTGAAGCTGGTATTACGCTTGACGTTACTCCGCAAGCTTCGCCTGACTACTATGTATTGATGGATCTTAAGGCGAAGTCCAGTACGCTTGACTGGACGCACCAGGTTGAAGGAATTCCAACTGAGGTTGAGCGCAGTGCCAATTCCACGGTACTTGTCTCGAGCGGGCAAACGTTTGCACTTGGTGGAATATATAAGATCACCGACGATTCTTCGGTAGAGGGCGTGCCCTTCCTTAAAGATGTTCCGGTTCTCGGCGTGCTCTTTAGACGCTCAATTGTGACGAATGGTGACGAGGAGCTCATATTCTTCGTTACTCCGCGCATTATAGAGGGAAGTTTTGACGATGCGGCGATGAGGTCTGCCTCGTAGTTGACAAACTAGAAGCGTAGCTAGAAAAACGATTTGGAGAGAATAAGAGGTTATTTATGAAAAAAATTAAGTTACTCGTGCTTATCTGCCTTGCCTCGCTGTTTGTCGGGTGCGGTAGCGCCTCGAATAATGACCAGGGTGTTTCGTTTACGCTGCTGGGGTTTTTTGCGGATAACAAGGGAGAAACTGGTCTTGTGGGGATCCCTATGTCCCTGAGTGAGATGACTGGCAGCGAACCGTCAAGCCCGGGCAAGGATAACCTACTGATATCTTTAGGACTGTTAAACGGACTTACGGGGCAGTACATAAGGCTGCAACGTTTGTATATTTCGTATGACATCCCCGGTGCAAGTGTGGCGGCACCTTCAACAACCTTTCCGCTAGCTGTAGTTATCGCACCAAGTGGCGTATCAGGTAGTGGCGTCAAGACGAGCTTGCCAACGGCAATTTCTGGAGCCACGGGTGCGGGGAACCCTACGTATCTTGAATTTTCCCTCGTACCGGCAGCTATAAAGCAGTGGTTGAATTTTAATCGTATGTATCTGCCAGAGGCACCATTCGTCATTGAAGCAACTGTGGTGGCTAGTGGTGTTACCTCTGCTGGCGACCAGCTCGATTCTAACCCAGGTACGATAATGATCTATGTGTCTCCTGATGGCCAAGTTGGTTAGTGTAGGCGGTAACAGAGAAACTGATTTTCGAGAGGGATAAATCTGATGACCGGTAATATTGGTAAAAAAGCATGCAGAGCAGTCTTATTTAGTGCAAGTGCAGCGTTCATCCTCGCTGGCTGTAGCGGCGGTGGCGATACGGGCAACCACACGGACAATCCGAGTGATGGAACCTTCGTCGCCACGCCAGAGACCGTGGGAACGTTTGTGTTGCAGGTGAACAACGCCAACCCCAACGTCGGAGAGGTCGTTGGTTTCTTCGCCGGTGCCAAGAACACGAGGGGCGAAGGCGTGCAAGGGATTGAGATTTACTGCGACAGCGAAAAGGGCGTAGCCCTAATCGAGCCCACGACCGGGCATGAGATGACCGATAGCATCGGCGCCATTAGTGGCAAGTTCGGCTGTGAGACCCCGGGAAGCTACCAGTTGATGTGCCGTATGGCCACCGGCGCGTTTCTGCGCAAGGCGGTGACCATCCGCTGCAGCGGACCGATCCCAGCAGACTTTACCGGATTCCCAGACGCTGGTGGCGGCACCCTTGGTGGCGGTGGCGGATCTAAAGATGGAACGACAGCGATTAACTCGATCACCTTTGATGATGGTACAATTACTGGCACCCAGTCCATCGATATCCAGCAGAATCCGAACTGCGGAACTGATCTTGCCAATCCGACGCCCGAGGCCTTTGGGGATACCATGGTTCACATCACCATCACCAACAGCTCGGCATCAACGATAACTGTTCCTTCGTATACCTTCTCGGTTGGCTCAAGCTTCCAGTCGTCGGTGATTGCGCTTGGTGGAGAGTCGATGACGGTCGCCCCGGGGGCGTCCGCGACATTTACCAGCGTGTTCGCCTATCAGAATAACACGGCCAAATATTTCTCGGGTGAGGACGCACCGATTTCAGTCTCGGGTGTACAGAACGTTGAGATAGCTGTTCAAGTTATCTCGGCTGACGGCAACACCTATGAGTTACTTGGCGAAGTTGCGCTCAAGTTTGCGAATATCGATCGTTGCGCGTAAGTTTTAGAATCGCTCAATGGGGCGTAGGTTTTGAAAGGTTATCTTGCGGTTAAGGTGATAAAAAAGGGGGATGTCATGAGATCGGCTCTTATCGCATTGGGTTTAACTCTTGGCGTAGCTCTCGTCTGTGCTACAGGCACTGCGCGCGCGGAAACGCTTAATAACACGGTGACCTCACGCATTAGCGTTGGGACATTCGATGGCGCATCGAGCATAGCCAATGCGCCAAGCACCAATGCGCGGACGAGCCCGAATGGACGCTTTGTTGTATTTGAGTCGACGGCGACGAATTTGGTGACTCCCGATGTCTCGGGTGTGAAGACAGTCTATCTGTACGATAGGCAGGCTGGTACGGTCGAGTTGATTGCTAGGAATCTTAGTTCCTCAAATGTGGCAGTACATGCGTGGTCCCCCTCGGTAAGTGCTGACGGCCGCTATGTAGTGTTCGCATCGGACGCCGCAGATGGCGAGTTGGTTGAGCACTCCTGCATTGATGTGGCCTGCCACGTGCATTATTGGAATAATGGCGAGCATATTTATGTCCGAGACAGGCTCGCCAATGAGACGATGCTGCTCTCGATGGTGGAGTTGCCTTGCAAGATATATTCTGTAGATACAGCAACTAATAAGTTTAAGGTTACGAGTGATCCCGAGCACACGGGAAAGATGATGCCTGTTCTTGAGGAGGTGAGGCGACGAATTGCTGCCACTATTGTTGGAGTTGGCAATTCACATAGTGATAGACCCTCGGTTTCCGCTGATGGACGTTTCGTGGTGTATGACACCGACGCGGATAACCTTGCTGGCCTGCAAATCCTCCCTGGTGATGTCGTCAAGTATGATAAACCGATTGCAGGGGCCGGTCAGGACTACGACGATATAACCGGATATCCATACGATACAGTTTCGAATCCAGGGAACCCCCGTTACAATATGCAACCAGAGGATGTCCTTTTTCAGCCTAAGACATCTAATCGATGGTGGGATCAAAACGGGGTGCGAGATGTTTATCTTAGGGACGGCGAGGAAAATGCTAACTATCGCATGAGTATGGGGTGCAAGTACCATTCACCGACTGGCTGTCAAGTCTCAGCCACTATCGACGCCATTAATGGTGGCGTTAGCGATGATGGTACCTATGTGACATTTCAGACCCCGACACGCTTTATTGACCTAGATACTAATTCAGCATCAGATATATTTCTAGTTGAGCGTTCGGAGTTAAACGGCGAGGTGGCCAATCTTCGTCGCGTTAGCAACAATACGAGTCGCATCTTGGCAGCCAATGGATCCAGCATAAATGCATCTCTTAGTGCAGATGGTCGCTTTGTGGCGTACGAGTCGGACGCTACAAATTTGGTGGTTGGTAGTGCTAACCAGGGCAAAAAGAACGTCTTTGTGTACGACACCAAGTTCTACAAAAATGTCCAGTGTGGTTATTTCGATAAACCGACGAAATCGGTTCTTTCGGCAGATGCTGATGTTACTAATCCTCGACTCGCTGGTAGTGGTAACTACGTGGCGATGCAGTCTTCAACAATTAAATGGGGTGCAGATACCAGCAAGATTAATATATACACAGGGAGCCTCAGCCGCAGTGTGGAAGATAATTCGCTGGTGAGCTGCTACGTTGACCTGTCGAGTGCTGCAGGTGGAACCGGCGGAGATAACCACTCGACACTGCCCGGGGTAGGAGTCGTTCCACGTACAGTTGGCGACATCCGCACGTTCATCCCCTCGGTCGTTTACCAGTCGCTGGCAACGAACGTCGGAAATTCGAGTGATGGCAATGCTGTAAGTGACATCTTCCAGGCTCCGATCTGTTCAACTGCAGACGCTGTTAGTGATACGGATGGAGATGGTACTACCGACTGTTTTGACCAATGTTGGAAAAATCAATCCAAGGTTGTCGATTCTGATTCAGATGGCGACGGCGTGCCTGATTGTGAAGATGGCTGTCCGAGTGATGCTGGAAAGATGGAGGTTGGGGTGTGTGGTTGCGGTGCCCCTGAGACCGATAGTGATTTCATACCTCGTGGGTCTGATGGAAAGCAGATTAGTGACGAGATGCCTGACTGTAAGGATTTATGTGATGAAGATGCGTACAAGATAGAGCCAGGTGTTTGTGGTTGTGGTAACACCGAGGATAGCAATAATAACGGAATTAGTGATTGTAAGGAGGCGCAGGCGACTCCAACCTTGGCTCCAACCCCAACACCGACCCCGAGCAGTGAAGTCGAGTCCTTCACCCCGGTTAAGCCGACGGTAAAGAGACTTTCGAACAATCTTTACGAGGTTACACTGCACGACTCTGGTGGTGGCTTTGCGGAGAATTACTACAAGGTGCAGCTGCTCAGGATTCGTTCTGGCTTGGCTACGGTGATAAACAGCTATAACAAAACTTCGCTTAAGTTCCGCTTGACGGTTAGTACCCGTGGAACCTATCGCGTGCGCTATTCGATTAAGGCAAGCAGCGGCAAAATGAGCAAGCGCAGCGTGATGTCAGCGTCGTTCGTTGTGCGGTAACATGGTGCGCAGAGCTCACGTCGAAGGTAATTGCTCTTTAACCCCGGGCAAAAGGAACTTACTTGAACTTGCACTTGAACCGCTCCTGATCCCTGCTCCCGCTCCTTTTCCTATTCCAATCAAGAGGATAAGGGGCAGGAGCAGGAATCGGGAGCAGTTCCAGTTCATGTTCAAGATCTAGAATTACCCACACTTATTGAGCAATTACCTTCGAAGACTCCGTTGACTGAGTGTCCTGGGTTAATTTATGTTTCTTTGGCCCTACGTGTTTCAAGTGAGAGGTGCCTAGGTGTCCAACCCAATTGAAGTCCTACGCAAGCAGTTTGAGACCGACACGGGTTCTAAAGCCTGTGTCGCCCTTGCTGACGCTCTATACCGCGATGGCCAGCTCTTAGAGGCTATCGATGTGTGCCTTCGCGGTCTTTCCTCAAACGCCCAAAATGATGCCGCCCGTCTTCTGTTGGCCAAGCTCTTCTCGGAGCGGGGCTATAATAGTTTTGCCGCGCGCGAGGTGGTCGAACTCTTGCGACGCTTCCCGGAGAGCCAACCGTTAAAAAAGCTGCTAGAGAAGCTTTCGCCTGATATCGGCGTTGTAACGGGGGATAACTCGGCACAGGAAACAATCGCCGAGGCCGAGATCGATTTCGGTGATATTCAGGTGCTGCATGATGAGGCGGCAGGGAAGGAGAGCTGATGCCGCAGCTGCAGTTAGCAGAAAGCTGAATGCAGATCGCTGATAACGGATTACAGAAGGCAGATAGCAAGCAGGCCGTCGGCTGCGGCCGGGAGCTGCAGCTGATTCAGTCAGCAGAAAGCTGATTTCAGATCTCAGATATCGGCTTACAGAATGCGGATAGGCTCCCCCCCCCGCCCATTCCAGCACCCTGGAGTTCTCCCCCCTTTTGTGTAACAATGCTCGACCATATTAGCCTTCACCCGCTTCGGGTGATACTTGACTAGTTGTCTGTTCATCGGAAAATAGCTATGGAAATCAAGGAGTTAGAGCAGCTGCTTAACATCATCAAGCACTCCGATGTGAGTGAATTTGAGCTCGATCGTGATGGTGTGCATTTGAAAATAACGCGTGGTCCACGTATTAACGTGACCTCCGCTCACCCTCTGGGTCATTCCGGCTCCGCTGTGGTTGAGCAGGCGATATTGGGGGTGGGGCAGACTCAAGCGAGTATTCCCAATGGATTGCCGCAGGCTGTGGCAGCCCCGGCGATGAATCCGAACTTTGTTAAAGTTGAGTCTCCCATAGTCGGTACCTTTTATCGTAAGCCCTCACCGGACGCAGAGTCGTTTGTTAAGGAGGGGGATCGAGTGAAGAAGGGAGATACGCTTTGCATCATTGAAGCCATGAAGATGATGAACGAGATCGAGTCTCCGTGTGCAGGTAAGATTGAGAAGATCATACTCACCGACGGTAAGGTCGTAGAGTATGGTGAGATATTATTCCTTATCGATCCTGCAGTATAAATAATTCGAAGCCTTATAACTTAATGTCGTTAGCCATGAAGCCTCCATTTCAAAAGCTTCTTATCGCCAATCGTGGAGAGATCGCCCTGCGGGTGATTCGAGCCTGCCATGAATTGGGAATAAAAACTGTTGCTGTGCACTCCACCGCCGATAGGCATGCGTTGCACGTAAAGCTTGCCAGCGAGAGCGTCTGTATCGGACCGGCGCTGGCCAAGGACAGCTATCTGAACGTGGCGTCGATCATGTCGGCGGCTACTGCCACCGGTGTCGATGCTATTCACCCCGGATACGGCTTCTTGAGTGAGAACGCTGCTTTTGCCGAGATCTGTGGAAATTGTGGGATCACCTTCGTTGGTCCGACCGTAAGAAACATGCGTGTCATGGGCGATAAGGCCCGAGCCCGTCGCGCGGCCGATAAAGCAGGCGTGCCGACTATCCCTGGTGATAGTCAAGGATTACTCGATGTTCCCCAGGCGCTAGAGGTGGCTCGTCGTGTCGGTTTCCCCGTTCTGCTCAAAGCCTGCGCAGGGGGTGGCGGCCGAGGAATGAAGATTGTGCAGGCGGAAGAGGAGTTTCAGAAGCTGTTTCATACCGCGCAGCGCGAGGTTGAGGCCGCCTTCGGTGATGGCCACCTCCTCGTTGAAAAATATCTGCCGCGGGTTCGTCATATCGAAGTACAACTGCTTGGTGATCAACATAAGAATTTGGTGCACCTTGGAATTCGCGACTGCTCCATCCAGCGCCGCTATCAAAAGATAATCGAAGAGTCGCCCTCGAAGGGGCTTCCGCCAAAGATGCAGGAGCAGATTCAAGATGCTGCGGTGGTCCTCGGAAGCTCGGTAGGATATTCAAGCGCCGGCACCGTCGAATTTCTCGCCGACCTCGAAAATGAAAAGTTCTATTTTATCGAGATGAATACTCGCTTGCAGGTCGAGCACCCCGTTACGGAGATGCAGACCGGCTTCGATATTCTTAAAGAGCAGATTCGTGTCGCTGCCGGGTTAGAGCTTTCGATTAAGCAAGAGGATGTTCAGCCTAAGGGACATAGCTTGGAGGTGCGCGTTAATGCCGAGCATCCACGCACACTCGTGCCCTCGCCAGGGTTGGTTACGAGCTACCATCCGCCGGGTGGCAATGGGGTGCGCGTTGACTCTGCGTTGTACGCTGGCTACACCGTACAACCCTACTACGATTCCTTAATCTCAAAACTGATAGTGCATGCCGACGACCGCGACGCTTGCATTCGTAAGATGCTTGTGGCGCTCGATGAATACATTATCGATGGCATCCAAACGAACATCGAATTGCACCGGCGAATTCTTAAACATCCGGACTTCCAAGCTGGAAGAATTTACACTAAATTTCTCGATCACGTAAAACTATTTCCGGAGGAAGCCTCATGCGACAATACCTTAGAGAAATCGGCTACACCGTCGTAGCCTTCACGCTTGCCGCGCTCGTATCGCCGTGTACGGTTGTTTCCCAGGATCTGTCGGTCAAGAAGCCCGAGATCTCGATAGCGCAGGACTGGTATTCCTTTGAGAGCGTCCCTGAAGGGAGCAAGATCGTTCACGATTTCAAGCTTAAGAATAGCGGCAACGCCGACCTCGTTGTGCAGAAGGTGATCCCCTCGTGCGGTTGTACGGCATCGAAGGTTCAGCCGGAGACCATCCCCCCGGGAACCGAGGCTATTTTGCATGTCGAGCTGGATACCTCCGGGTTTGCAGGGGACAAGGTTAAAACCGTGCGCATTTTAACCAATGATGTCGATCATCCATCGAGCACGTTCACCCTTCGGGGAAACATTGAGCCGAGTGTAAGTGTTGATCCGCAGCGCATCTCCTTTGACTCGCTGACGAGGGGGAGTGATGGCCCATCGGCTACTAAGGAGTTTAGTGTTAGCATACGACCTGGCTCTGAAAATAAACTTGGTGTGGTGCGCTCTTTTTCCAAGAGTCTCCAGGTGCGAGAGTTGTCAGGGGACGTGCGCATGAAGAGGATCGCGGTGACGATAAGCCCTGATGCTCCAGTTGGTGAGCTGCGTGAGCGCATCCTCGTGGAGATAACGGGCGGGCGCAATCGGAGCATCTCAGTCCCCGTTTATGCCTCGATTACTGGGGAGCTCAGTGTCGTGCCGTCTTCTATCTCCATGGGATTAATAGAGGGTACCCAGCTTATCGAAAGATCAGTAAAGTTTGATAACAGTGGGAAGGGGGATGTCGCTATCAAGGAGATCCAATCCGACAATCCCGCTTTATCGGCAGCTGCAGTGGAGATTCAGAAGGGTCGCCACTATGTTATAAAGGTACGCTTGAATCCGGCACTTATTAAGCGAGATGAGGATTTTCGGGCAGTGGTAACGGTAGTGACCGACAGAGATCCATTGCCGATTACGGTGTATGGCACTGTTCCACCGAAGATGGAGTAGGTAAATCGGAGTAGTTTTGTCTTAGGCCGATGAGTATTTTCCCGTGCACGGGAAACCCATATTCAACGAGCACGCATGGAGATATAACTCATTGAATAAACAGTTGTAAGACAGGAACCAGCTTCATGCACGTAACGCTCACGGGTCGTAACTTACTGTTGCTACTAGGTCTTGCAAGAAAAGTGCGGCCAACGCGACACTACAAGCCATAATCAAAATGAAAAGAAAAGTTACACGAAAGTCACGAAATAGTATAAACCAAAATATTTCGTGGCTTTCGTGTCCTATTTCGTGCCCTTCGCGTAACTGTATTATTCTGCCAGACTATCAGGTGGTTACGCCCCGTGCTCAGATACTCATGCACGGAACGAGCGCGCGACGAACACAGGTACCTGCGACTAGATTAGTCTGCCAGAATTTTTTTTATTACTTTTCCTGGCTACTTGTCGTTCTGCTCCCGACAGCCCCTATTTTAGCATCGCCCCGTGTTATTGATGGGATCTCGTTCCCTGTTGAGGGAGTTATCTCTCTCGATCCGAGTACGAGTAAGGTAACTCTTCTGGGGAGCTCTCGGATTGTTTCTTCCGCCGATGTCGAAACAACGATTGTCGAGCAGAGTTTTAAGAGTTCGCAATTTGTAGGGCAGCTCAAGGTAGGGGAGCTTCGCGGCTTTATCTCGTCGGCGCTTAAGGAAGATCGAACGGCGTGGGCGTCGGCTGCGTTGTCGGTGCTATTAAAGCGAGCACAGGCGGAAGATGCTGGTCTTGAAGAACTTTTGGCAGAGTTCGCCGCTATTAAGGGATCAAGCCGAGCCTTTGAGTCTGTGCTGCTGAATGAGCACTTAAGCCCAAAGGTCGCCAGCGCTCTTCTTCTTGAAATCGCCGGGCAGGATCCAGCCTGGCTGCGTGCCCAAGGGGCGGCGCTGACACTTTTGAGACTTGATGATGTTCGCGTGCTGGCGGAAAAGGAGATCTGGGCTTCGTGGCGTAGCCGCAACATTGCCAGAGCCGATGAAGTGTTGAGGCGCCTGAAACTACTTAGTGGACAAGGGGATAAGGGGCAAGAGGGGACAGGGGAGGAGGATTCTGTTTATCGCCACCTGAGTTCAATTCAGGCCGATCTCAATAAGATCGCCAAAAGCGAATCTGGAGAAATTGCAGCCGAGAAGTTCCAAGCACTATTTGATCTTGAGAGTAGTGAGCCCGCTCTTTACGAGGTTCTTCACCCGTTGGTGCTCGATCTCTTCCATCAGGAGGTGCAGCGTGAGATCTCTCGAGGAAAGATGCTGGCAGCTCTGGTGCTGCTGACGCGTCTGCGTGTGGATCGTCGTACACCAACGACGCTTGAGTTACTACAAAATGCGCTCCGTGGCATACTTTCTGCTGATGTGCCCCAATATTTCCCCGGCTCGGTTGAGGCTATGCTCGATATCTATGCCGGTTACTCTGCCCCTAGTAAGGCACTCTATGTCTCCGTGCTCGAACATCAGGTAAGGGATGCTATTCAACGCAGGAACCTACTCCCGATAGAGGTTATCTTTGCTCATCTGCGTAAGGTTCGCCCCGATCCTGACCCTTCGAATGATGTTCTGCGCTTCGAGCGTGCCCTAGCCTATCTCGATATGGATCAGTCAGATAATGCTCGTATGGAGGTCTCCCATATCCAGACCGGGCTCACCCTTGGGCAGCGTGTGCAGCTATTTGGAGCCGGGTATTATCTGCATACCTATTGGATTGGGGTGATTGTATTGGCTTTTTTCCTCAGTTTGATAATTATCGTTCTACGCCGAAAAATTAGATTCTCGGCAGGATATCGAGCTGCACCAATTAAGACTGCGAGGGAGTTTGCGGCAGAGAGGCCGTCCGACGATGATGATGACGATGAACCGCTGATTCGGTCTGGGAGTTTTTCCAACAAGCGCGAGAACGTTGGCCGCATCACTCGAGGGACGATGTTCGAAGCTTCCGAAGAGGAGGCCGAAGAGGGTAAGCCGCGGATGTTTGTCAATGCCGGGTCCGTCGGCGCTCTTAACCCGAAGCTTAGCGAATACCATTTCTTTCTGCGTAAGTTCGGTCTTGGCGCAACTGCGACGGTGTCTGAAATTAAAGGAGCTTATCGTCAGGCAGTTAAATCATTTCATCCTGATGCGCATACCGTAGAGCAGCGCGAGGCGGAAGGGTTCGCCTCTGAGAAATTTATTGAGACCACGAATCTTTACGAACGTATCTTAGCGTTGCGGAAAGAGTTGAAGATGCATGACTAGCAGTGCCGCGCTAGCGCGCGGCACTAGTTTTCTGGTGAGCATTGAGGGGAATACGAAAACTAGGGACGCTACCGAATGGCGTTAACTTAAGCATATGCAGCGTTTGTTTTGTAGTCCTGTCGAGGTTTTGTAAGCAGATCGTATTCCTTCGGCCTGCGTTTTTTTGCGCGCGGCTCCCAACGATCTGGGCGTAAGGGAACG
>CAIXSY010000242.1 GCA_903922175.1 uncultured delta proteobacterium | reverse complement strand
GCTCTACTGTCCTGCTCTGTGGATGTGTCTCTGCCATAATCTCCTCGACCTCAGAGCGGCTTTTGCCGCGAATGCTGGCCAGAACCTGATCTTTGTTCTCTGCGTTAAGTTGCCTCGACACCAAAGACAGTGTCGTCAAAGTTTTGGGCGAATGAGGCCTGCAAAGATGCGCGCGGGGTCTCCAAACTTTGCGTTTCGTGCCCGAATGGCTGCTGAAATCACGTCTTGGGGCTTAGGCCGTTAAAGGTATTTTCTTACAAAGTCTGCTGGCTTCAGTATTTGGATGTCTTTGAAGCAAGTCACGTCGAGCAATGCCTTGTCACCAGTAATTATGTGGCGCACCTGACTATGGACTGCGCATTCAAGAAACTTATCATCATCCTGGTCCGCGCATACCTGATCGTGGAATCGAGGTGGACTGCAGATCACACTTCGAAGAGCGAGAAGCCTAATAAGCTTTTCGACATCAATCCCCTTTCTTCGTGCTAAATCCTCGGATACTCGGACGTACTCATCTAGAATTGCAGGGGATACCACGAACTCAAGTTCACCCTTGCCCCAGGCAGCTATTATGCGTCCCGGGAAGCCGCCAAAAAATATTCCGGAGACAAGCACATTCGTATCGACAATAACCTTCAACGTTGCCCTCGCACACGCTTAACAGAGTCAGAAATATCTTTGGCCTTTAGTTTGGCGGTGCGCGCGGCCTTTTTGGCTGCCGATAAAAGGTTTTCAAACTCACCCAAAGGTGGTGCGGCGATTGCCTTAAGAATAATGGCGTCTCCACTTCCAATCACGATGAATTCAACGCCCTCGTTTAACCCGAGTCGTTTCCTTATCTCCTCAGGTATCACAACCTGCCCTTTTGAAGACATTTTCGTCGTCGCTAAGTTGTCAGCCATGGCATGCTCTCCATAATCTTACTAGTAAGATTGTAAAAGCAGCGCGCTGGCGCGCGCTGCTAGCCCACCTTCGGTGCGAGAACCTTACAATAAAGTCGGTAGCGTTCCTAGTTTTTAGGTAGTTGCATGCGTGCGAAGTGGGCGATAGTTTGGCAGTAATGATGAAGCCCGCGCTACTCGTGATTGACATGCAAAATAGATGGCTGTCGTACGGAAAAAAGATTTTTCCTGAGCCAGGACCAGTTGTGCAAAATATTAATCGGCACCTCAGTTTGTTTAGAAACAAAAACTGGCCGATTTTTATATTCGCAATAGAACATGAACCTGATGGCAGCACGCTCTCCGTCCATGATAAGAGCGTATTTAATGTTTCAGGTAGCGAAGAAGCAAAAATGTTTGCTGGGCTAGAGTTGCGGCCGCACGACAAGATCATGATCAAAAGGAGACACAGCTGTTTCCAGGGAACAGATTTTCTAGAGGTTCTGAGGACCCATCAGGTAACGCATCTTGTCATGTGTGGCTTCCAACTTAGTGCCTGCGTTCTTGCTACAATGCTCGATGCGTATAATCACGATCTATATCCACTCGTGGTAAGCGATGGGGTTTTAGATGACGAAAAAGGGAAATATGATTACTTCAATGAATGGCTTCGAAATATAAATTGTTCCACCACTACTGAGGAATGGATAGTCAAATCCTCCGATTGAGTGTTTTTGGTGATTCTTTGGGTCCTTGCTTTTTGTCTCAGAAGCGGTAGCTGAGGAAAAGAGTGGGGGGTGCCCAGAGTATAAGTAGGGACGCTACCGACATTCTTAAGATAAAGTCGGTAGCGTCCCTAATTTTCCTCTAGATCGTTGGGAGCCGCGCGCAAAAAAACGCAGGCCGAAGGAATACGATCTGCTTACAAAACCTCGACAGGACTACAAAACAAACGCTGCATATGCTTAAGTTAATGCCATTCGGTAGCGTCTCTAGTTTCCCCCGACAGATTCTGCACTCACTTCCAAAGACGAGGGTCGCTCTTTTTAAGCGTCAGGCACTCCCCATTTTTCACCACCAGCGCACGCCATTTTGTTTCGTATTCACGCATTGCACGGGCAGGACTAACCTCTGAGCCTCGATGAGTCAATCGCATTCTCAATGCACGAATAAAATGACCATGTCCAAAAACAACGATATCTTTCTCAGGCCGCGTACGAACCTGCTCGATAAAGCGATCAACGCGAGAAAGGAACTCATTAAAACTCTCTGTCGTCGTGCCATCTCTATAAAAGGCGTCACCTCTTTCCCAATATTCCTTTATCGGCGCAGCTCTTTCTTGCGGGGTCGTACCATTATACTTAGACGTAGATAGATAGGTAAATTCTTGTATCGGCCATACCTCAACAGGAACTAATGCATAGCGATCCATCGAAGGAGCAGCTGTTTGTTGAGTGCGCAGATAGGGGGAGACGACGAAAAGATCGGGAGCAGTGAGCAGTTGCTCTGCTATTTTTCTTGCTTGATCTTCTCCCAGCGGGGAGAGGGCAATCCCCGCTGCCGTCTCAGTGCGCCCACCAGCATTCGATACGCTCTCTGCATGACGATAGATACGCATATTCACCGACTGACTATAACAAACCCAAGGAAGTTTAGTAGGTGATAACTCCCTAGTCCTCTCCTAGAGCAAGCCAAGAAAATCAAGACCGAGGTAGCCAACTTCTACGTCGGTAAGCTCTCCGCTGCGCAAGTGCTTGCGAAAATCGGCAAGTGACATAAGCACACATTCGAGCTCCTCGCCATTCGTTTCAACCATGGACTCTTGCACCTTCACGCAGTCCACGGCAACGAAGGCATGCTTTAGGTAGGTCACGTACGCGCTTGGCACGGAACTGGCGACATACTGCACGTTGCCCCGGTACCCCGTTTCCTCAAGAAGTTCACGTGCTGCAGCTGCGACCCGATCTTCTCCGGGCTCGAGGCTGCCGCCGGGCAGCTCAATAAGTACTTTTCCTGGCCCGGGACGGTATTGTTTAGCAAGGATTACATCGCCTGTTTTTGTCAGTGCCAGGCAGGTAACACTTCCGCCACCCTCCATAATATGGAAATCAGCCTGTTTGCCATGCGGAAGTTCATAGCGACGTCTGTGCACAGATCCGCGGTGGAGCTTGAGAATGGTCTCGGTTGAAATTACTTTCCACTCCATGGGCAGGTATTCTACACGGTGTGGGCGCCGAGTCCATAGCGCGGCCTGAAGCCGCCAGTTTGAATCTTTATGCATTACAGGATAACGAGGGCGGGGCCTTGGTACAGGGTAGCCATCGACGACTACCTGAGCAATTTGAGTCTTTTTAGCTCCTCCTTAAGTTCCCTAAGTCACCATTTCGGTAATACCCTTCATAACCATGATAGAGGGGTGGTGTTGAAGGGGGGAATAGTGAAGATGCAGGCACAGCATGCGCGGAGAGATGGTCCTTCGGCCAGTCTGGCGAAGCCTGCGCCAGAGGACTACATCAAGCTACGCCCAGCCTCAGAGTTTCTCTATGAAGGGGAGAAACGCATACTCTTGGAGATGGAGACCATCGAAGGTGTGAAGGTATACTCGATGCTCAGGAGGTACGCTGACCTTGTTGAAAGCCTAGCTAAAGCCATCGATATCGAAAGGAAGGCTGGTGATAACCAGGGAGATTCTGAGTCGTTTATTGCCGGACTTGTTACGGTTTTTAAAGAGCAAGAACTGCGAGGCGCACCCGACGGGGGCGTGTTCTTGATGGAATCTATTCAAGGCGGTGGTTTTGATTGCGACATTTCAAGTTGGGCCTCGAAACGCTGGATGCAGAAAGCATCACGGGGAAGGTGGCGTCCCTAGTTTTCCCAGGAGCGCCAGGAATACCCCTGTTTCAAGCTTTGATCGCTGTTCGCAGCGTGCCACCAATTTTATGCCAGGGTATTCGGTGCACTCCGTTAAGCATAAGCTCCTCGATTTCTCGGCTTACGATGGCCAGCTTGCAAGAGGGGTACTCAATGGCGAATTCTTTAAGTGCGCGAGTATCTCCCTCATTTAGCCTTTCGGAAGATTTTACTTCTATGGCGACAAGAGGCTCCCCGTTCTTGGAGAGAATAAAATCAACCTCGGTCCCCGTGTTCGTGCGCCAATAGTTTATATCATAGCCGAGCTCCTCATAGGCGACACAACGTACAATCTCTCCTAGTACGTAATGTTCGAACAGATCTCCAAATCGAGACGAGCCGGAAGTTGGTGGGTCCCCCAACTCATTTCGTATGGAATTTAGTGTGCCCGTGTCGAAGATATAGAATTTAGGGCTTTGTATTAGCTGTTTCCGAATTGATGGGCTCCAGCCATCGATGCGGTAGGCCACCAGCGTGTCGCATAAAATTGAAAAGTACTCTTTGGCGCTCGCAGGGCTCACTCCGCAATCCTTCGCCACGTAGGTGAAGTTCGTCGGTTCTCCACTCATCTGTCCGGCTACGGAGAGGAATCTGGCAAAGCTATCAACCTTGCGAGTGAGTGCCTCCTGTTGGATCTCCTCTTTTAGGTAGGTATTCACATAAGCGTTGAGAAGTGAGGTCGGAACATATTGTTTAAGGTAGATGCCGGGAAGCAGCCCGATGTGTAGCGCACGCGTCAGGTCGAGCGCAATCTCGTCCGAAGTTAGGGGATGAAGGTGTAGCACGGCTGCCCGACCAGCTAATAGGTTTGCTCCTTGGCGTTTAAGTTTACGCGCGCTAGATCCGGTAAGAATAAATTGCACCTTGCCTTCATAGAGAGATATCAAATTGTGGACCTCGTCGAGAAGTGCTGGTACTTTTTGCACCTCGTCCAGGAAGACGCGGAGTATCTCTTGCTTCGGTAGTAATTTTAGTTTTCCTTCTACGATATCAGCAAGTCTTGAGGGGTTTTCGATAAAGGTACGGTACTCTTTTGCCTGGAGCAGATTGATCTCTGTGTAAGGTCGAAACTCACTTAGTGCTGTTCTAATTAAGCTAGTCTTGCCAACCCCGCGTGCGCCAAATAGAAAAAACGAATCTTTTGTTGCTAAGTATTTGGATATATTAAGTTTGCGAATTAGCGACATGTTATATTTATAATACAAATATAACAGCATGGCAAGTGGTTAACCTAGTCTTTTAAGGCGTATTTGTACAAGTTCTTCGGGTCCTAGCTTTTTCTCTCAGAAGTGGTCCGCGCTGTCCCTGAGGAAAAAGAGTGGGGGGATGCGCTCTCGCAGGCTTGCTGGCTGTAGATCCACGGTCGCTAAATTGGCCAGCGTGCACCACTCAAAGGTAATATGCGACTCAAGTGACTTTGGCGTGCTGAGGCTCGTCGCCCCCGGCCAGCTAGCGAGGAAGATAAAGTTAAACTCATGTGATCGTATCTCTCCTTCGCCATAGAGGTTCTCCTGGGTTGCAAAGTCGGTAGCGTCCCTAGTTTTCTGGGTTGCAAAGTCGGTAGCGTCCCTAGTTTTCTGGCGTGGTTCCTACAAAATTGTTGGAAACAGTTTGCTAAGCTACAGCGTAATCCAACCCGATGGAAAATCGACCGGCGGCGCTAACGCATCGTTTGCGATATCTAAAGGTGTGATGACTATTGTGGGCGGTTCGCTACCTACAACCACGGCTGTTCTCACTCAGAAATAAACGTATTCGTATGGGGGAGCCTTCAGCAATCAACTGAGGAAAGCTACCCAGTACCATAATCTTTTTCTCGCACCGAAGGTGGGCTAGGAGCGCGCGCTAGCGCGCTCCTGCTGACGTGCGTACTGAGATCAGGACGGGACCTCAAACTCGACGATTAAAGCCTTGTGATCCGAGACGATCTCCTCACTGATCCTGAAATCTTCGATCTGAATTTCGGGACTGACGAGGATGTAGTCACAGGTAGCGCGAGCTCGATCTTCATCGGGGGCTCGGTGGGCCGAGCTGAGGGTCGTTGGGATGTGATTTTCAACGGTGAGATTTCGAAGGCCTAGGCTATCGAGGACGCGCAGGGCGGGGGTTCCTGGCCAAACGTTGAAATCTCCGCAGAAGATGCAGGGTGGGGGGAGGGCTGCTACTTTGTCGCAAACCTTGCGCATCGTTTCGATGGTAACCTCGGTGCCGACCCCCTTCTCGCCATCGAGATATCCTTGGTAATTGGCCAGACTTAAACGTTTGCCGTTTGGCAGATTTACGCTACAGGCCTGCCAGTTGCGCGAATTGTTGAGCGAGTCGGACCGGTCTTTTCGTAGGTGATAATGCTGGTGGGCATGAAAGGCCTGCTCGTTCTGCAGGGGGTGCTTACTTAAGATAGTGAGCCCCTCGTCGACCTTGACGCTGCCAAAATTAAAACCCCAATTGGGAGCGAAGAATTCATGCAGAAAATTACCGGCGACTTTAATATCGTCAATGAAGTTGATCTGGTCTGCAAAGCCATGAAGGACCGGATGGGTGGTGCGAAGTGCCTCTTGCATACAGACGAGGTCCGGCTGCTCCTGTTTTACGAGGCGCGCTAGCGGTCCACTGATCCGTCCCAGCCAGGCGTTGACTTGAATTAGTTTCATGCTTGTTTGTACTCCTTAAGGATCTTGGCGACTGTTTGATTGTTCCATCTTACAGCTTATAAGCCTGTTGTTTTAGCAGGAAGCGCTTCAGTGAGGTACTCTTAGTCCTGGTTTTGGTCATGGTTCAAATTCATGGCCATGACCGTGGTCAGGGTCAAGAATCAGGACATGACCAGAACCAGGACTAACTTAAATCGTTGTACCTCATTGGTCCGCCTAGCTTTAGCCGGTAGTGGTTTAGTCCTACCCGACCGCCGCTTGTATCTTTCGATAAAGCCCGCCATCTCTTATCGGCGCAGAGTCCCGAGTAGGTGCGTTTTCACACACCATACGCACGCGTACCGTCTCCCGAGTAGCTTCTATCAAGACGTGTTGCGTGGCAACTGGGGCAAAGCCAAAGTAGGAGAAAAAATGTCCTTCGAAAAGATCCAACGATAGACGCAGGCAGGTCGGAACAAGGGGGAACGCCCGGCCGAGGCGGGGCAGAAGTTGGTGTACCGGGATGATGCTGCTTAGGGTTCCGCGTTCTTGAAGGGTTACGCTGTGGCAGATATGCGCTGCGCCTTTGAAGGAGGAAAATGCCGTGCTTAAACAGAACGAGAATTGCTCGTCAGCTATTGTTCGTGATTCCGAGTCATAGCGCGGAAAGGTCCCGGCGACAAAAAACAACTCCTCGGGGCAGGGGGTGTGGGAAAGGATCGACGAGGTGTCCGCAGGATCTCCACCTTTCATGTCGATAATCGGCTCAAGGCGTAGTACCTCAGGTGGGATAACGCTCGAAATAATGGCGTCGATCAGCAGCGAAAGGCCGCCAAGCGCCAGATCGGCACGCCTCTCCTCGGTCACGAGATACCCAAATGAAAAGAGCTGACGTGCGCTGGTATGCTCGAGATTCACAGAAAGCAACTCCTTTAATACACATAACCTGTTCTTTATAGGCCTTTTAGGTCCGAATCAGAAACACAATTTATTGTAAGAATTCAGTCCGTGGTAAAGTGATGTTCGTTCTTAGACTCCCGTTTAGAAAATAGAAAGTAGTTTCGGAGGCGCTCGTAGCAAAATATATGGGGTGCTAGGAAACTTTTTCGGCTAATGCGCGATAATACAAGCAGAACAGTTGCTCCTGTGACGCCTGGGGGCGGCGCAGAGACAACAAGTCACTGAGGTGTGTGGGATGTATCGAATAGTTGTCGTCGATAGAAGCGCCGAGTCAAGAGGTCGAATTGTTCAGGCGATAGAGCAGATCCTCCGCCAGGGCGCAGAGGAGTTCCATTTCGTGCCACGGGTAAGCCTCAAGCCGCTGGCGATTGAGGAGATTAAGTTTCACGGTGCGCCCGACGTCTGTATCGTGGGCGAGGAGATGGTTCAGCACGATATCGGTGAGATTCATAAGATTCGCAAGCTCTATTCCACAACGACTCTTCTGGTCAAGGTGCCGGCGCAGTGGGGAACTTTGAGCACGATTGAGCAGCTAGCGCGGTGCGGCGCAGATGATGTTATCTCCGAGGATCTTACCAGCCGGTCTTTTTTACAAAAGCTAATCCTGTTATCACAAAAATCTGCAAAGCCACATCAGGGACGCCTTGTATTGGTCACGGGCGGGAAGGGGGGTGCGGGAATAACGAGCGTTGCCGCAGCAATCGCCGAGAGCGCGATGGATGCGGGGAAAAAGACCGTTCTTGTCGATTTCGATACTGAGACGCAAGACCTGAGCCGATTCCTGCGGGCGCGTCCTTATATTAATGAAAATCTTCAAATACTACTCGACGAAAGCGCTGTGGTGACTGAGGAGTCTGTTCGCGCGGCTTTGGTGCAGGTTTGGGCTGATGAGCCCAATCTTCTGCTTATGCCGCCGGTGCCGGAGTCGCGTGCGCTTTACGAACAGGGCGGGCACTTGGTGCGCGTCCTGCTCTCGGTATTTGAGCAGCTTGATTCGCTTTGTGAGTGCATCGTCGTTGACGCCGGCTGTGCTAGCGGCACGCTGCTTGAGATGCTCTACCGCATCGCCGATCGGGTGCTCTATGTGGTGCCCAACGATCCCGCGGCGCTGTTTGCCTCGGTTGATCGAATTAAGCGTTTTCGCCCCCTTCTCGGCGAAACCGCCAAGCTCTCTCTGCTGATTAATGAGGTTCATCGAAACGGGCTGAACTCATCGCTCTTGAGTGAGGAGTTTTGTGGCGCAGCTGAGCTCGACGCCAGTGCTTGGCTGCCGGTACGAATTCCATTTTGCAAAGATGCCCACCGCTGGCCCGGTTCCGGCTCGTCGATGGCTGCTGTCGGTAGCGCGCAGGTGGGGGAGGCGCTCCGAGCTATTCTCGTTGCAATTGAGATCGTTGATGCCGGTTCGTCTACGTTGAAGGGTACTGGCTTAGGACTACTTTCCCCTCTGAGGCAACTGGTTAAGCTTATCTCGGGACGCGCACAGGAAAAAGTTAAAGCCCTGCCCGAGGGAAGCGGCGTACCACAAGACCTCCCCGCCCCCAGAATGCGCCTGCTGCTCCCGCAAGCTGTGACCAAAGAGTCGCAAGCATCAGTCAAAAGCGGGGTCTCGAAGAAGCTGGTTGAGGTTACTGCTATTGACAGCCCCGCAACAGTCAATCAGCAAGCTGCAAAGCCCAGAAAGCTAATCTCTGGAGTTACTATTTCGTAGGCGTTTTATTCATAGGCGTTTTTATTAAGGAGATGTGCGTATGTTGAGAAGAACGAAGAGAAGCAACAAGATGAGAAGCAATGAGTGTGGATTTGCCCTGTTGGAGTACTGTGCCGGCGCGGCTGTTATCGCGGCCGTTATTTGGGGGGCATTCTATGCTCTTGGCGGGGACATCAAGCAGTTCATGACCGATATCGGCACCTGGGCCAAAAATCGCGGGACTGAGGTCTCTAATACAAATGCTCCGGCCAATTCAACTTCAACCGGTTCAAAGCCATAAGCGTATGAGCGTACGAAGTTCGACCCGAGTTGGATTAAGGAACCGTGGTGCTAACGGGCTAGTGAGGACGTTGCTCGTCTGCGCAGCCATTATCACCGCGGCAGTACTTGTTCGTCGAGGAGACTCTGTGTCTGTGGCGCTGCCACCACCGGCGCCTGTGGTAGCGGCATTCGACATGGTACTTATCCCGGTGCCGGTAGATACCGTTCCGCGTGGCACCAAGGTGAAAGACATCCGCTTTATGCAGGTCTCGTATGCGAAGCATCAGGTCCCTGCTGGCGCGCTAACGAGCTTTGATGGATTGGGTGACGCCGTTACGGAGACCGAGCTTCCCGCAAAGCTACCGCTTTATAGGGAGAATCTGAACCTCGCTGGCGTTCACAGCAATCCCGTGATGGAGCAGATTCCACAGGGGATGCGCGCTATTACCCTGCGCGTCGATGCCACTTCGGCAGTTGAGGGCTGGGCGGGCTCCGGGTCTATTGTTGACGTGCTGCTCGTGGAAAAAGATAAGACCTCGGTAATCGCCGAAAATGTCAAGGTTCTCTCCAGCGAGCGATCCACTTCGCCCGTGGAGGGGGCAGGAAGTCCGAATGTGCCGACGACGGCGACCATCCTCGTGACACAGGAGCAGTGTTTGGCGATTAATACCGCCCTTCCTCTCGGCAAGATCTCGTTTGCGCTGCGCAGCATGCGCGATGGCGATCGCTGGAGGGATCCCTCCTATACCCCAGATCGCCTCAGGGGTGGGGGAAGCGCCAATTCGACCGGGGATGTGCGCGGGGCGATTATTCTTAAGGGCGGAGCGAAGCCTAGGTATCTCGTGCTTCAAAATAATCTGTGGATTGAGAGCGAGGTTCTCCCCGAGGGGTATCGTTTGAACGCGCATGAGTAGTTATGCGCATGGTTAGTTTAGCTGAGTAGTTTAGTTAGATAGTTTGGTTAGGAGCGTTGTATGCAAAAACTTCCGCAACTTCTAGCGCTACCTGAGCGTGCTCCAACTTTGACGGTTGTCGCTGGTTCAAAGCCGCAGTCGGCGCTGCGCCGTCGTGAAGGGTTGAGTCCATCGCTCGCCGCCATCCTTGAAGAGGTGCTGCGGGAACTTGGAACCGAGATTGATGCTGACGGTAGCAGTAAGTTCCCCGATCATGCCGAAGTTGAACGGATAATCAAGCGCTGCGCTGAGAAAGGTGGGTTGGAGCTGTCGCACATCGAGCGCGACGAGCTGATCGAATACGTTGAAAAAGAGCAGAAGCCATTTGGTATCCTCCAAGAGCTCGTTGACGATACGAGTGTGTCCGATATAATCGTGACCCATTCTGGTCGGATCTGTGTACAGCAGGGGCGGCGAAATTTCGCTACCGACCTCGCCTTCGCCAGCCGTGAGGCCTACGAGGCCTATGTCGAAAAGCTCCTGCAGCGTGCGGGGAGCACCTACTCGACCAAGAAGCCCATTGCCGATGGTATGATTGGCTCGTCGGCGCGTGTGCATGTGGTGCATGCCTGCCTCTGTGAGTCGGGGCCGTATCTCACTATTCGACTTAACCGCTTTTCGACCGTAACCAACGAGGACCTGCTCCGTACCGGTACGGCGCCGCGTGAGGTGCTCGACTATCTGCGCGGGATAGTTAACGCCGGGCAGACGGTACTAACCGTGGGGGAGGTCGGCACCGGTAAAACCACACTGGTGCGCGCCTTGGCTGGAACTATCCCCGCCGAAGAGTCAATTTTGGTGATCGAAGATACACCCGAGATTCGCCTTGAACATCCACATGTGCGTTATGTCACCACACGTGAGGCCAATAGCGATGGAGCTGGCCGCGTTACCCCGAGCGAGTGCATCCGTGCCGGCATGCGTATGGCGATGAACCGCATTATCTTTGGTGAAATTCGTGACGCCGAGGCGGCAGAGGCTTTTATCGACGTTTGTGCCTCTGGGCACGCCGGATTGTCGACGATTCACGCGCGTAGCGCCCTTGAAGCGTTGACGCGACTTGAGCTTTTTCTCGGTCGGGCCCAAAGAGGAGTTGATCGCTCGGTGATTAGCGAACAGATCGTCACGGCGGTGCAGGTGGTCGTGTTTCTCAACATCTGTCCTCTTAGCGGTCGGAGGAGGGTGATGGAGATCTTCGAAATTGGCCCCGTTGCTGATGGTGTAATTCGTCACCGTGAGATGTTTCGTTATCAGATTCAGCACGGTACACCGCAGTGGAAGGTGGTCTCGAAGGTCAGTGCGCACCGTGAAGCCTTGGAATCCCTCGCTTCGCCAGTTCAGCTCAGCAGCTTGTCCGCGGTAATCGAGCTCGGCGCCGAGGAGGCCCTGCGTGAGAGCTCCGAGTCGCATCGTCTATGGAGGGCGGTATGAGCATATTGGCCCGGGTGATCGAGCGTGCAGAGATCGAGCGCAGCCGAACGCTGCTCGAAGGGCTGGCTGACGTCGCCCCGCAGGTGGCGCAGAAGCTAAAGCGTCCCCTGGCCTCTGTTCGGGGTTGGTGGGCATTTCTGCAAGAGCTGGCCTACTATGCTGGATTGACGCGTACGCAGGCGATTCGGCTAATCTTGAGGACCTCCGTTGAGTGCTTAGTTGTCGTGGGCGCCACGTGTTGGATCGGAAACTTTCTTGGACTTCTCCTTTTACCCGAAGTGCTCATGCTTGAGCTGGGAAGCCTGCAGCGCCGTGTATATCGCCGGGCTGAGTCATTTGAGCGTGACTACACGGCTCTGTTACTTTCGCTCGCCTCCTCGGTGCGCACGGGACTTGATCCGCTGATGGCGCTCACTGAACTATACAAACTCTTCCATAAGGAATCTGAGATCTATCGCCAACTGATTGCGCTTAAGAGAAATATCGACAGCGGCATGACCGAATCCGTCGCGATGACCGATTTTGCTCGCGACATTCGCCATCCTGATTTAGCCCTGTTTCGCACCGCTTTTCTTCTTGCCCGCCGCGAGGGCTCATCGTTGGGCAACTGTCTTGAACGTCTCGCTCGGGTGACGCGGGCGCGGCAGTCCTTTAGGCGCAAGGCACGCGCGGCGGTGGCGATGCAGAAGCTCTCTGCGCTCGGCATCGTCGGCTGCTGTATCGCTATCGCCATAATTCAGTTTTTTGCCAATCCGGAGGGTTTTATCAAAGCCACTCAAAATCCGCTCGGACAGCGAATTATGTACGGCGGGATAACCCTGCTGGCGTGTGGTGTTTTTTGGATGTTACGCCTAGCGCGAATGAAGTTGTAACGTATGTCGTCCGAAGTGCTCGCCTATAGTATATTTGCAGCTGCCATCATCGGTGGATTGTGTGAGATCGGCCGTCGTGTTCCGCGACGCCGCGGCGCGGATGTCTTGAGCGATCTAAAATCGGTTGAAGGCCCTGCGGAGGGCGCTCATCTGCGTGGTCAGCGTGATTTTTCGCTTGATGATCCGCTGGCGCAGTATGGATTGTTCGGTGCCCAAGCGCGGCGGCGCTTCGGATATCTGCGCTTCCTGGTTCCGTGCGGCATGGGCGCAGCGATGTTGTTGGTGCGCCTGCTGCTTGTGCCGACGGCGATTGCTGGGCATGTCGTATTGGTGCTCGGCGCCGTTGCGCTGGGATATCTAATGCAGCGTCGCAACGAGGCCGCGCGCAAGCGTGAGTATGAGCGCTCGATTGAGTTTTATCTGCCGGTGGTAATGGAACGCCTGGTGATGGGGGCCCAGGCCGGTCTCGATATCCTTCCGGCGATCCGCGCTATCCTCGAAGTTGATGGTATTGAAGACGACCAGATGCAGCGGGCCCGGTTGGTTGACGACACCTATGATCCGGTGAGTAAGCTTCTGCTCTATGCCTATCGTCTGACGGAGGCTGGTCTATCCTTTGACCAGGCCCTCGGACACGTGGCAGAGCGTGTTGAGAGTGCTCCCCTGCGGCACGCCTTTATTCACCTGGCGGTATCGCACCGCGAAGGCGGTGAGCTGGTCGGACCACTGCGTGAGTTGAGCGATGCCACGCAGCTCTACCTGCAAGAGTCGGTCGAAGAGGAGATCGCGCGCATGCCCGTGCGGGCGACGTTGCCGCTCGTGCTCACGTTCGCCGGTCTGCTGGTGTTTTTTCTGGCATCGCCGCTTTTGCAGATTCTAGATTTTATCAGCAAAGCCAAGGTGGGATAGGAGATATGCTTTTTTTTCGTAGGCATCACCAAGACCTTCAACCTACACGCGGAGCGATGACTCTCTTTATTGCCGCAATTATCATTCCACTGCTCTTCCTCTTTTGTACCTTTACGCTTGATATGGAGAGGTATTTTCGCGATAGTTCGCGCGCCCAGCATGCCCTTGACCAAGCGGCGATGTACGCTTATCGCCTGCTTCCGGACATCGAGCGCGCACAAAAAGGGGCTGAGTTGTACCTGCGCGTCAACGCTCCCTCAATCGCTGACTATGCCAAGGTGGTGGTGACCGCTGAAGGTCTGACACTCTCGGTGGATGCGGTCTCTAACGTCTCTTTTGGCTCTTTCTTCGGCCAGGCGTCGAGCGATCAAGGTAACGCCAGCCTGTTCGGCTTGCCGTTGCGGCTGCGCACTGAGATTCGTGGCACTCCCCTCGATGCCTTGATCGTCATGGATACAAGTGCCTATCTTGCACCTGCTCTTCAGGGAGCAGCCCCATGGGGAGATGCATCGTGGTCCGCGGCTACGCTTTTTGCGGGGAATAATCCGCAAGTGAGCGTGCGTGACGCCGCGCAACACCCAATTAACGGGGCCATTCTTACTCAGCAGTGTTTTAACCCGCCGTTTGCAGCCATCAAGCGGGTTACTATCGGCATCTCTGAGACGCTAGCCGCATCCAAACAAAATGCAGTCGGACTCGGTTTTTTCCCTGGAGCGGGATTTGGAGTCGACATTGCGCGTGAGGTCCTGCCAAAATCGGGTAGTGCTGTGCTCGATGCCGTTTGGGTGCCTACGGCACAAGCGCAGGGGCGCGTGGCCAATGATTACTGCTTGGCGGCGGTTCAATACGCGAATACAAACTCGCACTACTTCGTTCCGGCGTATGACCCCAGTCACCCGCTTGACGGTTGGACTGCCGCGGCGGTTGAAAACGACTGGGTCGTGCCTGGCGTGTGGATCTATAACGCTGCCTATTCGGCGCTTAAGGCGCGTGAGCTAATCTGGGCTCAGGCTGTGCGGCCTGATTCGTGGAATTCCAATATCGACGACGTGGTGGAGGAGATGGTGCAGAGGCTTGCCGTCGCACCGGCATTAGCGTCACGTGGTGCTTTGCGTGGCCGCACCACGGGTGTCGGCGTGCTTGTCGCCGGAGATCTGCCGCATCGCAATGGCAAACGTTTTCCTGACGCCGAGGTGAGCGCGGCTTTGCGTACCGCTGTGGCCAAGCTCAGACAGCTGCTGGCGAGTGAAAATGCGCGTCCTGGGCTAAAGGTGCGCCTGTACTATATGCTCCTTTCTGAATACGAGGGGCTGAGCAAGGTTTCGCAGGGTCGCATCGATGAATTAAATACCTTTTTAAAGTCACTGGGAGACGAGCGCCTAGAGATAAAGCTGGTGGCGGCGCCAAGCGTTGATGTTTTGAGCCGTAAGGGGATTGAGGCCATCTTGGCAGAGGCCAAGGTGCCATTGATAACAAGCTGAAATAACAAGCAGAGAGTAAAAATGAGGTCCTCGGAGAGACTAGTCGTTTATGGATTCGCCGTTATCGAGGCGGCATTAGCTCTGCTCGTGCTTATGCCGCTGTGTCTGCTCGGTGTTGGCGTGTGGGACTATATGAGCAGTGTCAGTGAGATCTCCGGCTTGGTGGAGGACCAGCTCTCGCAGGTGCAGACGCGCAGCGTCGTCCTCCGTAATGGTGAGAACGATATCCGCGCGGAGCTCAATGAGGCTGCCCTGCGCGCAGCTCTCGATAAGTTAGTGCGGGATACTGAACAGAAGCTCCAGACGGAGCGCCACGCACTCTATACTCAATATCGCATCGAGGCTGTGGTCGTCGATCGTTCTCCTTCAAGTGGCGTAGTCGGTCTCGGCTATCGCATTCTGTATACGAGGAGCGCAGGCGGACTTGCTGCTGATAGTGTCTTTGGGTCGGCCACTAAGGTTTCGGCCACCAGCGAGGGCGAGCAGGTGCCGCGTGATATCTCGGTTCTAGGGGACAAAATTGCTGCCATCGGTTTAGCCCTAACAATTAAGCCTCGAGGCGATATTCTCGCTACGCTTCTAGGGGAGGGCAGTGGTCTTGGGGTAATCGCGGCATCGAAGATGGCTGACCTTCGTGGAGACTATGTATGGCAGTAGGACGCAACCCCTTTTCTCGCCTCATTCTCGGCACGTATGACGTCATTTTTGGTCGGCCCCGTTCGCCGATTGAGGTCGCGGCGCAGTTTCTACCCGGCAAGACATTTCGTCGTCTCTTTAAAGCTACGCCCGACCGCCGACAGCTTGTCGCTGTAGTAGCGCGCGAGCTCAAGCGCACCGAAGAGGACCTGCTGCTCGAGATCTCTCAACGCTGCGAGATGAGGTATGTCGGGCAGGTTCCGGCGTTGGCATTGTGCGACCTACCCAACGGGCTCTCTATCCTCGAATTGCGCAATGCCGGTGCCATGCCTCTCGTTGTGGATGGCAAGGCTTCGGCGCTGGCCTGCATTGATCCGGTGATGGTTAAAGCGCTGCTTTTTGGGCAGCGGAAAATTGACCCCTCGATCTCACTCTGCCTAGCGCCGTGGCGGGTTATCTCTCAGGCTCTTGACATCAGTGAGCGCGCCTGGCTCGAGGCCGACGGGATGCGCAGCAAGAGAGCCGAGGCTGAGGCGATAGAGATGGCGCAGGCTGTGCTATTGCAGATTGTTGAAGAGGCTGAGGGCTATGGGGCCTCACGTTGCAAGCTCTCAGTTCGACCCGAGGAGAGCGGGTACTCTTTTGTGACCATCGATGGCAAGACCGCAACTGGCAAGCTTAGCAGTGAGGCGCAGGCGATGCTAGCACTAGCTCTTAGCCGTGGACGTGATTTCTTGAGAGCGCTAGTTCGAACAGAGGGCACGACGATCGAGAACCTTATGTGCGTTGCCACCGCTGATGAATTTTTGGTGACGTGGAAAGCGCCGCAGGACCAGCAGGGGTCGAATGTGGGGCCTGCTTCGATGTCAGCAGATCTTCCTCCGAGTGTTTCTGTGTCGGAGCCGTCAGCCGTTAGTCCACTCGTTGAGCCAACTAAGCAGGTGATGATCATTGATGATAATCCCACCTTCGTACGCGTGCTCAGGAAGTTTCTAGAAAAACAGGGATTAGAGGCGCTTGTGGCCTTTGATGGCAAGGAGGGCATGCGGCGGCTCGTGGATGCTGCGCAGGTGCCTGGGCTCATAATCTGTGACGTGCATATGCCCTCAATGAGCGGCATAGATTTTGTGCGCGCGCTGCGAGCCGACCCGCGCTTAGCGCCGGTGCCCTTGATAATTCTCACTTCGGATGAGGAGATCGAAATAGAGCTGCAGGTGTTGAGTGATGGAGCAGATCAGTTCCTGCGTAAGAGCGAGGACCCTCGAGTACTGGCGTTGCATGCACGCCGGCTTGTCGACAGTTCTCGAAAGAAGGCAGCCTAATGATATCGCAGAGATTCATAGAGCAGTTTATCGAGAGGCCGTGCCTCGCGCCGAATGGCGTGTTCTTGGTCTGGGCCGCGAGCGTTGTTTTTTTAGTTTATGCAGCAGCGTTGCTGATCGATCTGCTACGAGGTGCCCTGGAGCTTGGCGCTGATGACGGCGCTGGTCGTCGTCGTTGTCGATTCCCTGTGGCGCGCACCACGCCGGGACGGTTCCTCTTTGAGAGGATCGCCCAGTTGAAAAACAAGGTCGCCACCGTTTCATGGGAGATTACGGCCCAGGCTCTTCATGAGCTTAAGGTTCCAGACCTTGAGTGGTGGCGTCGCGACGCCTCCGCCGGAGAGGCAAGCGAGAGCAGTACCGCGGTGATCGAGAAGGTGCATCGCTTTATTGAGCGTGAGTTTCGTAGCATTGAGCAGGCGACTTTATTGATTGGCCCCGGTGGCGTTGTTGATTTCATCGGCGCGCCCCTTCCGGCTCGATTGAGCGAAGACATTGCAGCTCAGGTGGAAGATGCCTTTCGTACGGGACAGGTGGGCGTAGTCATCGCTGAGCAGGCAGCGCGAAGGAGGTCGCTCGGTGCTTCGTATGTTTCGTTTGGAGTGGCGCAGTCGCTGCTCTGCGCATTCGAGGCGCGGGGTACCTCGCCTATACGAGGCGCGTTTTGGCTAGGATACTCAGCCGAGCGCCCCGTGACTGAGCTAGAAGCACAGGCACTCAAGGAGCTAGCGCGCAAGGTGGAGCTCTACTTCGAGACATTTTCTGAGGTGATTTCGCTCAGCCAAGAGGTGCAAGAGGTGCATAGCGAGAATAGTCGAAAAAGCGATTTTATTGCGCACATGTCGCATGATATCCGCTCCCCACTCAATAATATCAAGGCGATCCTGACGCTTTTTCGGCTTGAGACAGACAATCGCGAGTGGATCGAGCTTAGTGAGGCCGCTATGCGAAACTGTGATGGGCTGGGTGAGATCGTTGAGGATCTGCTCGACTATTCACGTCACCGCGCCGGGCGTCTCGATGCGCGTCGTGAGCCGGTCGAGATCGGCATGTGCGTAGAGGACGTAATCGCCGGATTCGCTGTGACCGCACGACTTAAGGGAGTGAGGCTACGCTTCGAAAATTTCAAGGTTGGTGTGCGCTGCGAGGTTGATAAGAAACAGTTGCGGCGCATGTTAGGAAACCTAATCAATAACGCGCTTAAGTATACCTCCCGCGGCGAGGTCACGGTGATCCTTACCGCAGAGGCTGACGGTAGGCTCGGTATTCGCATTCGTGATACCGGAGCTGGTATGAATGCGACGCAGCTCCAGAGCCTATTTACCCCCTTTGCGCGTTTTCAGCCGGGGATAGAGGGTGTTGGGCTCGGTCTTGTGGTGACCAAGATCCTGGCTGAGTTAAACCAGGGTCGGATCGAGGTTCGTTCGGAGGAGGGCAAGGGAAGCGAGTTTTGCCTCTCTTTTGTTATGCTCAGGCCCGAGAAGTCAGAGCTATCAGCTGACGCGGACTCGACTGCTGCGGAGTCTACGGTTCTCCAACTTCTCCTTGTCGATGACGAGCCCGACTGCGTGGAGTCCATGGCCAGGATTTTGGAGCGGGAGGGACTCAAGGTTATCAAGTGCTACTCTGTTGAAGAAGCGATTGGAATCTGCAATTTTGAGGCACCTGACGTTTTGATAACCGATAGCACGATGCCTCAGGGCGGCGGGGAGCGGCTCGTGCGTTTTGCCTCTACGTTAGCGTGCAAGCCAGCCATCGCTGTACTTAGTGGAGAGGAGTCTGCCGCCACGTCGGTGTATAAAGCGCTTGGCGTCGAGCACGTCTTTCGTAAGCCGATTGAATTAAATGAGCTGCTCCTTTGGTTGCGCAGCCTCCCGCGACGAGAGACAAAGCCGGCCACGGCGCTGGCGGCGTGAGCAGCGCTGGGCTGGCGCCCAGCGCTAGTTTCTTAATCCACTAGTTCGAAACTGTTAGCCGTAGTGTGCGCTAAACTACCATAGGTCCCGCGGCCTATGCCCTCGGCCAAATTCAGAACCACGCTGGATGCCGCTCTGTCTAACTGCTCTTCGGTCTGCTGTCTGCTTTCTGCAGTCAGCTCACTGCTACAGCAGTCGGCTGCCGCTAAAATACGCGCTGCTACGTAGACAGAGCGGCATCGAGCATCGTTTTGAATCTGGCGGAAGGACGTGGGCGCGGGACGAAAGCTGACCAGAAAAGATTCTTCCATATGGCTTTTGGGTCGGTCAGAGAATGTCAGGCTATTCTGGACATTAGCCCTGAGCCAAGTGCTGATGCCGTAAAGTTAGCTGACGTAGTGGCAGCTAACGTCTATTGCCTCATCAGGAGTTACGGCTAAGGCCGTGGGCTGCGGCCGAAAGCTGCAGCTGCATCAGATGCAGTCAGCGGAAAGCTGCTAGCAGATCTCTGAAAGCAGATTATAGATCAACGCTCGTCGGTCGCCGGGCCTCGTTAGTTCTCCCCCAAATAAGTTACACACCTTCCCCCCTTGTACGCCAGAAATTGTGTCGGTCCAGAATCTAGCAGAAGGGAGTTAATTTGGGGGAGAACTAGATCCTGGCCCTCGCGGTGTCCGCACAATGCGCAACCCCCAGAGGAGCAACCCCCAAGACAGCACGACACAAGCGATCGAGTACGTGTCAAAGGCACAGACGGTCGCCCCGAGGCGTAGACTGAAGATCTGCACCCCCGGAACGGTAAGAGCGGAGGTGACATTCATTGCCTTTGCTAGCGAGCTTGCCAGCATGGGGGCCGCCACGAATAGCGGGATGCCGAATACCCCGAGAATGGACATTCCCTCCGCCCCATTAACAACACTGCGACGAAGAAGCCCAACGACGCCAAATATATTAGCCGCAAAGATAGCATAGTAGATGATCTGTACGCCCTGGCTAGGCGGATTGTTTTCCAGCCAAGTGACTCGTGGAAGAATCATCGCTACCTGAGCGAGATGCTCGAGGGTCAAATCAATAATACTTCGGATGGTTTGACTATCGATCATGGCCCAAGATAGTGGCCGTACCGAGAAATCAAAGTAACTTGCATTATCGAAAAATAAGAGCGCCCCCATACAGCACTGCACAGCCATAACCCGCCACCACACATTGCTGCCATGCACGGTCCCTTGACAGACTACCGCTATAGCACCATAGGGGAGGGACAGTACCAATGTCGTCGAAAGGAAGGCGGCAACGGCAAGCATCCAATGTACAGCGAGTGAGCCTTGCCCCATAGTTGAATTGCGCCATGACGAATCAACGATACGACTAAGCGGTCCGAGGATAATCCAGCCAAAGATAGCGACGACACCAAGGCGGATAAGTAAGGTGGAAAGCTTGGGCCACAGTCGCACGTCGGCTGCAACCTCATGTCTACTGAGGGCACAACTCATCGAAGACGGGAAGCGTGAGACCTGCGATAACTCCTCCCTGACTCTGGCTATCTCCTGCGCGCTAATCTCTTGTGTCGAGACATCAGCAACAAACGCGGTCGGGGCAAGTTCGCACGCAGCGACGGCAACATCATCCATGGAATTGTCCATGGAGGGAAGGTCACGCAACGGGGAAGGCGCAGGCTCAACGGAGCTACTCTCAAGCTGGTCCAACAACTCGAGAACCTTGGCCACCGAATTCGGACGGTCATGCGGATCTTTTTGCATTAAACTCAGGACGAATCGATCGAACCACCCGGGCAGGCTTTGTTCGACATGGGACGGGGGAACTGGAGCTGTTTCAAGATGTTTGCACATCATTTGCGCCGGAGAGTCGGCATCTAAGGGCAAGATACCCGTACTCATCTCATAAACCATAACCCCAAGGGCATAGATGTCGGAGGTCGGGCTCGGGGAATTTTTGGCCCAAAGCTCCGGCGCTAAATAGGGAGCAGAGCCGACGATCTCGTCTTCTGCAGTGAGGCTCGACCACCCCAAACGAGCGACCCCGAAATCTGCTATTTTAACCTGACCATTGGCAAGCAAGATGACGTTTGCTGGCTTGAGATCTCGGTGAATAATACCACCCTCATGAATTGCCCCCAACCCGGCACAGATCCCGCGCAAAATAGTAATGGTTTTTTGGATCGGCAGCGGAAGAGATTCAATATGCGTTTTGAGAGGCGCTCCCTCTGCATATTCCATGGTGAAGTGATACTTACCTTCGAACTCACCCACATCAAAGGTACGAATGACATTGGGATGGGTAACCTTCCTCGTAATCTGAACTTCACGCAGGAAGCGCGTGGCATGGCGCTTATCTTTACAGAGATGCGCATGGAGGACCTTGAGAGCAAGTCGCTCGCCTCCCAGAAAAGTATCGATGACGAGGTAAACGTCTCCCATTCCGCCGGCTCCGAGCAATTGCTCGATGCGATAGCGTTTGGCGAACAGAACCCCTGCTGTAATATGCTCAGTGGGACCTGGAGCCCCACAGCTTTCATTACTCGGCATATGTTTATATCTAGCCTGCCTAACTTTTGCAGCTTTCGGCAAACCCGTAGTCATCAATGGTAGTTATCGGAACGATGGGGAAGATACTAAAAGGAGAAATGAAGCGGCCATATCACGCCGAAGACCCATGTTTCCTGGGTCATATCAATAGATTGCAACTGCCATAGTGCTGCTATCTGTTAAAGGTGTATACTCCACCCTCAGAAATAGTCGACCATGAATGTCCTTATCTGTGCTCAGAGATTGCATATGAATGAACTGCTCACCATTAAAAAACAGTGTGCCGAATATACGTTCGCATTCAGCCTAGCCTTGTGCTTAGTCTTACCGCTTGTCGCCTGCAGAGCGTGGGCAGAAACCTCGCCGATCTCCTCTGAGGCGGCAGACGTCAAAGTTGAAGAGATCTTTGGTTCACTGATGAGTCCATTCTGCCCCGGCAAGCTCCTGCGTGACTGCACCAGCTCAAGTGCCGCTGAGTTAAAGCAGAAGGTGCACCAACGCTTACTCAAGGGAGAATCGGCAGAGCACATTACCCAGTCGCTCCTCGTACTCTACGGTGAAGAGATTCGAGCCGCGCCAAGGGTACGTGGATTCGGAGCCACAGCGTGGATCGCGCCGTTCGCCTTTTTAGCTCTCGGTGGAGTAATCTTCTTCCTCTGGCTAGCCAGCCGACGAAATCGCGAACAATCCGCAATACCAGCGCAGAGCCCCCCGCCGATCGATTCACAGATGCGCGAGAGGATTGATCGGGCGATGCGAGAAGCGCGCTGATGCGCGCTTCTAGCCCACCTTCGGTGCGAGAACCCTTTGCGCAAAAACTATGCTGACAAGAAGAGCTAAGTACTCTCGGATGCAGCCTGGCATAGAAGAAAACAGGGTGTATCTAACTTGTCTATTTGCAACTACTCTTCCCTTCGTCTTGGCTAAACTCGTTACCGGGCGCTGGTTTTGCCCCCCGGTGATGCTCGGATTGAACTGCGGGACGAGCAATTCAATTCCTGCCTCGTCAGAATGGTAAAAAGCAGCACTCAGTGACGAGTTTACCCATGCCGAGAGGGCGCATGGTTACTGTTTATCAATATAACCACCTAGATTCGTGCGGTGATTGGTAGGTAGGTTGCTTAGTGACGAAAATAGGTCATAATTTAAATCGAGACCAGCTCCTTCGGGGTAGTCTGCTGAGACAACTATTCTTCCTGAGAGATATTTCCTATGGCAACTCCTGGCGTAATTACTTCATTTCGTGAAAGGCGATACTATTGGCGAAACATAGTGTGTGCCATTTTAATACTAGCTATTTGCTTGATGATATTACCTCCAAATGTTGAAGCTCTAGTCGCCGCAGTTGGTATCGGATTTATTGGTGCTGGCTTTTGGGCAATTCTGTGGAAGCGATGGGGGATAGCTGGTGATCGTCTCTGGTCACCAATACTGTTCTTCTTTGGTTTTGCGTTGCAGCCATATTTTTAAAAGTCCCCGCTCACGGTGGAACCTATGAAGGATTTTGGAGACAAACCGCTATATTCTGTACTATTTCCATCGGCTATAGCGCCGGCATCCTGATATTGATGAGCATAGGACTCATTCAGGAAGAACAAAATCGAGCATCGTAGTCTTTTTGAGCTGGAATCGCCGTAGCGAGACACTGTACTTGTCGACATGGTGCCGATAATTGTTTCAAAGTCTCCCTCATCACAGCACATTCAATCCTGTTTGGAACTTCCTTTCGATCTTTAATAAGCGCGCCCCATACCGTCCGCAAAAGGTTTTTTCGTAGACTGGGCGAGCTGCATCTTTATACTCCTCATTAAATACGTGATTCCTGTGCAACGGTCGGCTGCACTCGCCCGTGAGCACGTGAGCCTGCGACCAAGTCGAACGGTTCTCGCTGGCCTGAGGCAGAACTTTGCTAGATCCTTGCCAGAAAGTTATCAGAAATGAGTCAACTGTTCTTTTATTTTGGTTTAAGACATCGCTCACTAAGGACGCGGTAACGGAGGCCCCTCCTCTCCCCTTTTTATGGGACTCTCATAGCTGTGCAACGGCGCTGGAAAAGGGGAGAGTTCGGGATGACATTCTTTTAATGTCATCCCGAGCGCATAGTGCCAGCACTGAGGCGCATACCACGGCTGCTAGCGAGTCGCTATGCGAAGCATAGCGACTCGCTAGCTGCTCTGCTTGACGTAACGATCCTGCAAGGTTGCGCTCGGGATGACATTCTTTTTTGATGTCATCCCATTGCGCGCTCCCTTTTCCAGTATCTCTACACGGACGGTCTAGTAGCCAGAGAGGCGCGGCAGCGCCTCTCTATTTTTTGATCATCTCCATCGTGATGAACGAAGAAGGTGATTTGATAAAGGCTTGCGTCGCCTCCTCATTGCAAACCTCATTCATCCGGATGGAGAGCCGTGTGAGCGCTTCAAAGTTATCTTGCACCACCGCACGGCGTCGGCTTTCGTGACCACAGCCCAGGCAGCGATAGGTAATCATGCACACCGTCTCCTTAAGGGAGATATTTAGTGGTTGCATCTGCCCCTGACACACGCCTCCTTTGGCTCCGTGGGTGTGCTTGCTCCACAAGCAGACAGGACAATGATCCGATGCTGCTTTAGCCTCACCACCACAATGCTCACAGAGGAAACCATGAGATTTCATAATCTTACCACAAGGTCATACGTAAACTTAGGTTAGCGCAAATTTTCAGGGTTGAGCGCCAACAGATCTTTGGGCACGAACTTACCGTTTTTACGGATCAGTTTATCATCGAACCAGACCTCCCCCCCACCCCACTCTGGGCGCTGGATAAGAACCATATCCCAGTGCACAGCGGAGCGATTGCCATTATCGGCAAGGTCATAGGCCTGTCCAGGAGTAAAATGAAGTGACCCAGCGATCTTTTCATCGAAGAGGATATCACCCATCGGGTTAAGGATGTACGGATTAAAGCCCAGTGAGAATTCGCCAACATAACGGGCCCCAGGATCGGTGTCGAGGATCTCGTTAAGGCGTTTGGTATCGCTCCCCGTGGCTTCGACTACCTTCCCCTGCTTAAAAACAAGGCGCACCTTCTCAAAGCGCGTGCCCGCATAGACGCTCGGTGCGTTAAACTGAATAACACCTTCAACCGACTCCTTAACCGGACATGAAAAAACTTCGCCGTCCGGAATATTGAAGTCCCCTTTGCACATAATCGCTCCGATCCCCTTGATGCTAAAGCGCAGGTCGGTCCCCGGACTGACGAGACGTACCTTATTGGCCTTGGCCATGCGTCGCTGTAGAGGCACCATGGCTTTAGCCATCTTGGGGTAGTTCATGGTACAGACCCTGAAATAGAACTCCTCGAAGGCCTCAGTACTCATACCCGCCGACTGCGCCATACTGGGAGACGGCCAGCGTAAAACGCACCACTTTGTTTTTCGGACCCGATAATCACTTGCCGGGCGTAATACCTTAGAAAACAGCTTTACATCAGACGGTGCCACGTCAGAGCTTTCGTACACGTTAGCGGCACCACGCACGGCGATATAGGCCTGCATCTTTTTCATTTGAAACAGCTCGGTGTCACGTATGACTTCGGCATGCTCTTTACTTGTGCCACGGAGCATCTCACGGCTAATACGACTACGACGCAAGATGACATAGGGGAATCCACCTGCTTCTCGCACTGCACGTATCAGCTCAATAGTAAATTCATCGGGGGTTTCCGACATATCGAGAAGCACTCGCTCCGCCTTCTTGATATGGGTAGAATATTTAACAAGAAGTTCGGCGAGCTGAGAATAACGAGGATCGTTCATAGTGTTTTCCAACAGAATATCGTGAAACCTTGGTAGGTAAGGCCCTGTTAATTAATAAAGGTGTCAAGTTGCGCTCAGATTTAGGTCAGATTTGAATTTTCTTTGAGCGGGGAAAACCGCAGACATAGTATCACTATATCGAGGATTTTCCCCACTCAAAAAAATTCAAAGATGGCCTGAAGATGAGATGCAAATTGGCACCTTTATTAATTAACAGTGCCTAAGATTACCTGAGCTCAGGCTCGGCAACAAGCAGCTTTCGTACACAGCTTGTCTCCTAACCCTTTTTACCCCCACCAGGGCGCGAAGAACCTTTCGTAACTGCTCGCCCTTTTCTCGTCCTGTGTAAAATAACCCCAACACAATGACCCTTTCTGAGAATCGATGACGCTGACGTCGGACGTCAGACCTCGACGCTTTAGGTCCGGCGCTAGATTCCTTGACCCTTGAAACGTGTACTAGATGAGTTGCATTTTACACTTGAACTTAGCCTTGAACTCCCGCATGGCCATGGCCCATTCACCATATTCTTGGAATTCGACTGATAGACATGCTCAGGTCAAAGAAGGAAAGGCCACGGAGAAGTTTAAGTTAGCAATGGAGCCTTGGTCTGAGGCGCAGCCTCGCTAGACGTTTGACGTCAGCGTTAGCCGATGAAGGGGCGAGTAGTTACCTTTGTAGGTCCTCGCCCAGTATCTGCTCATCCCCCCCATAGCACCACCGCCTCTTAACGTGTATACTTCCCCTAGGACGGGACCATATGACACAAGCTGCGGAAGAGTATACCGAAGAGGCCCGGGACTTTGTTACTATGCAGCGTCAGGCTGCCCTCTCCACATTGACACGCACCCCGAAGGGGTATCCATTCGGATCTATGGTCAGCTATGACATCGGCGTCAATGGTACCATCATCATCCACGTCTCCTATATCGCTGAACACTTCAAGAATTTAGCAGCCAACGCCCGTGCCAGCCTTCTGATCTTTGACCCTTTAGGATTGCACAATCCGCAAGCATATCCACGCGTGACCATTCTTGGCGAATTTTCACTAGTTTCCGAAGCAGAGCTCGATCGTGTCCGCAACTCGTATGAGAAACGCTTCCCGGAATCTGTACGCCCTGACATTGCGCCGAATTTTGCGTTTATGCGCCTCACGCCAGAGCGCGTACGCTGGATCGGCTCATTCGGCCACATGGGATGGATCGACGGCGAAGCGTTTTGCAAGGCGACCCCCGACGTACTCGCCTATCATGCCGCGACGATTATAGATCAGATAAACGAGGAGCATGCCGAGGGAGTGGCCGATCTGGTACGTGCACACAGCTCATTCGATCCACTGGAATACCACCCTCAAATTGTACATCTTGATGCCGAGGGCTGCACCCTCTGCCTACGTAAAGCAATGGTACGCGAACTCCTTACGATCCAATTCCATCAGATTATTCGTCAGCCCGATCAGCTAAAAACTGCCTTCGGTGCTTTGCTCAAAGAGGCGAAGACACGGCTGGTACCAACATAGACACTGCCCCCTCAAGTGTAACCAAACAGCGTCGGCTGCATATATGAGGCATGGGCTCGCCATCTATCTGAAGTGGGGCTCCCTGCGCTGGAAGCTCTACTTCGAAGCCTGCCAGCGAAGATCCCCACTCCTGATTGGTACCGAGAAAGATGCGCGCGTAGCCTGCGAGAGATTTAATCAACGAACATTCAATGCGGTCATCGAAGGGAGAGCCTGACCTGCTCACTTTCCCGAGCCCCGTATAGGAACGTAGGTTGGAAAATATAAGGGCTACATTACCTGCGGCATCAACGCGACGCTGTGTAGCGATGTCGCGCACGACAAGCGCGGCCGGCAACCTGGTCGTAATATTGACCAGCCCACACCATCCATAAAGCGCAAGACAGCCAAGCCGCCCACCGAGCTTGGCGATCCATGGGTAACGGCTACGAAGCGCGCTGAAGCGTATAACGGCGGCCGCATCGAACCCAAACGAAAGATAGTTGATGAACCGAAATACTTGCCCGTCATCAAAGACGATCTTGCCCAGTGAAAATCGCCGTGTTCGGGCCTTGGCGTAGTGGGCAAGAAGAGTCTCAGGTGAAGCAGGTGAAAAGAGTCGATATACCCCAAGCTCTTTGGCGAGATCATTGCCCACACCGAGCGGTAAGACGCCGATAGGTATCTGCGCATCGGCGAGCGCACCCGCCACACGCGAGACCGTCCCATCGCCACCGGCGACGAGGATAGCATCATAGGATCGTGCGCATCGCATCTGCTCGGCGAACTTTTCAGGATTGAGCGCGACGACATCTCCGTTCAACACTCCACAACGACTCAAATCGCCGAGAATGCGCAAGAGCCTCGCCCCTTTCCCGGCTCCTGCCATGCCGTTAACCAGACAATAAAAACGCATCACTCAAGCTCTCGTCGCATCGGCCTCGAGATCAACGCCCGTGCCGCATCCGGCGCTGAAGTCTCCTCGGCGAGCACTCTAGCCACCTGCAGCGTAATCGGCATCTCAACATTGCAGCGCTTTGCCAACTCAAGTACAAGCGGAGTGGAATGCACCCCCTCGACCACCGAACGGATCTCACGAAGTATAGAGGAGAGCTTCTCCCCTTGCCCGAGGCGAAGGCCGGCCGAGCGGTTTCTGCTCGTATCACAGGTCGCAGTCATAACAAGATCGCCAAGCCCGGAAAGTCCGGTAAGGGTACGCGGATCTGCGCCAAGGGCAGTGCCAAGGCGTATCATTTCAGCAAGACCGCGAGTAATCAGGCCGGCACGCGCTGAATCCCCTAGGCGCATACCATCACAGATGCCCACGGCGAGAGCGATGACGTTCTTAACTGCCCCGCCAATCTCCACTCCGATGGGATCCGTCGAGGTATAAACACGCAACACCCCCCCGGCGAACAGATCGGCTACGCATTTTGCCGTGGCCTCATCTTTGGAGGCGACCACAACACTAGCGGGCTTACCATGTATAATATCCGTAGCAAAACTAGGGCCGGAGAGCACGGCATAGCGGGCTCGATTACCAAGAACCTGCTCAGCATACTGCAGTGGAGTAAGGAGGGCGCCCTCCTCGAACCCCTTAATGACGCTCACGACAATCGTCCCCGGGCGCACACACAGCTTTGGCACCACCTTGCCCAGAGCAGATGCGGGAAAGGCCATAATCAAGATCTCAGCCTGCAGCGCCTCTTCGAGGCTCGATGTGGCGTGCAGCGAAGGCTCAAGCTCTACCTCGCTAAAGGACTTGGGGTTACGGTGCGTCTGGTTAATCGCCGAAATAATAGAATCTTCATGACCCCAGGCAATCACGTTATGACCGCGCTGGGAGAGATGATTCGCCAGCGCCGTTCCCCAATTACCAAGAGCAAGGACAGAGATGGATTGGTTCTGCATAGAAAAGTGTCACCATAGCACGTATCTGCTCATTAAGGCCGGGTAAAGGATATCGTGCGCGTGCTCCTGGTCGTGGTCCTGGTCGATGTAACTAACCGATTCAGCACACTCTTCGACCGCGAGCACGACCACGCTCACGAATTATTAAGCCACCCGGGCTTATTGAGCAGTTACCATAGCACCACTGCCTCTCGATGTGTATACTCATCTCAGGACGGCGAAAGAACCTTAATCGCGACTAGTCTTGGTTCTGGCCTTAAGTCCTTGTCCTGTCTTTGGCCGAAATCATTGACCAATTGACGATGACCAGGATTCAAGACCATGGCCAAAACTAGCCAGACACATTTGAAATTTGGGAAATGCCAACAGCTTTTGATAAAATGCGAGCGTTAAATACATTTTGGACAAACATTCCTACTTCGCCTTGCCACGCGGCAAGTGCTACGTAGGACAAGCCGGTTTGACTCTGTTTCTTTAAATGTGCTTGGCTATGTCGTCCCTTCCTACTACGCCCTGCCTCGCGGCAGGTGCTTCGTAGGACATGCCGGGGGTAGAAACTCCTTGCCCACTTATTTGTCCGACTACTTTTGTGCAACAAATGGGCAAGAAGTTTCTAAGACTATGATAACATTTACCCGGGCTTAATGAGCAGTTACGTTACACCGACAAGGACCACGACAACGATATTCTTTACCCCGGGCTACTGAGCAATTACCCTGCCCCCTATATGTCGAACGCAGAGGCTCTCACCTATTGGACACAAAAAAAATATAGCGCAGCCGATGTGCGCGCCGTAATTAAAGACCTCGACGCTTGGAACATACTGGCCATAGCGATTGAATTCCTCCCGAATGCGAACATCAACTGTGTCCTAACAACCAAGCTAGATCAGAGGTATCAATCGGAGGGCCACCTACGCTCCATCGTCACTTATTTCTCTAACTTACACACCGCAAGTGGCGGCAACATCTTTCGTGGATGGATTATCGTGTGGGCTGAAGATTGTATATGGGACAGAGGAGAGCCACCGTCATCACAAAGGGCGCCCATATTCGCCTTTTGCAGGGATAATGACGACTTAAACACCTTACTCATGCCCGATCCGGCTTTTATCGGGAACGTTGGCTACAGGACAGCCAGAGAGGAGATCGAGGAGGTCAGCTTACATCTCCCGTGGGAGAGAAAGCAGCCAACAGTATTCTGGCGTGGTTCAAGCTCAGGACCTGGCCTCAATGGAGAGGATTGGCAAAATGTGCCCCGAATACACCTGTGCCTTAAGGCCAAGGAACTCAACGTCCCGATGCGTTTAGATGTTGCCCTCTCACACCTAATCGCCTTCGACAACCCACTTCACAAACAACGAATCGTCGACCTCGACATCCTCAAGGAAAAGATCCCTTTTCGCGAGTTTCTAAATTATCGCTATCAAGTCGACATCGATGGCTTTGGATGCGCCTGGATGTCGTACTTCAAAAAACTTGCCTCACACTGCTTAACACTAAAGGTGGAGAGCAAAAGTAGGCAGTGGTACTACGATCGGCTGATCCCGTGGACACACTACATCCCCATCAAAGACGACCTCTCAGATCTGTTCGAAATAATCGACTGGCTCCCCACGCACGACACCGAGGCTCACACAATCGCAGAAAATGCCCACCTACTGATGAAGAATATTACCTTCGAAGCTGAAACATTACATGTGGTTGAAACGCTCTTGACCGTGCTTGCAGCGCAACGCGAGTAGGCCAAGGAGTGCGCGACACAGCTCCCTAATAATTTTTCGTAGTAACTGCTTGCCCCTCATCGGCTAACGCTAACGTCAAACGCCTTACGCCGGACATAAAACGTCAGCGTCATCGGTTCTAGAAATGGTCATTCTGTTAAGAATATACGCATAGCTTGACGAGGGGGCGAGTAGTTACTTTTCGTATTTAACACCGAGTCCACATAGAGCGCGCCGATACCTCAATCGCCTACCTCTTCCTGACGAAAGGACAGATAGAGAGAGGAGAGATGAAGCAAGGGGAAGATAACTACTTCGTTATGGCCGATAATACCGGCCCAAAACTGTCCGCTCCAATGGCTTCGGTCTTCTCGCCCGGTGATATCCTCGACAATCGCTATGAGATAACACGTCAACTCGGCAAGGGAACAGCCGGGTTAGTCTACGAAGCCAAGGACCGTCTCGCCGGCGGTCGCCGATTGGCTTTGAAGGTCTTCCACCGTAAGCTCGCCGCTAGCACTGTGGCACGCTCACGTATTGCACGCGAAGTGCTCCTTGGAATAAGCATCGAGCACCCCAGCCTCGTCAGAATCTACGATCTAGTTATTACCGACCATGTGCTTGGGTACACGATGGAGCTAGTCGAGGGAACCCCTCTCTCAGATCTCAACCCTCAATGTCTCTCGTTTAACGAGATCGCCTCCATCCTTAGCCACGTAGGACAAGGTCTTGCGGCACTTCACAAACACGGCATTGTCCATCGCGATCTAAAACCGGCCAACATCATCATCCGTGACGATGGCATGGCGACGATTATTGACCTCGGACTTGCTCGTGGTGAGAGCTTGGCCACAAGCGAGCCTCCGATAGCCAAAGGGACCTCAACGACCGATCAAGTAATGTCACAATCGCGCTGCACGTCGCTGGGTGAGGTGCTCGGCACTCCAGCGTACATGGCACCAGAGTACATCGCACAGGGTCAGTGTGACCGGCGCTCCGACATCTATGCGCTCGGGGCTATTGCCTATGAACTTCTCACCGGTGAATGGCCACACAAAACAGACGAGATCGGTCATCTCTTCCTCGCCAAAGTGGAAAAGGATCCTCCGCCACCTGCAAAGATCAGACCATCTATACCGGAGGCTCTCAGCAATTTGGTGATGAGAGCCCTTCATCGCGACCCGACACGACGACTCCCCTCAGCTGAGGCCTTCGTCGGCGGACTTCTGTACTATATTACAAACGAGAGAGATAGCTCAGCGCGACAAGCCGCCGAGATGCACCGAAGCGCCCAGGCCGGTATGAGCCTGATAGCCGATACAGCAGCGTATCGAGGCGCTCGTCTCAAAGCAGTACTGATCAGAGCTTTAGTTGTGGCCTTTCTGGTTCTATCTGCGCAGTACCTTTCCCAAAATCTACCATCACGGATGGCCTCTAGCCTGCAGATATTATCCCAAGGGGAAGGCGTGATCGAACCTAAACCAGCTGCACCAACAAAACTGACACAGCGGCGGAAGAGTAAACCTATAGCGGGCACAAAAAACTTTGTCGCAAAGCGACCCAAAGTGCACGCGCCATAGCCGTAACTGCTCAAGAACTCCGATGATGCAGTCAGCAGAAAGCTAGCCGCGGATCGCGGATTACAGAACTACGCTCGTCGGTCTGAGGCACAGCCTCGCTAGATTCCTTGACCCTTGAAACGTGTACTAGATGAGTTGCATTTTCGTAGTGATCTTCTAAATTAGGCATTTATCCTCTTATCAGGAGTTACGGCTAAGGCCGTCGGCTGAGACCGTAACTGCAGCTGATGCAGTCAGCAGAAAGCTGACGGCAGATCGCTGAGAGCGGATTACAGAAGACAGATAGCAAGTAGGAGGCGCCTGTACGGGTCAGTTTAACGCTCGTCGGTCTGAGGCACAGCCTCGCTAGCTCTCCCCAAAACAAAAGCACAAAGAGACCCAATTGCCCTGTCCGAAAAGTTGAATCAGTTCGGGCACCGTGTATATTGTCCACATGAAGTCACCAACACCTCAATACGTTATCTGGGACTGGAACGGCACGCTGCTGGATGATGTCGGATTATGCCTCAAGGTTATGAATAGCTTTCTGAGCGCCAAGGGGAGATCTCTGCTTAACCTAGAAAGCTATCGTCGCCACTTTACTATCCCCGTTGCCGATTTTTATACCAACATTGGCATAAACTTTGAGAGTGAGACTGCGTACCAAAAGGCCGCAAACGATTTTCACGACGAATACGAAGAGCACGTTTATACCTGCCAGCTGCACACAGGGGCAAAAGCCCTCGTGGCATTACTCAAACAGCGCAGCATCGGCCAATCAATCCTCTCGGGCCTTCCCCATAACCTACTAGAGCGTCACCTCAGCCATTTTGGTATTAGGCAGTTTTTCGACGTCATTTCCGGCGCTGCCAACACACATGCTCGTGGCAAACTCGATCGGGCGCAGGGATTCATGGAAGCGCTGCGTCTCAAACCTGAGCAAACCATACTCATCGGTGACACCATCCATGACGCTGAAGTTTCCCAGCACCTCGGTATCCGTTGTTTATTGGTAGCCTCAGGATGCTACTCGGCAGAACGTCTTGCGCCGGCGGGGTTCCCCGTGTTGACGAACCTGACTGACGTTGCGCTGGAGTTGTCGGTTGAGATGGAGTGAGGGGCACGGGAGAAACGTTCGTCGGCTGCGGCCGCAACTGATGCAGGCAGCTGATAGCTGACTGCAGATAGCAGATTACAGGATGCTCGACTCTCTCTTCCGGGCGAATGCGCGGCTCGGCTCAACCTACGCCCCCTCACCCTCTGGCGTTGGCTTAACCACCTCTCCGCCCTGGGGCAAGCTGCCTTCGCACTCTACTATCGGTGCGGCAGCGACCACTTTCTCACCTTCGGAGAGGTCAATCAGCTTGACCCCCTTGGTCTTGCGGCCTATTACAGAAATATCTTTGGCATGCGTGCGAATAACTTTGCCCGATTCGGTGATCAGCATTATCTCAGCGTCGTCGAGCACCGCTAGCGCCGAGACTACCAGGCCGTTGCGCTCGACTGTTTGAATATCGATTAAGCCCTTACCACCTCTACCCTGAACGCGGTAATCCTCAAGCGCAGTGCGCTTACCGTAGCCATTTTCACAAACCGTCAGCAGTGTCGTTGTTGCCAGGATGCCGCCATTGGGCATATTGGCGGTCTTGCGAACTACCGTCATCCCTACCACAGCATCACCCTCATCAAGGGTAATCCCGCGCACACCGCGCGCACTTCTTCCCATCGGGCGGACATCGGCCGAGTTGAAGCGAATCGACATCCCCGCCGTTGTCGCCAATATCACTTCGTCATCCGGGCCGTTAATATCAGCGCTGATCAGCGAGTCATTCTGATCAATAGTACAGGCGATCATGCCGCTGCGTCGACTACGCGAGAAGTCCATCAGCTCAATTTTTTTTACGACGCCCTGGCGCGTTGCCATAAAGATAAAGTTATTTTCTACAAATTCGCGCACCGGCAGAATCGCCGTCACCTTCTCGTTCTCCTTGAAACGCAGCAGGTTGACCAACGCTCGACCACGCGCCGTACGTCCCGACACAGGAATCTCGTAGACCTTCATCCAATACACGCGCCCGAAGGAGGTAAAGACGAGCAGGTCAGACAATGTCGAGGTAATGAAAAGATGCTCAACGAAATCGCCTTCATCCTTCTGCGAGGCCCCGGAAACGCCTTTACCGCCGCGGCGCTGTGCGCGGTATTCGGCAACAGCAGTGCGCTTCATGTAGCCTTTATGGCTCACGGTCACCACCATCTCTTCATCTTCAATCAGATCCTCGAGATCAATCTCACCGCCGTCTTCTACAATTTCAGTGCGACGCGGGTCAGAGAAGCGATCGCGAATGGCCTCCAGCTCGGTAGTGATAATGCCGTCGACCTTGCCCGTATCGGCGAGGATACCGAGGAGTCTTAGGATTTCGGCGGCAAGCTCTTGATGCTCTTGCTCAACAGCCAAACGTTCCATGCCGGTAAGCTTTTGCAAACGCAGGTCGAGAATGGCCTGGGCCTGAATTTCAGAGAGCGAGAATCGCACACAGAGATTGGTCTTGGCCTCGGCTGGAGTAGGCGACCCCTTAATGAGCTGAATCACCTCATCCAAATTGAGCAGCGCTATCCTGAAGCCCTCGAGGAGGTGCATCCGCTCTTGGGCCTTTTTAAGCTCAAACTGCGTGCGGCGCGTGACTACATCCCGGCGGTGATCGACAAAATAGCTCAGCATCTGCACCAGCGAACACACCACCGGCTGGCCCTCAGCAATCGCGAGATTAATAATTCCGAAGCTGGTCTGAAGCTGCGTAAGCTTAAAGAGCTGGTTGAGCACAATTTCACTCGTCGCCTCTCGCTTAAGCTCGATAACGATACGCATCCCCGAGCGATCGGACTCATCACGCAGGCGCGAGATGCCGTCGATCTCCTTATTGTTAACCAGATCAGCGATCTTCTCGATTAGTCGCGCCTTGTTGACCTGGAACGGGATCTCACTAACGATAATAGCTTCAGCCTCACGATTGCCAGCCTTGATCGTCTCAACGGTGGCCTTCGCCCGAAGCTGGAGGATCCCCTTGCCGGTCTCAAAAGCAGTACGCAGTGGCGCACGCCCATAAATGATACCGCCCGTTGGGAAATCCGGACCTGGGATGTGCTCCATCAGCTCAGTCGTCGTAATCTGAGGATTTTTTATGAAGGCGATGGTACTGTTAATGACCTCGCCCAAATTGTGCGGCGGAATATGCGTCGCCATACCGACGGCTATACCGTCGGAACCGTTAACGAGAAGATTGGGGATATGCGAAGGTAGGACGACCGGCTCGACATTTGAATCATCGAAGTTGGGAATGAAGTCGACCGTATCACTATCAATATCTTCGAGCATCTTCTCGGCGAAAGCCGTCATCCGGCACTCTGTATAACGGTAGGCTGCAGCCGGGTCGCCATCGATGGAACCGAAATTGCCCTGCCCATCAACGAGTGGATAGCGCAGAGTCCAAGGCTGCGCCAAGCGCACAAGGGCATCATAAACCGACATGTCACCGTGCGGGTGAAGTCTCTTTAGGACTTCGCCGACAACACCGGCGCACTTGGAGTGGCGCTTATTCGAGACCAGCCCCTCGCCCAACATGGCGTAAAGAACTCTTCTTTGGACCGGCTTAAGTCCGTCACGTACGTCGGGAATGGCACGCCCAATGATTACGCTCATGGCGTAATCCATATAGGACTGCTTCATCTCTTCTTCGATATTAACCGTCGAGATATGGGGATCGTTTGACATACGCGAAGCTACCAAAATACACAATTAATTCAGAGCGTTACGCCCGAACGCGTAAGTAGTGCCTGTCAATCTAACCCGCCGCCGCAAGGCAAGCAAGAAGCACTATACCATCCAAAAAAGTATCCGCTCAGGGGTGCCTCCCTACCTCTTCAATCTTACCTTTCCCTCTCTCGGCACCAATTGTAAACTCCTCACGAGAGCCACTACCCACACACAAACACCTTTTGATACCAAAGTCGCGATCCCGTAATTGCTCCTTAAGCCCGGGTAGGCGAATCGTGAACGTGGTCGATATAACTGGTTGATTTGAGGAACATTTCGACCAGGACCACGAGCACGACCACGCTCACGAATTATTAAGTTACCCGGGGTTAATGAGCATTACGCCCCCCCCCTGTTACCCACGGTAAATACTAAGTTTTTATCTTTCCTACTATGTTTTCCATTCAATAGATTGCCTACTAGAGACGACAATGAGGATCAGTGTAGTTACTGAACTTTCAACGCAGGCTTTGTTTTCTCTGCTGCTTGAGAGGCTATAATGCCAGCAGCTGTCCGGCAGGACAGCAGATAAGGAAGAACCATGGGTTCATCGATGCACGATATCGTTGTTGCCAAAAGGGGAGAAGCGCTCGCGGCGAATAGCCTCGAGAGCCTTCTCCAAAGAGGTTACAATACGCAGGTAAACACCGATCCGCGCTCTCTGGTAAACGAGCTGCGCGCATTAGCGAGTCCCGTGATTCTTGCTGACTGTGGGACTGACGAGGAGAAAGCATATGAGGCCGTTAAAGATCTGATCGCCAGCCCCGAGCTCCATTGTTATCCACTTATCGTTCTTGGCAAAAATTCAGATGCTTACGAAAAGGTCCTCCAGCGTTACTTTAAGCCAGCGGTAACGCTTGTCCTCCCCTACGAACTTGAAGATCTTGCCCGTGCATTTGACTATGTCTTTAGTGTTCTTGACCGCAAAGATAGCGCGCAGCCCCCCTCGCCGGAGGACCAACATACCACCGATGCGACGCAAACGGAGAAGGCGGTTCAAGAGCTCTCACATGCCCTCTACCAGCAGTTCGATGGCATTCCAGCCCTCGTTTTCATGCAGTTTTCCAAGCTCAGACTTTTTGAGCGCACACTGGAAGGTGCTCGCTATCCGCACCCACTCGATGAGCAGGAATTACGTGAACGAGATCTATACCCCGGAGAAAGCAAAATAGCAGAAGTCTTCGCCGCCATACTTGATGCTGCTGGAAAATGGGGAAAAGGACATCTATTGCGCACACTTTTTATCACGTCGCGCATCGTCGAAGGCCTTGGTGCCAAGACTTCGGTCAGCGGACTTTCACTTTCTGCGGCCTGGCTCTACCCATGGGCCGTCGCCGAAGTGGAGAAAGACCTCTTACGCAGTGACTATCTGAGCTCCCGCAGCGCATCGGTACGCATGAGTCTGTGCAGCAGATTGAAAGACAGTGCGATAAAGATCTCCGTTGAACTTGGACTACCACAGCCAGGAAGAATTGTGGCATTGATGGGGAAACTTATTGGGCGGGAGGAGGCCTGCCTGGATGGTGAAGAATACCTGGCCGCCAGCGTCGTGGCCACGGCGGACCTAGTCGATCGAGTTTGCTTTCATAACGGATTTTGGAACCCGCGCGGGGCCTATTCACTACTGCGCCGAATGAAAGCCGGAAAGGTAAAGGAGATACATCCGGCTGTACTTGCTTGCGCCACGAAGTTTGTAGCGGAGGCGATCTCTTCGAGCCCAACCGTCATTCTTCCACACCGAGTGCGCAACAACCCCGAGCTTCAGGCTGAGGCCAAGCGCTTAGCCGAAATGGAACTGCCGCCGAACGAGGTGCGCGTCCCGCTAACACAATTGCGGCCAGGCATGCGTCTGAGCCGATCGCTGGTGACTTTTGATGGCCGTGAATTGCTTAGCCATGATATCTTGCTCGACCAGGATCTTATCTGGCGCATCTGGCAGCTCTCTGCCGTACGTCCTATTAACGGCCCTGTTATCGTCTTTGCATCTGAGGCACGAAATCTTGTATGAGCTTACCGCCTCACACCGTCATGCAGCGAGCAAAGTGGGTGCTCGGCGGCCTCGTGGTCGCACTCCTGGCAGTGCTTGTAACCTCACAGATCTACCCGTTAATGAAGAAGAACTTCGAGCTGACGCGGCCCAAAATCAGCGGCGCGGCCGAACTAAGGGGCATGAGCGCGCAGACAAAGGAGATCGTTTTTAACGTCTCCGATGCGCCGTCGGGCCTCTGTTCAGTGGTAATTGAGCTTGATCAGGCCGGACAGAAGACCTTACTTTTTCGCAAGGCTTACGAAGATGTATACGAGACTTCGATTCGCCTTCAGGTTGAGCAATTTCGCGAAAAACTGAGTGAGGGAGATGCGCGCTTTACCGTTCGCGCTCAGGACTGCACGCTGTGGGGGAATCTGACCGAACGGGTCTTTACCTACGGAGTTGACACAGCTTTGCCCATCCTCGATGCGCAGCCGTCGGCACTGCCTCCCCTGCGCGGCGCCTCTCATGTTCTTATTTACGGGGCGCACGATTCCAACCTCTTCAAAAGTGGCATGGCGCTCGACAAGCATGACTACCTCGGAACCCCCGCCGCCAGCGTAGACCCGCGCTTTGCTTCGGCCGACCTATTCGTGCTTGTGCTTCCGGTGCTCTCAAAAACCCCTCTCGCGGGTGTGCTGTTCGCCGAAGACTATGTCGGCAACCGCGTGGAAGTGAGCCTGTCTTTCTCCTCGGAACTAACAGCCGGCGCACAAAAAAACGTCGGCCTCTCGGCTGAATTCATGAGCGGTAATCTTAAGCGCTTAGCGCAGGCGCAGCTTGGCCTACTGCAAGCCAAGATTAAGCTCTCACGGGACGAATACAATCGAGCCTTTCTTCCCAAGACGGAGAAGGAGGAGGTTCTTGAAAAATTCAAGCTGCTTCACACCAAGCTACGGCCGTTGAATGACGAGACGATCAACAACCTCTTTATGAGCGAGAAATTCGGAGCCGGATTCCACGACCAGTTTGCCTGCCCCGCCGGATCGCCCTTCGCCAAATTCGGCGATAGCCTGCGCTATGTTTATGATAACGACAGCTTGGGAACACAGGAATCTCACGGGCTCTTCATCCGCACCGGGGTCGTTGGTCAAAAGGTCTATGCCGCTAATGGTGGCAGCGTAATTTTTGCTGGCGACGACGGCGTCTACGGCTACACGCTGGTGATCGATCATGGGCTGGGCATCACCTCACGCTACTCGCACCTACGCGCGACAGCAGCGGCAGAGGGCGCCGTCGTGCGCCGCGGCGACGTGATAGGGTTCAGCGGAGATAGCGGATTGGCACCATTCCCGCTCATATACTTCGAGATGCGCGTCCACGGCCAGGCGATCGATCCGAACGAATGGTGCAACGCCGGCGAATTCTATCAACGCTACACAATGCGTCTCGATGAAGTGCGCAAGAAACTGGGACTTGATGTGGAGTTCCCCCTTGAATTCAAGCTTAAACATTAGTCTCCGGAGAAGAGGGTGACCGTTTACTTTGGACCGAATCTGATACTACTCGACAAGCTCGCCTCCGGCGGCATGGGCGAGGTGTTCCGTGCTCGCCAGATCGGCACCGGTGGATTCCAAAAAACCGTCGCCGTTAAACGCATCCTCCCCCAATACGCCGCTCGCGCCGATTTCGCCGACATGTTTCAGCGTGAAATGAACCTCTGTGCCCGACTCCAACACCCTAATATCGTACAGGTATTCAGCAACGGACGCGAGGCGGGCTACCTGTACCTCGTCATGGAATTCGTCAACGGCAAATCAGTGGCAGAGGTGCTGATCGAGGCTAAACGACGCAAATTGCGCATTCCGCCCGAGGTAAGCTGCTTTATTATCTGCGAAGTTGCGCAGGGACTTGCCTATGCTCACGCCATCAAGGACGAAGCCAGCGGCTCGCCCCTTGATGTTGTCCACCGCGACGTGAGCCCACAAAACATCATGCTCGGGTTCGGTGGCGAGGTGAAGGTTGTAGACTTTGGTATCGCCAAAGCAGCCGACAGGATCGAAAAAGAAAAGGCCGGGGATCTCAAAGGCAAGGTTCCCTATGCTGCGCCGGAATACATCAATGGCAAGGTACCCGATCATCGAGCTGACATCTTTGCTTTGGGGGTCGTGTTTCATGAGCTTCTTGCTCAACGACCACTCTTTTCCGCGGAAAATACCTACAAAACGATCCACAACGTCCTCGAGATGGAGATCCCCTCTCTCGTTGGACAGTTCCCTGATATTCGCTTTGAGCTTGAAAGCATTGTTATGCACGCCCTGGAACGAAACCCAGAGGAACGCTACCAGAACGCTCAGGAGATGTACCGCGCGGTAGCAGTATTCATGAACAAGGCCTACCCCAACTTCACGCGTACAGAGTTTACGCGTTATGTGAACACCATATTTTCAACGGATAACGATCCCGCAGTCGCGCGGCTACGCGATCTCTACGGCTACGCCAAGCAGGTCCCGGCGCGCCTGGTCGAGGCAGCCACTAATTCAATTAATCTTGGCCAAGAACACGGCACGGGGATGTTTACCAAGCTAGTCTCCGACATCTCGGCGAAGAAGATATACCTCCTCCCCATTATTTTTGTTTTGGCCCTGATCGCCTTTTGGGTAACCATACCACCGCGCCAACCTTCCCTCTCGGAAGCTTCCCCCACAGAAGTGGCCAATCTGATCTCGTGGCTCAAAGCCGAGGATGCGGAAAAAAGCGGGGTCGACAAGGTGGAGATGTGGAAAGATGCAAGCTGGCTCGAGAGCAGCGCGGGTCAAAATCAACCAGATCGGCGGCCGACTATTATCTCTAAAGCCCTCGGCAAATATCCGGTGGTGCACTTCGACGGAATGCGCAGCTTCCTCTCCTCCGACGGGGTCGCCGAGAGTCTGGCGCGCTCAAAAAATATAAGTTTATTTTACGTAGCTCGCCTCGTAGCCCAACAGGGTGTCCCGCAGTTCGTCTGGGCCGCTCAAACAAAAGACCACCTTGGAGATATCATGAAGGGTGGTTTTGCCTTTGGCAACCGAGCGCGGCTAAAACTCTCCAGCAACAAAGAAACGGCATTATTCGACGACTCCGGCGCCCTCGATACAAGATCCTTTGCCACGTACTCAGTTATTATCGGCAACCAACGTGCCACCGCTTACCAAAACGGCAGGGAAATCGTTATCGCCCCCTTACGCACACCGATTCAGTATGAGCAGATCAGCACATTTTCCATCGGCCAGGCCTACGAAAACGGCAAAGAGGGCGCGTTCTTTGCCGGTGACCTTGCCGAATTGCTGATCTATTCGCGTGCGCTCAACGACTCAGAGAGGGCCAAGATCGAGCGCTACCTGGGGAGGAAGTACGGGATTGGGATAGAAGCGCGATAACGCGCGCTTCTGGCTACCGACCCGCGCATTCGCGGTTCTGCTATCAGCGATCCGACCTCAGCTTTGTGCTTTCCGCTGACCGCATCAGCAGCGGACCTCGGCTAAGGTCGGGAGCTGCAGCCGCATCGGATGCAGTCAGCAGAAAGCTGATAGATCTCAGAAAGCAGCTTACGGAGGGCAGATGGCAGGCAGGCGGCGTAGTACGTTCCCTCACACACCGCGCGCAGTCACTGAGGTAAAAAGCAAGCAAGCCAAGCCAAGGGCTCGTGCCGCAAGCAAACCTTATAGACCTCCTCGAGCAGGCCGGGGTCAAGGGCTGAATGCACCCTGATTACTAAGATCGTCAAATTCCATACCTTCGCGTCCTTCGTTCCTTCGCGTTACACTGTATTTATCGTGAATTCACGGCAGAAGTTGCGCACAAACGGCAAAAGCGTAAAATGCAGAGAGAACCAGAACTTACCTACAGCAACGATGACCATTAGGCCTTGGAAAACACTCGAGTCAAAGTACATCCTGAAAGATAAATGGATGACCCTCCGCGCCGATCGCTGTGAAACCCCGGATGGCGTAGTTGTTGAACCATACTATGTGCAAGAACCCTGCGACTGGGTTCACATCGTTGTTGCCCTTTGATGAGAAAAAGCAAAAAAGGACAGCATCCAATCTTCCCTAAACATGGTGTGTGGGGGGGGGGGCGGTCTTCTCTAACAATACTTCCAACGCCGGATCATCTGGGGATCCAGGAACCTCTATTGAAACCATTGCTGATCCGACTGCACTTTTTTAGAGGAGGGGAGAGGTGTCGGCGTTGGCGCAGGCCGCCTCCAGAATCGGGACTGGATAAGATCCGCCATCATATCGGCCATCGCATTATACCCTGCAGGGGTGGGATGCAGGCCATCGGGGGGAAAAATCGATATTAACTCGGCATCGATTGTATGAAACGGAACATCAACAGGAAGATTCGGCGTGACATGAGTCAAGAGCAGCGTGCTTACTCCGTCGATATAAAATCGCTGAAAATCACGGTTGGTCGGAAGTAACGTTGCCACGCTGAACCGGGGGCTTGGACGTTTACGCCTGCGTAACTCCGCCTTAAGTCTAATCACCATCTCTCGGATATGCCGTACCGCCTCGGCCGCCATGTTTATAACTATTTCAGGAGTGCCCCAATCCGCCTCTAAGATCTCATAAAAATCGTTACGACCGACATCGAGTACGATGTAGTCAGCAGCAATAATACTGCGGGCTTCCGCAGTCAGGTGCCCTCGGGGCTTTATCCACCCTTGGAGGTTGGCCAAAAGTTCAGAGGTCGAGACCCCTCGCATGCCGATCTTTTGGCGAGTTATATCAGGCAGCCGCGACTGGAGACGCCGAACGTAGCCACCCTTATCGCCTATGTCGCCGGTACCATAAACAACACTGTCTCCAATAAAGAGCACCGTAAACTTTCCGTCGCAATTCAGGTCTTTGTAGCCTAATACTCTGGGGCAGGCGCTTGAGCCCGCCGGAATTAAAGCGAAAAGGACAAACAAAAGCAGTGAGTAGCCGCGCATAACAAGATATTCAAGCTAAACCAAAGTGAAGTGCCATTATAGCGGCAATTTCAATCTTAACCAAGCAGGATGGCAATCAGAACAACTACGAGTTAGTGCTTCCCGAGACTGCCTCAATCTTAATCAAATCAGGTGGATACCTCCACAATCCGTAATTGCTCAATAAGTGTGGGCGATTCTAAATCTTGAACATGAACTGGAACTGTTCCCGATTCCTGCCCCTGCCCCTTATCCTCTTGATTGGAATAGGAAAAGGAGCGGGAGCAGGAATCAGGAGCGGTTCAAGTGCAAG
>CAIXSY010000241.1 GCA_903922175.1 uncultured delta proteobacterium | reverse complement strand
GTCAGCAGAAAGCTGACTGCAGATCGCTGAGAGCAGATTACAGAAGGCAGATAGCGCGCAGGGTCGGTTTAACACTCGTCGGTCTGAGGCAGAGCCTCGCTAGTTCTACCCCAAATAAGTTCTTTCACCCCTGCTCAGCGTTTTCTTCCAGAAATTGCTAGAAAACTGCACCGCACCTTGGAAAAGGTTATTCGGAGTATACCTAGCGGCGCGCGGAGCGCGGCGCTCCGGCCGCCCCACGCTATGCGGGGGCCCTCAAGACTTTTTGCGGACGGTATAGTTAGTGTAAGAAGTAAAAAACGATACCCAAAAGCAGGTACAGGCTGAGGAGCTGAACCCCCTCAAGCCAATTCGCCTTGCCATCGCCAACGATCTGGCCAACGAGGTACACCGCCAAACCTACGGCGAGAACCTCGGCTGTCGTAAACACCAGGTCCATCGGCTGGGGGGCGATAAAATAGCTGGCAAAAACCAGCACCGGTGCGATAAAAAGCGCCACCTGAATGCTGCTTCCGATAGCGATGCCGAGGCTTAAGTCCATGCGCTTACGCAGTGCCATGAGGATGGCCGTGCTGTGCTCCGCGGCATTGCCAACTATAGCAACAACGATCACGCCAACAAATACCGGCGTCATCCCCAGGCTGTGGGCGGCGTGCTCAACTGAGCCAACCAAGATCTCACTCATCCAGGCGATCGCGGCCGTGCTGATCGCCAAAACAACGAAGGAACGCCGCATCGTCCACGAGGTTGAAGAGATCGAAGACGCAGGATCGAGCTCCTCAGCCACCCCGGCAAAGAGATGCTTATGTGTACGCAGCGAAAAGAGAAGTCCCGAGACATACGTAATAAGCAAAACGATAGAGAAGGCAACACTGATGTGCTCTTCAGAGATTTTGGCGCCCTCGCCCGCGAAATTATGGTAACAGGCGGGGAGCAGCAGCGACGCCGCGGCAATCGATAGCATTGCGGCTTGAGACCTTGCCCCTTCAATGTTGAACACCAATACCGAATGCTTCATCCCCCCGGCCACGAGCGCCGCGCCCATGACGAGTAGAAGATTGCCGATGATGGATCCGGTAAGCGAAGCTTTGACGATCTCGGGAAGCCCACTGTGAAGGGCCATGAGGGCGATAATCAGCTCTGCCGCGTTACCAAATGTGGCATTAAGCAGCGCCCCAACCCCTTCCCCAGTCTTTTCAGCCAGATGCTCAGTTGCTTCTCCTAAGAGCCCAGCCAGAGGCACAATAGCAAGCCCGGCTGCAAAAAAGAGGAGGGTGTCATGTCCGGTGTAGGCGTACCTAAGCACCAGGGTGATGGGGAGGAAGATAAGCAGGTAATTCATGAATTTACCTATAGCATGAAGTAAATAACTAAACAGCTGCAACTATATCTCACCATCCTTCGCCGAAAGGACGACAGCGAGCCATTCGAGCGGCTTGGCGCTCATCCGAATGGCGCTCAGGAAGAGGAAGTCCTTGTCTGCTGTAGTAGGCCAATTCTTGCTTAGTAAGGCGAAAAGCTCTCCCGCTGATCGTACTCATACGGACAGAATCATCACTGGACTGCCCAGTCACTGGTGTGGGCATATCCTTCCAGCGGTAACCGAGCAAAAGCGCCTGCTCGCGGGTAAGCGGCAGGTAGTCCTGAGCAACGGTCTCATTGTAACAAAAGGGAGAGAGGTCTGCGGAGAAAAAGTTTCCCCATTCAGAGCTTCGTTGCATATGTTCTATAATTTTCGGAAGGATCTCCACGTACCCCTCCCGGCTATACTGTTTATTGAGGATGCAGTAGTTGGCATTTCGTACGGCCGTGCATCCGAAACAGTGCGAAGAGTTTATGCAGCAGTCGGAGTACAAGATGTCATGCGAGAACCAGCTCATCACGCTCCACAACGAACGAGTAGCATTGGCACCACTCAGGAGTTGATAACAAAGTTCTGAATAAGCGGTAAAGCCTGAGAGGGTGACATCCTTGCCGCTAATGAGACCGAGGCAGCTATCGCAATCCTCAGAGTTCTGCCCCAGGTAACAATCGCGGCACTGCTTACAGTTCTCAAGGTAGCTTCCGCGGCACGCTTCACAATTTCGGTTGAAGTCTGCCTGTACAGGCGCCGATTTCTGCAGCACTGTCAGAGCAGCTTCAAGCTGGGCTATCTGTGCTGCGCTCAACGGCATCCAGGCGCGAAGACGGCTCTGATATTCCGTAGCGCTCAGCTGTTCATTAAACCAAAGATAACGCTGGTTTCTCAAACCAACGCCACCGACGCACTGCGCGCACCCAATACAATCATGCAGAAAGAGCGATTCGGTGCAATCGAGGCAATCCTGGGAGAACTTGAGATCATAGCAATGGCGGCAGTTAATGCACTCGTAGCACAGTTCACAATCATAGATAAACGAGGAGTCGGCACAATCTCGGGAACGCCAGGTCCAGTTGCAGTAGAGGCAATCTTGGCAATCACGCGTTCCGGAGCAGCTGATCTGCGCTGATGTTGTGCATACTGTTCTAGAAAATCCATCCTCATCTGCAAATAAAGTCGGAACAAATAAAACTCTATAACCTAGGACCTCTCCACCACCAACCTTCAGCCCTTCACGCACATGAGGGATGTGTGTCCCCGGCTAAGCGAACGACCGGGCTGATAATGATAATCGGAAAAATGGCCCTTAAGGATGCTTGATTCGAGTATACTTTTGAGCGACTGCTTGCTTCGGCGCGCTTGCACAATCGCCTGGTACAAGATGAGCAGCCCATCATAACTAGAGCCTGTCCGGAAACAGCGAAAGCGCGATAGGACGGGAGAAATAAGTGAAATAGTAGAGTAGTATACGTGGCCAATTTCGAGGTTAAGCCCGAAAGAGGCACGCTATAATAGCGCCGACTAGTGAATTTTGAG
>CAIXSY010000240.1 GCA_903922175.1 uncultured delta proteobacterium | reverse complement strand
CCTCTATTTAAAACATGAAATATTACGTCTCCGCATCGCGCACGAGGTAATCGAGCCATAACTTCTCCTCAGTTTCCTCCTATTTTCGGAGATTCTTGAGAAAAGTTTCTTGTAAAAGGGTCCTGACCCCTTTTCGTTCCCCTTGTAAAAGGGTCCTGACCCCTTTTCGTTCCCGTTGGTGACGACGTAAGCAAAATGTATGCGGGAGGAGTTAAAATTGCGAGGTCTTTCGGACTGAGAGGCGCAGAACAAAACTGACAACTCACATTGGAGTGAGCTTGTCGAATCTCTCCGGGTTTTGTTCAAGGTCACCAGCAAAGTGCCGCTCTTGCCTGATCTTCCTCCGCTTGAGTGATATGCACCCAGAGTTTCCGCCGAATGAGGCCCGCAAAGATGCTTGAATCAGGCTGCTTTTTTTGTTTTGATCTCAACCACAATCCCAACAGCAGCAAGCAGCCTAAGCATTTGATCTATCGTTTTCCCGTAATTTGTTTGATCAAGAAGCCGATACAGTTGGGCAGGAGAGGTTTTAAGTTTTCTAATGAGAGACCGCTTTGTAATGTGCTTTTCTGCAATACCCTCCTGTGCGCGCAAAGTAAGATTATACACCAAAAGTTTGCGCATCGTTTCCGGATCCTGGTTATACCAAAGAACGTTTTCAAGAAGGACCGTATCCTCTTTTCCGGAACGTAGCCGATAGGTAATCGCCTCATGTCCGACCTCTGGATCGACGAAAACCTCAACGAGGGGGTCAGATGAGCTAGGACGAAGAGTAAGCTGAGAATATGGGAATATGTACTTGTCTTTTTTGGTCTCAAGTACAAATTCGCGCTTTCGATTATTGACCATGACTCGAAGTATTTTCATAACTCACCCTCATCTACTAGTGACTGAAGAATCTTTATAATCTGCCTCGTAACCCGCCCCTCAATCAAGCAGCTTCTCTCAAGGTCCCATTTGGCAACAGTCTTGGAATCTTTAATTATGTGAACGTGCCGTGGTGGGTGATCGCCTTTCCAAGTAATAAATAGATACCCTCCCCTGCGAATCTTACCCATAAGTATAAGATACCCTGAAAGGTAACACTTAGCAACTGTGATACAAGCGCGGCGGTAGCTCTACCGGCGGCTCTTGTCGCCGGGCTGCCCCCTCTACCCTGGCATCTTTGCGGTTGTGGAGAGGCTCAAACGCTACGCGATATTGAAAGCTGGACTTACTCCGATTGCATGTGCATTTGGGTGGGAGATTTTGAGAGTACTGACGGGATAACAATCGAAGTTCAAAAGGCATTCGACGATACGCGACAGGCTATAACCAAGCCCGGAAACACAGACGAGATTACGAAGTGAATTGATGTCTCAAAGATCCTAATCTCACAGCAGGTCTATAGCGGGTGCTCAGAGGCCAGAAGGGTGAGCTTGCTCACCCTTCTACCGCACGATCAAGGCTCCCCGACGAGCCACGCCGCCGCCGCCGAGTCTCGCCATTAACAGAAACGCCCTCTTCTTCGGGTAGGCTAAAGAGGGCTTCCACAAACTCTCTGGCGACAAAGTGGCGCAGATCTTCCTTGGCCTCGCCTACGCCGAGGTAACGCACAGGGATGCCCAGTTCATTCTTAATCGCAATAATAATTCCTCCCTTGGGAGTGCCGTCGAGCTTGGTGATGATAAGACCGGTGAGGGGTACTGCCTGGTTGAACTCTTTAGCCTGAGAAAGCGCATTGACTCCGGTCGTGCCGTCGAGCACGAGGATCGTCTCGTGCGGAGCAGTAGGGTCGACCTTCTGAATCACGTTTCGAACACCTTCAAGTTCCTGCATCAGGTTTGACTTCGTATGCAAACGCCCTGCTGTGTCTATAATAACAACATCGACTCCCTCGGCCTTGGCGCGCTGCATGGCGTCAAAAACCACCGTCGATGGCTTGGCGTCTGCGGCGCCTGACACCACGGCAACCCCAATGCGATTCCCCCACTCCACAAGCTGCTCAACTGCCGCAGCACGAAACGTATCTGCTGCCACCATGAGCACCTTTGCTCCGGCGTCTTTCCACTTCGCCGCAAGCTTTGCCGTCGTCGTCGTTTTTCCAACGCCATTAACGCCGACCATCATCACGACCAACGGCTCACCTGCACGCCGTATGGGGTTAATCTCAGTATCAATCGTGGCATTAGTTTCCAGCAACTGCAGGATCTTCATCTTAAAGATCCCAGCCAGTGCATTTTGATCGACCTGCGCACCAATTTCTATGTCTCTCTTCACATCTTCAATTAATATACGCGCAGTCTGGACGCCCATATCGGCCGAGACGAGCTGGATTTCGATCTCTTCGAGCATCTCCTGGCTAACTAGTGGCTTAGAAGCAAAGATCTGCTTCATGAAAGAGAAGAAGGAATTTCTGGTCTTGGCTAACTTGGCAGCAAGCGGATCCGAGCGAACCGGCGGAGCAACAATCACAGGCTTACGCTCAACCGCTACGGACTCAACCATAGAGGTGTTGCTATAATTCTGCTCGCGCTGAACTGCGGCACTGGCAGACTGGCTACCCGCACCTCGACCATACTCCCCCCCACTAACGGCCTGCTTAATATCGTCAAGATCCTGCTTGAGATACCCGACATCTCCACGGAACATCTCAAACGATCGCGCCGTATCGGTCTTAAACTGGTTGATCGTCATCTCCAGCTTTTCGAGCCGCCCGAGCACGCCCCCCATACGATCGAACCCTTCACCATCACGCCCTCGCCCACTCGCGCGTTGGCGCACATAGAGAATCAGCGCCAGAAAAAACGCCGCCCCTGCAAGTACGATACAGACGAAGATTAGGTCATTGACCGGACTGCCCGTATCAATTCCTACCTCATGCAACCCATTGGATATGCGCTGAATAACAATCTCACCTCTATCTAGATCCATAGCACCTCTCCTGGGAAAATTTTCAGCCTTGCAACTATGCTACCTGGCTGAAAGCATCTTGTAACGACACTGCGATAATCTTTGACGCGCCCGGTTCCTCTTGCGTAACCCCAACCAGATGGTCGGCTATCGCCATAGTACTCTTATTGTGCGTAATAACGAGGAACTGCGTCTTCGTACTCATCTCCTTAATCAGGTTCACGAAGCGCAGCAGGTTTGCCTCATCTAACGGCGCGTCGACCTCATCAAGCACACACAACGGACTTGGTCTCTCGAGGAACATAGCAAATATAAGCGCCGTGGCACAGAGCGCCTTCTCTCCACCAGACAACAGCTCGATGCTCTTAGGTTTTTTGCCTGGCGGCCGAACCATAATGTCCACCCCCGACTCAAGCGGGTGCTGCGGATCCATGAGTTCGATCTGCCCACGCCCACCTCCAAAAAGACGGGGGACAAGACGCGCAAAGTTCTCGCGCACAGCGTTAAACGTTGCCACAAAGCGCCTCTCAGAAGTCTCGGTCAGTCGTGTAATCGTACGCTTAAGCGTCAGCGCCGCAGTTTCCAAGTCCTGCTTTTGTTTGGTGAGATCCTTAAGTCGCGCGTCCTCTTCCTCGAAGCGCGCAATCGAACTTGGATCTACATCGCCCTCGCGCATGACTCGCGTACGCAGACGAGACACCTCGGCCTCGAACTCTGATTTCTGTTCAGCCAGCAACCGTGCTGTAGCTTCCTCCGAAACTACAACGGCGAGCATCTCGTCTCCGTACTCATTGCGCACTTTGACGAACAGATTCTGACACTCCAGCTCCACTTTCTGCACCTCAAGCAGAAATTTCGAAGAGTTAGTACGCACTGCATCTAGAGCACGACGCGCCTCCTCCACCTGATGCGCCACATCCGAAAGGCGAGAACGCCCCTCTCGGCGCACCTGTTCGACCTTTTCGTACTCCTGCTTGATATTACGCAGCTCCTCATGAAGCGGAGCATCTGCATCAGGAACGAGCTGCTGTATCTCAGCCTGCAGCTTCTGCTCCTCTTCGTGATATTCCTGAACACGCTGACGTGATTCGTCGATCTGACGGTGTACTCGCGTAAGATCTTGAACTGCCTGCTGGGTTAGGCGCTGAACGGCCTGAATACGGCCGCGCACATTACCAATCTGGTTGTGCAGATCGCGCGCACGTGCCTGGCGATCCTGGATCTCCTTAAGCACCTGCGTATGACGCTCCTCCGCCACACGAATCTCCTGCTGCAAACGCTCGCGCTCCGCCGCTGCCTGCTGATGCTTCTCCTCGAATTCAGCGCACTCCGCCATTAAGGCATCTACGCGGCTCTTGAGATGAATCAGCCCTCCCTCGTGTCGTAAACTAAAGAAGCTAAATGCCGTGATAATCTCACCATCGAGCGTCACAAGCGTAGCCGCTAGCACCGAAGATTCTTCCAACGACCGGGCAGCAAAGAACGCAAAGGCCTCTTCCGTGGACGGCACTACATAGACATCGGCAAATATGCGCGAGGCGGCCAAGCTACAGGAATCATTGACGGTGATAAGATCAAGCAGACGCGGCAAACCGATCGTGTCATTCGGAGCTCTGGCAACAACAGCCGAGCCAGCACGGAAGACTCCAATGCCGGCCATCTTCTCCTTTCGCTGAGTACTATTTTCGACAAAATAACGCGCTATCTTCTCAGGATCCTTAGATACGAGGAATTTAGCACGTTCAGCAAGCAATGATTGCACTGCGCGAATATACTCGCCTGGGACGGAAAGCCCCTCGGCAAAAAGCGAGGTGTCCGAAGCCACAGAACGCAGCTCTTCAAGATCCCTGGGTTGCGTCGTCTGTTTTAGCTGGTTCAGGGGTGACGAGGCGACGATCTGCTCTTCGAGCGCCTTTATACTGCTCTGAGCAGAGATCAGACGATCACGAAGCTCGCGAATCACCTGCTCCTGGTCGCGCAGATTTCCGCGCAGCTCGTCACGCCGACGAGAGATCTCACGCAGCTCATCACTGTTATCCTGCCCCAAGGCACTGAGCGCCTGCTGCAGTTCAACCTCACGCGCCAAGAGCTGCTGCACCTCAGCCTGACTCTCACTTTGGCGGTTCTCAAATGTACCCAGTTGCTCCTCAAGCCGCGAGATCTCGGTTCCACGCGCAAGGGCGAAGGCGCGCAGTTCGTTTATTCGCGAGGTATATTTGTTACGCTGCTGGGCACGCCGTTCGAGCTCTTCACGCAGGGAGTCGATCTTTGAACGGAAACTATCTGCTTCAAGGTCGATTCGCATCAGCTCGCCGCGAACCTCCTGTTCCTCGGCATGCACCTTCTGTGCAGCGGCATCGAGATGAGCCTCCTTCTCCTGGAACTGCTGCAAAGCCTGCGTGGCAGCACCTTTGCGCACTTCGAACTCAAGATAGGTATCTCTAAAAAGCTGTCGATCGAGGGAACATATCTGATCCTTTAGGCTCTGGCGATTTTTCGCTCGAGAAGCTTGAACGCGTAGTGAATTAACCTGCCGCGTAACCTCCTTGATCACATCCTCAAGTCGAGAAACATTGACCGAGGTATCATCGAGTCGCCTCGTCGCGGCAGAGATTCTATCTCGGAATCCTAATACACCAGCTGCCTCTTCGAGAATGAGGCGACGCTCCTCTGGTCGAGCCGAAATTATGCGTGTCACCTCACCCTGGGCGACGATAGTATAGGCACGGGCCCCAATTCCGACCGCTCGGAAAAACTCCTTTACATCCTTCAGCCGACACGAAACACGATTAATAAAGAACTCAGATTCTCCGCTTCGATAGAGGCGCCGCGTTACTTGTACCTCGCTCACGGATTTAAGCCAAGCGAACCTGGTAAGCATGGTTACATCCCGCTTGGGATCATCCTCGTCGAGCTTCTCCTCCGCCGCGACAGAAGGCGCAGCGCCGTCTTCAGCAACTTCAGTGGGGCTAACCGCACCTTCAGAAACATCAGCAGAAGAAGATGTCTCCTCCGTTTTACTTACACCCAGCTCGCCTACGCTTGGCGTTAAACCATCGAGGGCTGAGACGGCCTGCTCCTCCGCTTCGGCGGCTGTCCCAAGGCGGCCCTCAATAACAGTCAGGTGAGGACGATGCTCCTCGGTTCCCTCTTTTGACTCCGGAACTTCCACAACGTCATCCACCGGCGCAGCTGGAAGGTTGAGACTCGCAATCAGATCAGCCTCAAGAGAGGGGGAGACAAGATCGGAGAAGAAATCTGCGGCCGAGGCACGTAGCGTTATAGTTACTTCCGCTAACCCTAAAGGACGCAACTTATCCGTGCCGTTAAAGATGACATCTTCAAGCACACCGCCACGCAGGTTGCTGGCCCTCGTCTCGCCGAGGACCCAACGTAAAGCATCTATAATATTTGATTTTCCACATCCGTTCGGCCCAACAACACCGGTCACGCCAGCCTCTAGCGGAAGGGTCAGCCGCTCCATAAAGGATTTAAATCCGAACACTTCTAGACGAGCGACACGCATGCACGACTCCTGCTACAAAAATATTGCATACTCCCATTCTTCCCACGGGAGTAACTTCAACTGATTTAAACGAACTATAGACTAAGTACCAGAAGTTTGGAAATATATTCCTTATATTATGAGGCTCCTCGGGCAAGAGTATCGGTAGGAGAAACGTGAACGTGCTCCTGGCCTGTCGTGAGCTTGTCGAACGGTCGTGGTCGTGGTCGATGTAACTAGCCGCCTTTTCTCACGAAGTGAGAAAAGGCGAGCTAAGCTCGCCCCTTACCGAACAGGGGTGTTTTTGAAGAAACGCGCTGACTTTCAGGAATGAATAGGGTAAT
>CAIXSY010000239.1 GCA_903922175.1 uncultured delta proteobacterium | reverse complement strand
CTCAAAATTCACTAGTCGGCGCTATTATAGCGTGCCTCTTTCGGGCTTAACCTCGAAATTGGCTACGTATACTACTCTACTATTTCACTTATTTCTCCCGTCCTATCGCGCTTTCGCTGTTTCCGGACAGGCTCTAAATAATAACTTATGCAAGTTGCGCTCAGATCTAGGTCAGATTTGAGCGCTTTTTATTAAAGTGGGAGGGCACGGCTGGTAGAAACCTCTTCAAATGTAATGCTCGCCCCTACTGTTCAACAAACCGCCCACCCTCTATCGTCTTAACCGTCGCCTTTAGTTGGAAGGCATTACCCTCTGCCGATCCGTAGGTGCCGAAAGCGCCCTCGAAGCTTTGCAGATGTTTTAGATGCGAAAGCACGGGCACGCCGCGCTTGGCCGCTTCAATTATCATCTTGGCGTAGTCGAAAGCATTGGCCCAACCCATCGCCGGTAGCGACCCGAACCTTTGCTGATAGGCTTCTCGGTATTTATTCCCTGCGCGATCGTCTCCCGTTACAAACCAGATCCCGTTAAAGCTCCCCTGCGAGGCCACAACCGCACTCGGGTCTTCGACATTATGCACGGCAAATGCGGGCAGCGTACACTCCAGCGCTCGCAGCGTCTTCATAAAGGTGGAGTTTTGCGGAGAGAAAAGAAGGTTATACACCGCATCCGGCTTTGCCGCCTTAATCTTGGCGGCCACAGCCTGGAAATCCATATCATCTCGTGCAAACTCTTGGTTAAGCACCACCTCAACGCCGGACTCTTTCAGAAAACCATCGCGCAGTGCCAGCGTGGCGTCGTTGATCGTGGTCACCATCGCCACCCTCTTATACCCGCGCTTCTTCACCTCTTCCACAATGCGCCGATTCTCCTCCTGCCAAGCCACGAAATGGCGCACGGCAAACTGCTTATCCTGCACCACCTTATCGACGATAGTAATCGCCGCCAGCGGCATCTTCGCTTGCTCCGTCACCGGTGCGACGGCAAACGCGGTTGGTGTGCCGAAAATTATAATGGCGTCCATCTTATCGGCGATAAACTTTTTGGCGATGGTGATCGAATTTTTAGGCTGAAAGCCGTCATCTTCAAAGACGAACTCAACTTGGTGGTTGGGGTCAAAGAGCTCCTGCGCCAGGAGGATGCCGTTACGTCACTGGCCACCAGGCTGCCGCTTAGTGGCGTAATCACACCGATGCGCAGTTTGGGAGCAGCAAAAGCACTGGCGCTTGTCAGGAAGAATATAGCGACGATAGTGATGACGGTGGAGTTGATTAAGGATTTCATGCACATATGCTAATTTACCGGGTTAACGCTAACAAGAGCCAAGCCTCTGTACGAGTAAGGGCGAAAGAATAGTTCCCGTCCCCCACCGGCGCCAGGCATCTGAACCTGGCCTAAAGACGAGGGACATACAAAAGAGGCAAATGAAACAACCAGTGCCATTCGAATGCCTCCCCTTCGCACCACAATCTAATATTGACAGGCGTACCACCCGTCTGTAATGAACTTTAAATTTGTCCGGCAAATTTAAAGCTACATGCATAGACTACTCAACCCTCTAAAATCACACTCTTTCTTCCTCTTCGGAGCAAGGGGCACAGGTAAGACTTGGCTTCTAAAATCGCTGCTTTCCGGTCCTAACGTTACCAATATAGACCTCTTGGGTAATCGTGATTTTGACCGATACTCGCAGCATCCTGAGCTTCTGTCCGAGCTTATAGCAACTCTTGGAAACGGCGAGCAGTGGTACTGGAAAGACGGCTTACGCGAGCTAGGTTTGATTGAATAGGTCCCGTCCCATCCCCCCACCGCCGTCGCGCATCTGCACGACCCTCCGGACGGGACCTACCAAAGCACCACCTCCGGCTTAAGCAAAACCCCAAACTTTGCCTTAACCTCCTCTTGGCAGACCCCAATTAACCCTAAAACATCCCTGGCCGAAGCTTGGCGATCGGGGTTGATTATCCAATTGGCGTGAAGGGTTGAAACCGCGGCGCCGCCCAGCTGACGGCCCTTGAGACCGGCCTGTTCAATCAGATAGCCCGCGCTGCGGTCAGGCGATGGATTACGAAAGACAGAACCGGCGGAGGAGGCGGTAAGCGGTTGGCGCGCTTTGCGCTCTGCAAGGAAATGCGCGCGGCGCTCCCGACAGATCGCGGCATCAGAGGCCGCAAGCTTAAGCTGCATACGGGTTACGACCGCACCTGCGGGAAGTTCGGAGTGTCGATAGGCGAAGGCTAAACAAGAAGCCGGCGTAGTAACCTGCTCCCCGTCAGCGCTAACCCACTCCACCTCCTGCAGCAGCTGCGCCATCTCACCACCGTGAGCACCAGCATTCATACACACGGCACCACCGAGGCTACCCGGAATGCCACCAGCAAACTCAAGACCGGCTATCCCCTGCTCCGAAAGCTCACGCGAAAGTGACATAAGCGAGGTCCCGCCGCCGCTCTCGAACAGCCCTGTCCCAGCTTCTCGACAGTAACGAAACCCTTTACCCAGGCGAATCACGCATTCGGCTACCCCGGCGTCATTAACTAACAGGTTGCTGCCATTTCCAAGAATGCGATAGGGAAGTTTTTCGGCGGAGAGGAAGCGCAGGAGGCGACAGAGCTGTTCTACGTCCTGTGGTTCGGCCAGACAGGCCAATGGCCCGCCGATGGTAAACGTTGTACATGCCGATCCGGCGACATCACCGCGCACCGCAGCAAGCCCAGCCCCCTTTTCTATCATGCGACACAACATATTCTCTGCTCTATCTTCAGACTGCATAGGCTATCACCGCGGATGCTTAGACTCTTCTGTAACTGCTCAATATGTGTGGCTAGGATGTGCTCGTGGTCATGAACGTGGTCGACATAACTAGCCGACCCAGCACACTTTTCGACTACTACCGTTCGACAATGTAACCGTTCACAGGGCCTAACTAATTGAAGCTATGGAAGTGGGATGAAGTTACGCGAAGGGCACGAAAAAGGACACGAAAACCACGAAATAAATTGCTGAGTATTCACCTGGAGTTAGCTCCAGGTGAAGTAGTTACTCATTAAGTCCGGGTAAAGAATATCGTGCGCGTGCTCCTGGCCTGTCGTGAGCTTGTCGAACGGTCGTGGTCCTGGTCGATGTAACTAGCCGCCTTTTCTCACGAAGTGAGAAAAGGCGAACTAAGCTCGCCCCTTACCGAACAGGGGTGTTTTTGAAGAAACGCGCTGACTTTCAGGAATGAATAGGGTAAT
>CAIXSY010000238.1 GCA_903922175.1 uncultured delta proteobacterium | reverse complement strand
GCCTTTGGGTCGGTCAGAGAGTGTCAGGCGATTCTGGACATTAGCCCTGAGCCGAGTGCTGATGCCGTAAAGTTAGCTGACGTAGTGGCCGCTAACGTCTATTGCCTCATCAGGAGTTACGGCTAGGGCCGTGGGCTGCGGCCGAAAGCTGCAGCTGCATCAGATGCAGTCAGCGGACAGTTGACAGCAGATCTCTGAAAGCAGATTACAGATCAACGCTCGTCAGTCTGAGGCAGCGCCTCGCTAGGACTAAGACAGAATGTCTCCCGGGGTTGTTGAGCAGATACGGATATAGCAACTATCCGCACCATAACCTCAGCTGCCTTCTGCATGCTATAAACCGAGACCCATTCAGTAAGTGAATGAATGCCGTGCTGTCCCGAAAAAAGATTGGGGCAGGGTAGCCCCTTGTGAGAGAGCATGGCACCATCCGTGCCACCACGGATTAGTTTTTGGCACGGTGTTATCCCGGCCTCTCGAGTGGCGCGCAAGGCCAACTCACGCACCTGTGGATGACGCTCGATAATCTCCTTCATGTTGCGGTACTGCTCGACTATTTCGCAGCTATACGATGATCGTGGATAATTGGCGAGCACCTCACGCGCCAATGCTTGCACCAGCTGGGCGTATTCATCCAGCCGATGAAATTCGAAATCGCGTAGATTCATCCTGATCTCACACAGAGCCTCCTTGCCCTGTATAGAGGTCGGATGAATGAATCCCTCACGCTCGCAACTTACCTCGGGTGAACGTTTGTCCTTGGGGAGTCGGGCCAGGATCTCAGCTCCAATTTTCAAGGCATTTTCGAGCTTCCCCGTGGCGTATCCGGAGTGGACCGGATTGCCTTTAATGCGCAGCGTTAGTCCTTGGGCGAAGTAGTTTTCATCTTCGAACGTTCCCAGTCCGTCGGCGTCAAGGGTGTAGCCGAAATCGGCACGTACCTTGGTAAGGTCGATATTTTCTGTGCCATGGCCGATCTCCTCATCGGGGGTGAAGAGGATTTTTAAGGGCCCATGTTTAATCTGCGGGTGGGATTGCAGAAATTGGACGGCATCCATTATCGCGGCGATGCCGCTCTTGTCGTCACCACCAAGCAGCGTTGTGCCGTCGCTGGTGACGATCGAGCGCCCGACTTCGTGCTGCAGCGCTGGATGATCGGCAACCCGCAGTACCTGAGAGGGATCTCCAGGAAGCTGGAGGTCGCGCCCATCATAGTTTTCGATTACCTGGGGTTTGACGTTCTCGCCGGAGCAGTCGAAAGAGGTGTCGAGATGCGAGCAGAAAAAGATCGTCGGCGCGGTGGTGTCTATATTGCCAGGTACGGTGCCGTAGACAAAGCCGTGCTCGGTAGAGTGTGCATCGCTTATTCCTAGTGATCGCAGCTCGGCAGCGAGGAGACGGGCAAGGTCTAATTGACATGCAGTTGAAGGCGAGGACCTCGAAAAGGGGTCAGATTGGGTGTTGATGCGCACGTAGCGCAGAAAGCGTTCGAGCACTGACGAGTGATATTGGGCAAATAGTTCTTGGGTGATCATGGTAGTATGGATGCGCAGTCTAGTTGGATCTGGGAAGAAGAAGCAACTCTGTCTGCCGTCTGATCTCAGCGATCGGTCGTCAGCTTTCTGCTGACAGCATCAGCTGCAGCTTCTCGGCATCAGGCAATGGCCCCAGCTATCTTGTCCCTCGTAACCCTGACTAGTTACCCTTCTCATTTGATTGCAGTTATCCATGCTCCCACCTATAATCATCCCAGTCATGAATTTTCTTCTCCTCTACCAGTCCGAAATCGCCTCCGATGGCGTTGCCGTCATCACCGGTGAGCGGGTTGTCGCCTATGCCGAAGAGCATCCCCTAAAAATCGGCGATCGCCTCCCGCTGGTCATTTACGGCGAGCGCTGCGGTGAAGCTTGCGTAAAAGAGACTTCGAAAGATCGTCTTGTCGTCCAGGTTGTGGCGAGAACCGCTGGGCCGCAGAAATTGCCGGTTCATTGCATCGTCGGTGTTTGCCGTCCGCAGACGGTTAAAAAGGTAATTCAGATTGCGGCGACGACTGGTGTGGCCTCAGTCTGCTTTGTTGGTGCCGAGAACTCCGAGAAGAGTTATCTGCAATCGAAGGCCCTAACGGAGGAGCAGATCGCATCTGAGATCGCCAAAGGGCTTGCGCAGTGTGGTGATCCGATTCCACCGCAGATATGTGTGCAGCGGACATTTTCCTGGTACCTACGAGAGCATCTTGCGCCGCAGCTTTCAAAGTATGACCAGTGGCATGGATTTGTGGCGGATACCCATTTCCCCAACAGAGCGACCCTATCGACTAGCAGCCAACTCCCTACAGGCAAACCGGTGTTTGTGGCCATCGGTCCAGAAAATGGCTGGGCGTCAGGCGAGGTTGCCAGTCTCGTTGGATTGGGCTTTTGTCCACTAGACTTAGGACCGAGGATTCTACGGGTTGAAACAGCGTTAAATATTCTATTGGGACAGATCCTTTTGCTCGCTACATAGTCGTGCTAAACGCGAATCGGTAATTGCTCAATAAGTGTGGGTAAGAGAAACGTGAACGTGCTCCTGGTCGATGTAACTAGAGCCTGTCCGGAAACAGCGAAAGCGCGATAGGACGGGAGAAATAAGTGAAATAGTAGAGTAGTATACGTGGCCAATTTCGAGGTTAAGCCCGAAAGAGGCACGCTATAATAGCGCCGACTAGTGAATTTTG
>CAIXSY010000237.1 GCA_903922175.1 uncultured delta proteobacterium | reverse complement strand
GCTCTAGACCACGCGCTATCCCCACCCGGCAGTTCCCTAATGCGTAAAATCCTGGGGGTTTGGGGGCAACGCCCCCATTAAATATAAAAAACTCTCCCTTTTGACCCACAGATTCTGCGGACGAGCCAGAAACTCGTTGAGGAGCATTTCACCGGGATGAATCTGTACTCGCTTGGATCTACCTTTACGTGGCTACTTGGCCCCTGGGAATCTCGGCTTAAATGTTTTGTAGGTAATTGTTGCATGCCTACCTACGAGGCATTGCATGCACACCATATTCTTCATTCGTTCTCTAATTTCATTCCCGGAATTTTTCAATTCGGCGATACGGCGGATGTTGCGGCGCTTACTGCGCCCCGACCGCTCCATCTTAACTTTGGAGCGAAGGACCTCACGAACCCAATTGAATTTATTAAGCCAGGTTTGGCGCGAATTCGGAATGCTTACGAAGGCTGTGGAGTAGTATCAAACTTCAGCTACTTCATCGATGAAGTAGTTGGACATACCCTGTCGCCTAAAATGTGGGAGCACGTGCTGAGCGTGCTTCGCAGATACTTGCTTACGTAGATTCTGTCCTACGGACAGAATCTAAGTAGTTACGTTCCGGCTAGGTGTGCCGCCTGCTATAGCCCCGTAAGCATCCAGCCCATCCAAATCGCTGTACATTCGATAGTAACCGCATTGACCGCAAGGACGAACGGGACCCCGAAGACGAATCCGCCGCGATATTCCACAAAGTCCCCCTCGCCCAGGTTATTCACGTTCAGAAAATCTTTGAGCGAGGTTATGTAATCAATTCCAATAGAGATCCCTACGGCGAAGAGGCCGGTCTGCTGATGCTGATGAGGCAAAAATGAACAGACTGCAATCGCTGGAATGCTTAAGAGGGGGAAGTAATACGGTGCGGTGGTAATGAGAGGACCTGTAATATGCCCCCAGATCCCAGCGCGCAAGCGGTAGAAAACTCTAGCCAGGGTATTGAGCTCCTGAATCTGCTGTTTTGAATAAAATTCAAACCGGTTTAATTTGTTGCCCGTCAGAAGAATGAGCGCCGCATGGCGCAGCTCGTGGAGAATAGTCCGAAATCCTTTCATGCTAGGCGCATTGCAAAATAGGAAAGCCAGAGCGAGCCCGGGTAAAATTGGCCACAGTGGATGCAGCGCAGGTGCCCCCATGCGGAAGATTGCGGAAGCCTTGGGGCCAATCTGCAAATGCAGCATATAAAGAGGTGGAATGAACGTCAGTAAGACAAAACAAAATGGCTTTGACTTTTTCTTTGTCTCAGCCTGAACAGGCTCCTGCTCTCGTGCGATGTCGCTCGCATCGAAAGACTCGTTTTTATCGTCTCGTGAATTGGCGATCACCTGTAGCTGTCCTTAAATCCGGTGGTATATCAAATGCGGCTCGATTTTATGAAGTATAAGGATTACGAATAAACATGTAGCTCCAAATGGTGTTAACAATTTCCTGCGTCTCAGACATGCTTGTATCAACTTCTAACGTATATTTTTGACCTTGGTGAAGATCGTTAAATTGTTTTCGCGCCCATCCCTGGGTGCGGTTTTTTCGAAGAGACTCACGCTGTTCTAGTACATGAAGATTACAATGTACTCCTACATAGCATAGTGCATAGCGCTGGAAAGTCTCAAGCGTGTTGGCAAGGAGCTCTGGTTCTCCATACGGTAGAATCCCGTCTATTACTAAATCAAATCCTTGATCTGCAAATGCAAGCACACTGTTGCAGATAGCCCTGTTAAACGAAGCTCGTTTGGCGTGACTATCCTCCCTGGAAAAAGGACAATTGGGCACGAATTGATCCGAGTCTATATGTAAAAACGGTCTCTTACACTCCAAAGAATGTTTTGCAAGAGCTTTAGCGAGAGTTGTCTTACCGGATGAGCTTGCGCCGCTGAGTAGTACAAGCCATGGGCTATCTTTTGCACTTTTGCGAATCATACTTTCGTTAAAAAACGGCTATTAGGCTGAGTACCACAAATTTTCCTTTGAGGTTAGAGTAGTCTGCGCAGCAGACTACTCTAAATGGTCAAACCCGCGCCGACGGACCCGTTCAAAAACTACGTTGAGGAAGAGAATGGCGAGGGGGAGGCAGGCGACGTTAATGATTAACGCGTGGAGCATAACGGGGCCTATCGGCGCTTGGTTAAGTATCGAGGAGCGTAAGCCCTCGAAGATTGCGGTGGGCGGCAATAGGAGGCCAATTCGTTGGAGGATATGCGGCAGCACCGCAATCGGGAAATAAGCGCCCGTCAGCGGGGCAAAGATGTAGGGTAGCGTCCAGGTGAGTGTCTGTGCGCGAATGCCGAGCTTGAGCACGCAGGCAGTAGAGAGGCAGCCGAATATTATGCCTGAGATGAAGAGTAGGACGAGGACGGGAATCCACACTATGCCGATGCTTAGCAGGTTTACGCCAAAGAGCAGATACACTAATCCAAATAGGTAACAGGTGAGAATTATGAATTTGACAAAGCCAACGCAGAGAACCCCCACAAGCCATTCGATCTTCTTGAGTGGTGTAGAGAGCAGATTGGTGAGGTTGCGGCTGATGCACTCCTCAAGGAAATTAACCCCTAACTCATAAGCGCTAATAAAGGTCAGGCGCCAAGCCACAAGTGAAAGGAGCACAGCGACCTTGAGTGCCTGGTTCGCCGTACTGCCCGTAATCCAAACGGCGCTCGTTCCCCAGACGATGATTTCGACGGTAGGCCAGTAAAAGAGGTCGACAACCTTCTCCAGGCTTCGCGGCACAAGATAAAGATGTCGTAGGGTTACACCCCAAATTAGTTGCAGATTCATAGGTATCCCTCAGCCTGGCCTCGATTCGGTTTGTGCCATAAAGAAATCCTCTAGGTTGGGTTCTTCAATTCGCACCCCATCTATGTCTGTTGAAAGGGTAAGCGCCTGGCGCAGCGTCTCGACGGTGTTATCGTTGAGGACGTTTATCTTGACGCAGCTGCCTTGCACCTGGCAGGTAAATCCCTTGGTACGTAAGGTTTGCGCCAAGGCAGCGGCGTCGCCGCGCACCGATACGACGACCACCGTACTCGATATGGTGTGCGCAAGCTCACGTGGCGTGCCACAGGCGATGAGTGCGCCATTTTTTAGAAAGAGCACGCGATCACACAGTTCAGATACTTCCGGCATGTTATGCGAGCTAAGAAGGAGGGTCGTGCCCTCGCGCTCGCGCTTGGCCCTTAGGAACCCTCGTACCTCGTGGGCAATGTCGGGATCGAGAGAGGCGGTTGGTTCATCGAGGAGCACAAGGCGTGGGCGATGCAAAAATGCACGCGCCAGGGTTACGCGGGTCTTCTGGCCGGCCGAGAGTTGGTTGACTAGGCTTCGGCGGAATTGGCTAACTCCAAAGAATTCAGTCAGCTCGTCAATTCGCGCGCGGGTATCGGCACGCGTCAGTCCGTATAGATGGGACTGCACGATAAGGCTCTCTTCAACGCTGAGGTAGAGCGGTAATCCTGTGTAGGCGCTGGCAAATCCAATATTTTGTAGCACGGCTGAGCGATCGCTGCTGAGAGATTGCCCAAAGTACAAAATTTGGCCGGAGTCGGGGGTGAGCGCCGAAAGAAGCATGCGCATGGTTGTCGTTTTGCCGGCACCGTTTGGCCCGAGAAGTCCAACGATCTCCCCACTCAGGAGCGAAAAACTTAGATCTCGTACCGCGTGTACGGGCGGATTGCCGGGGAAGGTTTTATCGAGGTGTTCTACCACGAGAACAGGTTCAGAGGGCATGCGGGGTAGTATAACAGCTGTGGTTATAAATACTAGTGAGGCGATGCCTCAGACCGACGAGCGTTAAACCGACCCTGCTCGCTATCTGCTCTCAGCGATCTGCAGTCAGCTTTCCGCTGACTGCATCTGATGCAGCTGCAGCTTTCGGCCGCAGCCCACGGCCTTAGCCGTAGCTCCTGATGAGGCAATAGACGTTAGCGGCCACTACGTCAGCTAACTTTACGGCATCAGCACTCGGCTCAGGGCTAATGTCCAGAATAGCCTGACACTCTCTGACCGACCCAAAGGCCATATGGAAGAATCTTTTCTGGTCAGCT
>CAIXSY010000236.1 GCA_903922175.1 uncultured delta proteobacterium | reverse complement strand
TGCATAGCTGCAACGAAGCAGCTACGGATAGCACTTATTAAGGAATTTAAAGAGTTTTGTGCCAAGTGCCGCGAATGCTACCGGCTCTGGAAGCTTGGAGATTACCTTGTGCAGTGGCCACCGGGGGCTTTCTTGCCGCCCCTTCCGCCATTGGCCAATGCGGTGGAGTTTTCGTAGCGCCGTTCTCCTTCATCAACCAAGTATTTTCAGATAGTCGTCTCTTCTACATGTTGTAGTGCAGCAAAAGTGCGTGCATCACTCGAGATCTTCATTTTGCTTGCTGCGTCTGGGCCAGCTAAAAGGCTCTTGAGCTATCTTCGGCCTTCAACACGGCAGCTATGTTCTCTTTATAAAACTTTAGGCAGCGGTGTCATCGGTGATGGATCATCCGAATTGTTGCTGGGTCTTAAGTTACGTACTACCAGATTATGGATTATGGGGGGTCAAAGTCGAGGATGGCTACTCCTATCCTGAAAGTTACCAGGAGATAGTATCAGATACTACCATAGACGAGCTTGATGAGGATGATGCCGTTTCACTTGCTGGAAATGATGGATGAAATACATCCATCTTAAAGGACGACGAGGGGAGGCGGCTCTTAAGCAGCTTTTGTAGCCGGTGTCTTAAGAGAGAACTCAACTTTGAAGCCAAGCTGCCCCAAAACCGTGGTGAGACTACTCAGGCGAGGATTCCCATCTTCAGACAACATATCATAAAGGCTCTCTCGATTTAATTGGGTCGCCTTAGAAAGAGCTTTCATCCCACCCTGTGCCTTGGCAATATTACGAACACCTACTAGAAACACATCTTCGCCTTCCTCCAGGCATGCCGTGAGGTACCCTGCAGCATATTCAAGATCTTTAAGTTCGTTAAGAAGATATTCGTCGTAATCAACGCTCGGCATATGCCTTTTCCCTTTGATATTTTTTCCAGTAGGTTTTTGCTTTTTTGATATCTTCATCTTGAGTACTCTTATCACCTCCACAAAGAAGAATTACGAACGTGTTTCCTTCTTGACCTATGTAGACTCGATAACCTGGGCCAAACTGTATACGTAGCTCGCTCACTCCCTCACCAACAGCCTTGCAATCTCCAAGATTCCCAGAACGAACCCTATCGACCCTAGCTTCAATCTTCTGTTTACCCCGAACATCCTGCAGTCCTTTTATCCAGCGCACGAAAGGAAGGTTGCCATCTGGCTCTTGGTATATCCTTATGATCTTCGGCTTAACTTCCACGGACCTCCAGTGTAGCTTATTGGCTACTATAGCGTCAATGCGCGAACTACGAGCAAGGGCTCTCTATTTCAGAAGCAGCATTCGACAAGATGCTTACCAGGCATCTGTCGAAGAGCTGGTGCATACCATTAGTATCGAGGATTTAGGAGAAAAGTTTCCTCAATGTTTAACTGACCCGCATATTCGCGCGAAAACCCCTCTGTAAGCTGCCATCAGCACTCTGGTAACTGCATCAGCTGCAGCCGCAGCGGACTGTCAGATCCTCAGCTATACCGTCCGAACAAGTGGGGCATGACGTCGCTCTTTAAGAAATGGGGCGATGTGCCCGGCATAGCGTCGCTCTAAATTATATCTTATATAATCACTGCCCGTGATCTGCCCTCTGCACTCAGCGCTTCCGCAGGCACATCTCCATGGGCAGTGCCAACTCTCGTCGTGCTCCCACATGGCATAATCAGCGGTAACTTCCTCGTCGATAGCGATCTGTCGACGAGCTGCAAGGGTAACTTCGTCAATCATCCAAAGGTTAGGATCACAGCTATGGTTTATAAACTCATCGCCCTGCTCCGGCTCACCCAGAGGTACTCCTAGGAATGTATTTTCAGAGATGGCGATATAGCTATGCGCATTGGCACCGCCATGGCGAATGTCATCAAGTGACATAATCGTACCACCAAATCGCACTACAGGTTCACCCACGCTGATAACAGCACGTGCAAACAACCCCTTCCCTTTTCCTGAGCTAACACGCACTTCGACACTGTTCGAAAGCCAGCTATGTTTCGGTGGACTATTCATGCAATTTAGCTACAGGGGAGGCTGTTATGGCAACCCGAATTGGACTCGGCATCGCTCGATTATCTCTTCAACCAAATAAACTTGCCCTCGCGAACGGCCTTAATACCATAGGGTCGACTGTTACTCCCGTCCTCTCTAAACGTAACATCTCCCGACACTCCAGAGAAAGTCTTTGTGCTCTTGAAATATTGAGCTACGCAATCCACATCGGTGCCTGGACACTTAGAAAGTGCCTGATCGAGCAACGTAAGTCCATTAAAATAGCACTGTGCTCGATGTGAACCATTCCAGGTGCGCCCGCCAGGGCGCACCTAAAAGCTGGGCCCCATACGGGGCCCAGTCTCGAAAGAACATCAGCGTTCTTGATAAACAAATTAGAACATATAGCGAGCGCCGCCGCCGATCTGCACGCCACCCTCGCCGGTCAGGCCAAGGTTACCCGTTATGGCCACATCATCAGCCACGGGGACGATAGCGACACCTTCAGCAACCCACTTCGTATCAAGGACACGAACATGGTCGTAGGTAACATTGCCATCCAACTCGATATCGTTATCGAGAACATAACGCACCCCAGCACCAACGTACTGCCCAAACTCATCTTTGTCTGGATTGGCTGAGCCATAGTTATAGACCGAGTTTGATAACCCAGCCCGTCCGAGCACATGGAAGTTTTCGCAGATGGCGTGGTACGCCGCAACGCCATAGGTAAACTTGCTAACTCGGGAACTTACTCGCCCCGGACTGTAGCGGGTCGTCTTGTATGACTGATATCCGTATCCACCCTCGAACACCACCGAATCCATCAGGTCGTGGGAAAAATTAACGGCCATGCCGTTGGCATCCCCATCACCCGATAGGCCTGTATGCGTCCACTCATATGACGCATCCGCGAAATTATAGCTAATGATCGGCTGAGCTTGGGCAACTGAGGCGCTAAACACGAACGCCGCAGCGACTAAAATAGCAATCTTCTTCATGATAAACCCTCCAATAAGATTAATAGTGCTTTGGTCCTGTGACACAACAAGGCGACCAGGAACCTCCACCTCAAGCGAAACTATATGGAGCAGCCCTATACAACTTGGCCCTCCCCAAACTGAACTCCAAGAGTCTGCCACGTTACCACGCGCTTCTGCAACCAGATAGTAACCTCACCATGATTGCCCGCTATTATGCGGCAACTGCCAAAAGCATGTAATTGCTCAATAACCCCGGGCAAAAGGAACTTGCTTGAACTTGCACTTGAACCGCTCCTGATTCCTGCCCCTGCCCCTTATCCTCTTGATTGGAATAGGAAAAGGAGCGGGTACAGGAATCAGGTGCAGTTCAAGTGCAAGTTCAAGCAAGAGCTGTTCGCCCGGGGTTAATGAGTAGTTACAAAAGCATAACATAACAACCTGGAATGACTAGCTATTGAGTTATAGACTGAAGGTACCTACTCTCCCCCTCCTCATGCTGTGCCTATAACCCTAACAAAATGACTATTTCTGGGAACCGATGACGCCGACGTCCAAGGTCTAACGCCGGGCTCCGGCGAGCACCGTCGAGTCGACGTCAGACCTCGACGCCTTACGTCCGGCGCTAGACGTTTGACGTCATCGTTAGTCGATGAGGGGCGAGTAGTTACGACTGAAGTCTACAGACCAGTGTCAGAAAAAGAGTTGCCCCATCATTTGACTAGCTGCCACAGATAGCATAAATTAAAAGTGTGCTTAACGCACATTTATTGAAACTCTACTTTGAGGTAGCTATGTCACCTACAAAAAATCATTATCGCTTGACCATTCAAATCGCCTTCGCGTTAATCGCTCTCCTGGCAGTAGCCGAAGTACGTGCCGAACGAGAGCAGCTGGCGAAGCAGAATCTCTACAACGTCCCGGCAGAACCATTTACCTATCTTTCTAATAGCACACTCGCTGACCTTGACGGCGACGGAGACCTTGATGTCGGCGCCGGGCGCTCCGATAGTGGGATAAGTATCCTTGAGCAGACAACACACGGCGCATTTGATCTTAGGCGCGCGCTTTTTGATCCTCCAAGCACGGAACCGTTGTATGTCAGCTCAAAATTTATTCTCTGCGACCTTAACCGAGACTCCCTGCCGGATTTAGTTACGGACAGAGCGATCTACCAGAACAGAGGACAACTGACCTTTCGACAGACCTCGGAGGTCTATATACCCAAAGCCGTCCTACGCACATTTGCCTGTAATGACTTTGATCATGACGGTGACAACGACCTTCTTCTCAGCGGCAGGATTCGTTCATACGACAGCCGGCCGAGCTCATACGTGCAAGCTTTCTGGCTGCTGCGTAACGATGGAGGCACTGAGGCGCCCTCGTTTACCACCATTCGATTACCAATGCAGAATGTCGAGCGTGCTTTCTTCATCGATGCCGACTCTCGTGGTGCACTCGAAATAATCGGCACCAGCGCATCGGCGTACCAACTGATCACCTATGACAACGAGAACGGTTTTGAGCCAATGGCCATTGAGATCCCCTTCGGGAAAAACTTATACAGCATCACCTCCAGCAACCTCGATTCCAATGGCACCATGTATCATGCGGTGATCACAACGGAGGCTGGCAGCTCTAGTCCATTCTTAAGCATCTATCGCCTCTCCGCGCAAAACCACTTCACACTGCTCTACCAGCAGCGCACGCTTTTGAAATCTCCGGGGGCAAGAACATTCTGGGTCGACATTAACCGTGACAGCATCCCGGACCTGATCGGGCCTGGGTCAAAAACATACAGCACCGTCATACTTTCAAAGGGCAGTAACCACTTTGAAGAAGATAGCGCGACCCTATCGCGCAACAGCAGATCGTCACTGCCCCCCTTCGGGCGAGGAGATCTGCAAGCGATCGACTTTGACGGTGATCAGCGCTTCGATATCCTCGTCAGCACTCCGAGCAGTGTCTCACTCCTTAAGCACTACCTCCTCGTAAATATCGGAGGGACGATCTCTGGCCAGGGAGGTGCGCGGGCTAGAGTTAGGGCCACTCCTCTTGAACCAATTACTCTTGAACCAATTAATGGTGCCAGGAATAAATTCTTACGAACCGACAGTAGTGGTCGCTTCCTGTTTAGCGATCTCCCCACGGGAAGATGGCAGATCACGCCAACTCCGCTGAGTGCGAAATACTCAATCTCACCAACGAGCACCATCGTTGAGGCTGTCGACCATGACGTACTCCAGCTACGATTTGAATCGGAGAAGAAGGGTTCTCTCCATTAAAATATCAGGGGGAAATCTAGCGAATATACTGCAGGTAGTACGACGCTAAAATCTCGCCGATGAGCGCATGCTTCTGGGCGCTAGGATGTGGGTCGGTGGGCAGTTTAAGCTTCTCCACGGGGATATGGCGTGCTTCAATCGCCTGGTTGAGTGGCACCCCTAGTTCAATCAGGGTTATATCGTTACGTTTTTTTAGAACGGGGAGACGCCACTTCTCCTTGGGCCACTTCTGGTATGGATTAATAGCCACAGCAAGCTGAATTCCACGCTCTCGCGTAAAGTCGCTCAAAACCTTTAACGTTGCATTCGGATCAAGCCCCATGAGGAACATCTTCTGCTGAGCGATATCGGGGTTCATCGCCTGCCAGGTAAGACGCGCAAACTCGAAACTGGAAAGAAGTTTTCCTGGCCGAGCCATATCACGAACCATGAAGGGATAACCGAAATCATTGCTCACGAAGTATACCAACACCGCATCCGGGTTGAACTGTGCTCCCATATCGATAAAGCGATACACCTCCTGAAAGGTCGAATAGCCCGGAACACCAAAATTAAGCACCTCTACTTTAAACTTCCCCTGAGCCGCCCGGTTAAGCGACCGCTCCAAAACTTGGGCAAAACTCTCCTCTTCACGTACCCCCCAGCCAAAGGCGAATGAATCGCCCAGCAGCGCAATACGATACACATCGATCGGTTTCTCAGTCGCCACCTCACGATTGCGCATCCCGCAGGAGTTGGTGTGTACCGGCACCTTCTGAAAGGTCACGTCCAAGTTCGGACGCAACTCGTAAATGATATGGTCATCGGGATTGGGATAAATAATATCGCGCAGATCAAGGGAACCACTCGAAGGAGCCTCGCGAGTAAGCATCGAGTCTCGAAGATCGGCCAAAGACTCAAAGCTACTACCTCGGTGTAAACGGTTAGAGACACGCAGATACACCTCGGCGGATACGGCAAGCAGTACCAAGCCAAAGAGAGCGCCCCCAAGGGCCAAACCTGCTTTTAAGAAAAACTGACGTCCAAGAGCCATGGTAGCCACTTTAAGTCATACGGCTGATTGATGGCAACAGTATGGTGGAACAACAGATCTGCTTTGTGTATAGTAGTGGTACCTTTACCCCACCTCAGGAGCGAATATGCGCCCGAAACACCTCTCCCCATTTGTTATTTTGGGCACCTTCATTGCCTTTCTCTGCATCGGCAGCGTCTCGTCTTTTGCCGAGGACGGCGAAGTGGTCTTCATCCTCAAGGGACGAGGAAATGTTTTTTGGAGAGTTATAAACGACGGCATCCGCGAAACAGCCGATAAGATGAAGGCCAAGGTAGCCCTATACAGCACCGACGATGACCAGTCGCCAGAAGCGCAACTCAATATCTGCCTTGCCGCACTGGCACGAAAACCAAAGGTCATTGTCATGGGGGCAGCCACCAAGGCGATCGGTATCGAATGCTACAAAAAGGCTGTAGCAGCCGGAATAATCGTGGCTGATATCGATGGTAATGTGAGCGTAGAGGACGCCAAGCAGGCTGGAATCAGCAGCGCATTTTCAGTTGGCTCTGACAACTACCAGATCGGACGTTTGGCAGCCAAGTATATCACGGGCGCGGCTAAGGGCGAGACACCGAAGATCCTAATTCTCAAGGGACTCCCTGGCAGTATCGTTAGCGAAAATCGCGCCAAGGGGGTGCTCGATGGACTGCACGAGGTACTCCCTAAGGCCGATATCGTGGCGGTGATGACAACAGACTGGGACCGCATGAAATCGATGAACATCACCCTGGACATTCTCAATCGCGAGCCGAAGTTGGACGTAATCTTTTCAGCAAGCGACGTTATGACCATGGGATCGGTCGAAGCGCTGCGCGTGGCTAACCACCAAAACAAAGTTATTCTGGTTAGCGTCGACGGTATTAAGGATGGGCGCACGGCGATCCTCAACGGCAGGATGGATGCCGCAGTGGCTCAACTCCCCTACCTTATGGGAAAACGCGCAGTCGAGCTAGCGCTTGAGGCGGCGGCGGGTCGTGTGCACGGGCACACAGAATACATCCCCACCCCCGTGCTAACCAAAGATGTGCTGGAGCACAGCCAGGATCCTAATTTGAAGTATCTACGTTAAGAACACTGACCACTATTACCCTATGTTCGCTAAACACCGCTTCTGGGGCCTTCATAGTCTTATCTTTGCACGTTGTCTCTTCCTCGTGGTCGCGCTCTCGATCTTATTTTCGCTGCTGGCGCCACCGTTTCTTTCATTTTCCAACCTCGACAACATCTTCTCGGCCTCTGCCGTCGTCGGACTTCTCGCCCTCGGTGGAACCTTCGTCATCGCTAGTGGTGAGATTGATCTCTCTGTAGCTTCGGTGATGGCCCTCTCGGGCGTCATCGCTGCATATGTCAGTCAGGAGGTGCCAAGCCCACTTCTGACCCTGCTTGCCAGCGCCGGGACCGGCTTGGCCTGCGGCTGCGTAACGGCGCTGCTGATTAACCTTACGCGAGCACCAAGCTTTATTATCACCCTCGGCATGCTCAGTGTGGCCCGGGCACTGGCCTATATTATTTCAAGTGGTCTGCCGATCTACGGCCTCCCCGAAGAGGTCACCGCCCTCGGGCAGGGACGATGGCTGGGAATCTCCGGACCTGTCATATTTCTGGTGCTGTCCGCCGTCGCCCTCTACGTCCTTTTACATTTCACACGTTTCGGCTCGCGTGTGCTTATCGCCGGGGACAACTCGCGCGCCGCACGCGCCATGGGCATCAACCTGCATTTCTTGAGGTTCAAGGTCTTCTCTCTCGCTGGACTGCTCTCTGGCATCGCCGGATTTGTCTTTATGGCGCGAACCAACTGCGGCGACCCGACCGCAGGACTCAACTATGAATTGACGGCGATCACGGCGATAGTACTCGGCGGAACAAAACTTTTCGGCGGACGAGCCAATATTATCGGCACCATTCTCGGCGTTTATGCCCTGGGAGTTCTGCAAAATGGGCTCAATCTTCTGGCGGTGAGCTCCTACTACCAGGTACTTTTCGTTGGCTTTGTGCTTATCGCCGCCGCCTGTCTTGATCGTGGGGAGGAGCGCGCATGAACCTGCTTGAGTTGCAGCACGTCTCCAAGCATTTCGCGCATGTCGAAGTCCTGCGCGATGTCTGCCTGAGATTCGAGCCCGGCACCGTCAGCGCCATCGTCGGCGACAACGGCGCTGGAAAATCAACCCTTCTCAAGATCCTCGCCGGAATACACGCTCCCGCCGAGGGCACGATTACGTTTAATGACAGCGCGATAACAAACCTCTCCGCCGATGCTCGCCGTGCCCGTGGTATCGAGATGGTCTACCAAGATCTGGCCCTGGCTGCGCAACAGGATGTGGTTACCAACCTCTTTATGGGACGCGAGCAAACATCGATCTTCGGGCTCCTCAAGCGCAGAAGCATGCGCCGCCTCGCGCAAGCCAAGATGGAAGAGCTGGGCATCAATCTGCCCTCACTGCAACAGCCGGTGGGGCAGCTCTCCGGCGGGCAGCAGCAAGCCGTGGCGATTGCACGGGCGCTTCTCTTTAGCCCGCAGGTGCTCCTTCTCGATGAGCCCACAGCGGCGCTCGCCGTGCGTGAGGTCGAGCGTGTGCTCGATCTCATTCGTCAGCAGCGCGCCGCGAAACGGATCGTAATCCTCGTCAGCCACCGCCTTAACGACGTGCTTGCCGTCTCTGATCGCATCATCGTCCTTAAACACGGTCGCGTCGCCGCCGATGATCCCGCTCAGTCGGTGAGCTTGAGTCAGGTGGTGGAGAAGATCGTTAGCTAGTTCCTGTTCCGGAAATCGATATTTTGCGGCCACGAGGTGCCTTCCCACCGAACAGGAACACCAGGCCCGCGCCTCGCGGCGCGGAGAAGGCAGTGTTAGGTGAGTGAAATAAGGTAGGAATGGTGAATTGAATACACGAAGGCCAGGACCGCGTCGGTACGGTAGAAAATCTGATAGGTCGACAGGATCAAGATGAAGCTGCGGCAGCCAAGTTGTATTAACAAATCGATAGCCTACTATCGAAATGTCTTGACTATTCGGTAGTAGCCTATATAATAGTCGTATGGATACTCAACCTACAAGTAATTCGCCTTTAAAAAGGTACATAACTCCGCACGTACTCTCCGACCTACAGAAAAAGATCGTACTCCTCGGTGGACCACGGCAGGTAGGGAAAACTACTCTGAGCAAGTCGCTTCACACCAACACACTCTACCTTAATTACGATATCGTTTCTGACCGCAAATCGATCCAATCTTGCAGCTGGCCGAAGTCCGTAGACTTGGTCGTACTCGACGAATTGCACAAGCTTCACAAATGGAAGACCTATCTTAAGGGAGTGTACGACAACCAAGGGGTGCAGCCGCGAATACTGGTTACCGGATCAGGTCGGCTCGATATAGCCAAAAGAATGGGGGATTCACTGGCTGGGCGCCATCTCTATTGGAAGCTTCACCCACTCTGCCCTAAGGAGCTGCGCGCAACAATCGCTCCGGCACAAGCACTCGAACGAATTCTAAACCAAAGCGGATTTCCAGAACCATTTTATGCAGATCCCACTTTTTATCCACGTTGGGCCAAATCACACATCGATATTATTCTACGCCAAGACCTAATTGATTTGGAGCATGTCTCAGATATTCTGGCGGTGGAGACATTGTTGGAAATTATTTCACAGCGCGTGGGACAGGTTGTCTCGTATGAATCGCTGGCTGAAGATCTAGGACGCTCCCCGATTACCATCAAACGCTGGGTAAGTCTGCTTGAAAACCTCTTTGTGCTGTTTCGCGTAACCCCCTGGAGCAAGAATATCGCCCGCTCGCTTCTTAAAGCCCCAAAGTTTTATTTTTTCGACACTGCCCGCGTGCAGGGAGATGCCGGGACGCGCTTTGAAAATGCCGTGGCCTGCGCACTTCTCAAGGAGGTCGATTTTCAGAATGATCGCCTAGGAGCCAAGCTCAGATTGCATTACCTACGCGATCGAATGGGGCACGAACTTGATTTTGCCGTGACCGACGAGCGTACGATTAAATTGGCACTTGAAGCGAAATGGGCTGATGACGACTTCGCTCCCGGATTCAAGGCATTTTCATCGCCCTTAAAAGACTTCGGAGCCCAGGCTGTGCAGCTCGTGGCAAAGCTCGGAAAAGAACGTGAATCGCCACAGGGAACAAAGATGGTCAAAGCCGCTGAGTGGCTCTCCTACATGGATCTAACACCCTACTGCCAGCGACAATCGATTAGACTTTGATGCGTTTAGAACGTTCATTTTGGACAGCACGATTCTGCTTGTCTTCCCCGGCTAGTATGAGACTCTCCGTTAACAAAGCGCCCTCCGCGAGAGGTTAGGAGTTCAAAGGCAATCGCTCAATAAGTCCGGGCACTACAGTCTTGGTTCTGGTTATGGTCCTGGTCTAGCTTATTGGTCTTTTCCATGACCTTGGCCGAATGACCAAGATAAGGACCACGATCAGGGCTTATGACCACGACCAAAACTAGGACCAGGACAGAGTATTGCCCGGGGTTAATGAGCAGTTACGTTCAAAGGATGTACCACCAGGGCGATGCAGGAGGCATATGACTATCCAATCAACCGTTCGCGATATTCTGAAAAAAAAGAGCACCGTAGAGATCTTTAGCATCGAGCCTAAGGCTACGGTGTTTGAGGCCCTTAAACGCATGGCCATCCACAATGTCGGGGCTCTGCTAGTAATACGTGAAGGAATATTGGTTGGGATCGTCAGCGAGCGTGATTATGCGCGAAAAGTAATCTTAAGCAACCGCACCTCGCGCAACACTCTCGTCTCAGAGATAATGAGCAGCAAGGTCTACTACGCTCTCATCGATGACACCGCCGAGCAGTGCCTATCGGTGATGAGCCAGAAACATGTACGCCACCTTCCCGTTTATGATCACAACAAAATCATTGGGGTGATCTCAATGGGTGATGTCGTAAGTGTGATCATCACCGATAAGCAGTTTGAACTCGACACTCTCCTTCAATACGTAACCGGTCCCGTGCAAGCGGCGCTGTGGCAAACGGTGCATCCACTGGCTCCGCGAATGATGACCTGCAATTAGATCCTGGCCTGGCGGCCAGGATCTAGGCGATCAACGGTGCAATCAACAATGCCAGCATCGAGACCATCTTGATCACGATGTTAAGCGATGGACCTGAGGTATCTTTGAAAGGATCGCCAACAGTATCACCGACGACTGCCGCCTTGTGAAGGTCAGAGCCTTTCTTCTCGCCCTCAACCTTCCCCTGCTCGATGAACTTCTTAGCATTATCCCAGGCACCGCCGGTGTTCGACATGAACATTCCGAGGAGCACGCCGGTGATAGTGGTCCCGAGCAGCAATCCACCAAGGGCGGACGGCCCGAAGGCAAATCCGACCACAATTGGGGTAACTACCGCAATTAGGCCTGGGACGATCATCTGACTGAGAGCGGCTTTGGTCGAGATCTGCACACACTTCTGCACATCTGGCTTAACCCCTTCCTTGCCCTCAAGCAGCCCCGGAATTTCACGGAACTGGCGCCGAATCTCCTGCACCATAAGACCAGCAGCACGGCCGACGGCGCGCATGGTGTATGAGGTAACTAACGCTGGGATGAGGGAGCCGATAAAAGCTCCGGCGATTAACATTGGGCTGGTGATGCTCAAGTCAACCTTCTTGCCCAGATCTGTCAGTGTCTCTACATAGGCACCGAAGATCGAAAGCGCAGCCACACCGGCCGAACCGATAGCAAAGCCCTTACCAATGGCTGCAGTCGTATTGCCAAGGACGTCGAGGCGATCGGTAATCTCGCGTGTCTCATGTCCAAGCTGTGCCATCTCCGAAATACCTCCGGCGTTGTCGGCGATCGGGCCGAAAGCGTCGATGGTCATGGTCATACACACCGTAGCGAGCATGCCCACACCAGCGAGCGCCACACCATAGAAGCTTCCAAAGTGGCTGGCGGTAAGCACGGTAAGTGCAATCAAGACAATGGGGAGTGCGCAGCTCTGGAAACCAACAGCGATACCGCTGATGATCGCCGTAGCCGGGCCGGTTTTAGCACCCTCAATGATAGCTAACACCGGCTTTCCTCCGGTAAAATACTCGGTCAAAAGTCCGATACCAACCCCGCACAGCGTGCCGGCCACGATGCACCACCAGAAGCCCATGTTTACTGGAGTGACGATGAAGAATGCCAAGGCCAAGACGAGAAATATCGCCGAAGCAATAAGGCTTGTCTTGCGCAATGCCAGCCCAGGATCTTCACTCTTAAAGAAGTTCATGGAAAGAATCGCCGCATACGACGAGAGTAACCCCAACACTCCAAGTGCAATCGGCGTCACCATCAGCCACGTGCGATAGTGCCCAATTTCACCGAGCAGCCCAGGGTACATCGTGTGGTCACTTAAATACTTGTCGCCAGCCGTTGTAGCAAGCGCCATAGCACCGATGGTGCACACCACGTATGATTCATAAATATCAGCACCCATGCCGGCCACGTCACCAACGTTGTCGCCAACGTTATCGGCGATCACACCAGGATTACGTGGATCGTCCTCCGGGATACCAGCTTCTATTTTACCGACCAGATCAGCTCCGACATCTGCCGCCTTGGTGTAGATACCACCACCCATACGAGCAAAGAGCGCCACCGAAGAGGCACCCATACCGAAGCCGATCATCGGCCCAAAAAGATCAGGCCTGTCGAAGAACCAGAATAGAACGCCTAGGCAGATTACCCCAAGGCAGGCAACCGCTAGCCCCATAACCGAGCCGCCGTTATAAGCGATGAGCAATGCCTCGCCCGCGTTCTTTTCAGAAGCGGCCTGGGCAGTGCGCACGTTGGAAGCAGTGGCCGCGCGCATACCGAGCAACCCGGCGGTAAGAGAGCTAAAAGCACCGAGAACATAACAGAACCCGGTCTTGAACCCCAATCCGTACCAGATCAGCAAAAAGACGACGGCGATGATCGGGAGCAGGGTAAAGAATTGCTGTTTAAGATACGCCATCGCGCCGGTACGAATCGCATCACCGATTTCGCGCATGCGCTCGTTACCAGCCGGCTTGCGCAGAATGCCGGTGTATACAGCGTAAGCGACAATGAGCCCCAAAACACCAATAATCGGGGTTGCGCTCTTAATCGACCAAAGTGTAATGCCATCGATTGACATAGATATCCTAACTCCACAAAGAAAAAGACAGCTTAAGCAAGCGTCATAACTTTAGAAACTTCTTGCCCATTTGTCGCACAAAACGGCTACGACAAGCAAATGGGCAAGAAGTTTCTACCCCCGGCCCTTCGACTCGCTACGTTCGCTCAGGGTTATTGAGCAGTCACCCAAGGCCTTCCTAAGCATGGCGTTCCCATGCTAACAATAGCTGGCTTAACTCTTTCGCGCCTGAGGTCCCGCTTCATGGAACATCTGCTAGCCTTTGTTGACTTTTTTATTCACCTTGATAAGTACCTAGATGCCACCGTCATAGAATATGGGGCGCTGACCTATGCCATATTGGCAGTGATTATATTCTGCGAAACGGGGTTGGTGGTAACGCCGGTCCTACCGGGTGACTCCCTTCTTTTCGCAGCAGGCGCAATATCCTCCCGCGGTGGGCTTAATATCGCCATTCTCCTCCCCCTGCTCTTCTTTGCGGCGATTTTAGGAAACACCGTTAACTACCACGTGGGCAAGTTTATCGGTCCTAAGGCTTTCGATCATGAAAGTCGCATCTTTAAACGCAAATATCTTGAACGAACAAAGGAGTTTTACGCGAAATACGGGGGCAAAACGATAATCTTTGCCCAATTCGTTCCGATTGTGCGTACGTTTGCTCCGTTTCTGGCCGGAGTCAGCGGAATGAGCTACCTCCGCTTTGCGCTTTACAACGTAACCGGCGCAGCGCTTTGGCAGGGACTCTTCCTTGGCGGCGGACACCTCTTCGGCAACATCGAAAAGGTCAAAAACAACTTTACCCTGGTAATTATGGTGATTATTGTGATCTCTCTTATGCCAGCTATTATTGAGGCGATTCGCTCACGTCGAGTCCAAAGCAAACCGGTTTAACCTTGCATGGATACACTCGCCCTCTCCCCATCTGTCGGCACACCACTGATGTGGGCCTGCTTTATTGCCGTAATTTTAGTGCTCCTGATCGCTGACTTAGTGCTTTTTCATCCAGCTGGACACGAGACGAGCTCTCGTGGAGCCTTTCTCTGGTGCGTATTCTGGGTTGTCCTGGCGCTGCTCTTTAATCTAGGCATCTACTACTGGCTTAGCCCCCAGGCCGCCCTAGAATTTCTGACCGGATACGTTATCGAGTATTCGCTTTCGGTGGACAATATCTTTGTCTTTCTCGTACTTTTTTCCTATTTTTCTGTCCCTCCGAAATGGCAGCATCGGGTGCTCTTCTATGGCATTCTCGGCGCCATCGTCATGCGCGGCATATTCATCCTTGTGGGCACAGAGCTGCTGCGCCATTTCGGGTGGGCGATCTACCTCTTTGGGGCGATCCTCGTCATCAGCGGTATCAAGCTCATGCGCCATAGCGATGAGGGCATGGACCCAAGTGGAAACCCTGTCATCCGATTGTTTAAGAAGCTTCTCCCGATGAGCGAAAGTTATAACGGCGAGAACTTCTTCGTGCGCCAGGGTGGAAAGCTTCTCGTCACCCCCCTCTTTCTTGTGCTGGTCTCCCTCGAACTCACCGATGTCGTCTTCGCCATCGATTCCGTCCCCGCCATATTCGCCATCACGCTGGATCCTTTTATCGTCTTTACCTCGAATATCTTCGCCATTCTCGGACTGCGCTCAATGTACCTCCTTCTTTCAGCTTCAATGCGCAGCCTGCACTATCTTAAGTACGGACTCTCCATTGTCCTCATGTTTGTGGGCCTAAAGATGCTCATCAGCGGCTGGTTTAAGATACCAACCGGTATTTCTCTTGTCTTCATCGCGGCTGTTATTGGGCTATCGGTATTGGCCTCAATCTTCTACCCTCCAAAGAAGAGGGAAGCTACAATTTTGAAGATCGATGACGCAGACATAAAACGTCCAACGCCAGACGTCTGATGTCGACGTTTTACGTCCGGCGTTGGACATTTAGATGTCAGCGTCGTCCAGTTGTCTGATATATGGGGCGAGCAGTTACAGATTATGATTCTTGAGTTATCAGCCTTGTTTGGATTAATTGCCGTTGGCGGCCTCTTCGCCATGGCCGAGATCGCCCTCGTCTCGGTACGCAAATCGCACCTTGAACAGCTTAAGGACGAGGGCGACCTGCGCGCCGTTGCCGCCTTGGAGCTCGCCAATGCCCCGCAGAATCTTCTCTCCACCGTACAATGCGGCATCACTCTGATTAGCATCCTCGCCGGTGCAGTTGGTGGCGTGACCTTTGCCGACAAACTCGAATTTATCTTTAAGTCGATCCCATACCTTGGACACTATAGCCACGAGGTAAGCCTCGGTGCCGTCGTCGTCGTCATTACCTACGTCAATATCGTCATCGGCGAATTGGTCCCGAAGAACATAGCCATCGCCCATGCCGAGATGATTAGCCTACGCGTTGCCCGCCCGATGAAGCTTTTTCTGCGCCTGTCGCATCCGATCGCCTACTTTCTAAGCGGCTCAACGGGGTGGGTGCTGCGTCGACTGCGCTTGCAACACTCGAGTGAGCCCGAGATTACGCGTGACGAGATTGAACTGCTGATTGAAAAAGGTGCGCAGTCCGGAGCTCTCGGCGCGACGGAACAGCAGATACTCGAACGGGTCTTTCGCTTGCGCGACCGTCTGGTCTCAACACTCATGACTCAGCGCGGCAACGTTGTCTGGCTTGACCTCAATGCGGACAAAAAAACCAACCTTGATAAGATGGCGCAAAGCCAGCACTCTCACCTCCCCCTTTGCGATGGCAGCCTTGACAGAGTTTTGGGGATGATTAACATCAAAGACGTTTTGCTCAACCTTACCGTCAAGAAGGACCCTGATTTCCGTGAGCTGGCCACGCCACCGCTTTTTGTTCCCGATAATCTCTCGGCGCTGCGCGTTCTCACCCAGTTCAAAGACGGCGGCACCCACGTCGCCCTTGTCCTTGATGAGTACGGCAACCTCGAAGGCGTGGTAACGCTCAACGATTTCATGGAGGCCATCATCGGCGAGATGTCCGACGAGCTGGCGGTAAGCGAACCAGCGGTCGTCAAACGCGAGGGCGGATCGTGGCTCGTTGATGGACAATTTCCCAATGATGAACTGCGTGAATTACTCGATGTTCCCGAGCTGCATCAAGAGGAACGCGGCGATTATCAGACCCTTGCCGGAATGATCCTCGCCCTCTTAGGGAGAATTCCCGTTATCGGTGATCACTTTGAGTGGGATCGTTTCCGCTTTGAAGTGGTCGATATGGATGGCAATCGGATTGATCGGGTACTGATAACTCCGCTGACAGCTGAGGAGCAGGAACCGTAACTGTGCTGCCCTTTACCGCAAGTGGCTGTTGTTGACACTCTATTCCCTTTCTCTAGATTCCTTGAGTCTTGGAACTTGCACTAGATGAGTTGCATTTTATACTTGAACTTAGCCTTGAACTCCCGCGTGGCCGTGGCCCATTCACCTTATTCTTGGAATTCGACTGATAGGTATGCTCAGGTCAAAGAAGGAAAGGCCACGGCTAAGGCGAAGTAAGCACCAATCACCCCCCCGTGAACGCCTACATGCTCTATTCCCTTTCTCTTAATCTTAAAGAAGACCAAGAACTAACGAGGCTGCGACTCAGATCGACGAACACTCTGCCTTCTGGCGATCTGAAGTCGGCTTTCTGCTGACTGCATCAGCTGCAGCTCCCGGCCGCAGCCAGCGGTCTACTACCGCCCGTGAATATCCCCCCCTCTGGGTATCAACCAATTTTTGCATTAAGGAATCACGACTACCCTTTTGGGGGCCGTTAGGATAAACAAGGCGGTAGATAAGAATTCCTGGGAGGGAGAAGCTATGGCTGCCGGACACCACGTTATTGACGTATGTTTCAAAACAGAGGTGGACCTTCCGTTACTTTTTTTTAGCGATTTAGATTGTGCCATCTTTGATTCTGAATCTGCCCTGCGAACGGGGTTCACCTCGTGTTTCCTAGCCACCGCCAGCGGCGATATCAGCGCGCAAGACGCAGGGTTCGTGTTTGATGCAAAGGGCGTCAGATTGCAAATGGAGTGGGGCGAAAAGCAAGTAAAGGCTTTCTTCGGTTTCTCTACAAGGACTGTTCGGAGTTTAGCTTTCTCCCAAAACGCAGAGGTCACAAATGAAAATCTGCTTAGAGAAAAAATAATCGCCTATTTGCGTTCTCGAAACGAACCGCCGATTGATTCTGACCTGCATGATAGTTTTGACGGATTAAGTGCCTCATCCCCACTTAGTGATTTGATTGAGCGAGCCGAAGATTACGCTTTGGTTTGTCCTTAAAAAGTCCGTGAGAGCCCCCACTTTCTTCACTTCCCTTCTCATGCTATGTCTTAGCGCGTACCGAACAAGATCCTTAGGAAACATCATGTTGCATGCCTCAAAATTTATCTGCCTGATCATCGCAGCGCTGCTTGTCAGCGAGCGAAGCGCCTATGCCTACCTCGATGCTGGTACCGGCAGCATGATTTTGCAGGCAATCCTCGCCGGTGTCGCTGGCGCTGTGGTGCTCGTCAAGGTATTCTGGCAGCGATTCGTCGCCTTCTTCAGCAAAGACAAGACTCCCAAGAATAAAGAGTAGATCCTGTGTCCTCTACTTCGCCCCTAGCCGATGCCGCCAATTCCAGCATAGAGCCTGGATCCTTTCGCGACAGAACCGGCAGAATATTTTACCATAACCAACGGGTCTTACGAGCCCTTTCCCCCGAAGGTGCGCTTGCTTGGCGCACGTTAAAGGCCACGTCGTTTTACAAAACCTGGTCAGAAAATGGATCTCTCGTTGAAACTCACGAAGTTCAAGAAAAAAACTCTGTCCCATTTCCCGGCACATGGGAGTGCACCCTTGAGCATCATCGGATCCCGTTCATCTCATACCCCTATGAATGGTGCTTCGGCATGCTCAAGGATGCAGCCCTGCTCCAGCTCGAGATTCTAAAGGCTGCTCTGGCCGAAGACGTCATCCTTAAGGACGCCACGCCCTACAATCTGCAGTGGCAGGGTGCGCAGCCGATATTTATCGACCTACTCTCGTTTGAGCCGCTCGCTAGCGGTCAGGTCTGGGTTGGCTACCGCCAGTTCTGCGAGCTCTTCCTCTACCCGCTCATGCTTCAGGCGTACAGAGACGTGCCCTTTCAGTCATTCCTACGCGGAGAGCTCGAAGGATTCTCACCCGAGAACTTCTGGAAGATGCTCTCGTTTCGCGATACCTTCCGTCCCGGGGTCTTCAAACACGTATTCCTCCACAGTAAGCTGCAGCAGAGCTTCAGCCATACCTCGACCAACATCAAAGAGAGCCTTTCTCGTGCCGGCTTTAGAAAAGAGCTAATCCTGGCCAACGTCAAAGGCTTGATCCGCTTAGTGCGCGGAATCTGCCTTAACCGAAAACAGACTCAGTGGTCAAACTATGCCGAAACCTGCCCAAGCTACTCAAAGGAGGATTTCGACGCCAAGGTGCGCATCATAGAGGATATCCTCAGTACGACGAAGGTTAGTTTAGCCTGGGATATCGGCTGCAATACTGGGTTTTTCTCGCGCCTCGCAGCCAAGCACGCCGACTATGTCGTCGGCATGGACAGTGATTACCTGGCCGTCGAGCGCCTCTACCAGGCCCTCAAAACCGAGGGAACGAAAAACATCTTGCCCCTCGTCAGCAACGTGGCGCAGCCCTCCCCGGCACTGGGCTGGCGCGGCTTAGAACGAAAACGCCTTGAAGAGCGCGGTAAACCCGATCTGATTATGGCGCTGGCACTGATTCACCATGTCGTGATCGGCGCCAATATCCCCCTGTACGAATTCATCGAGCAGCTTGCCCTGCAGGGCAAGTCACTCATTATCGAATTTGTCACTCGCGACGACGAGATGGTCAAAACACTTCTGCGCAACAAGGTCGACCAATACAGCGACTATTCGCTCGAGCATTTTGAAAGATGCCTCGGTCAATTCTTTGAGATAAAAAGGCGCGAGCCTCTCCCCTCAGGCAAACGCGTGTTGTACTATGCCGTCTGCAAAAAAACTTGACAGCCCTCGACGATCGGGACTTACTATTACTCATATCTCTACCTTACCAAGCTTTTTATTATCTGGTTATATGATTAAATCAAAACTGAATATCGCCGTCCTATCATTACTTCTCGGAGCCGCGATTGGCTTGTCTATTCAGTCCCATAAATCGAACGTGGATGGCTTCTTTAGAAAACACTGAGGCACGCCTCACCCCGTCTTACTCCCAGGGTGCAAGCGCCCAATCGGCAAAAGAGACTACTCGAACCGAGCCTTTCCCTAAAGCGATTTCTGGCTCGGATTCATCCAGCGTGATCAACGTAAGCTTTTTCACATTAAGTTCTCTCTGCACAACCTCGAGAGCGCGCAGCTCTCTTTCTCTAGTTTTTGGGATTGATAGAGCTAAACTCACCTGAATGGCCTCATCGATCCCCTTGCCCCTCGATGTGACAAAATCAACTTCAAACCCGTCGACAGAACGCCAATAAAATATCTCCTTCTCTCGTCTAAGGAGCTCAAGAAACACCAGTTGTTCAAGAGCGACACCATCATTGGCAGAGAAGCCGAAACTTACAGAACGAGCCAGTGCGACATCGACGGCGTAGTATTTGGGAAGGCTGCGAGACTGCTTTCGAACGGAATAGGAAAATCCTTTCACCTCAGAAACGAGGTAGCACTCTTCAAAGTAGCTGCAGTAGTTCCCAATCGTCGCGGGGCGTTCGATGCCGATCTCGTGTGCCGCAGAGCTCTTATTGAAGAGCTTGGTGACGTCACTCATAAGGAGACGCCCAAGAGCAGTAATTCCCTTACGGTTCCTCACGTCGTGGTGATGGATAATGTCTTTTTCTAAAATATCTTTGTAGTACTGAGGCAAGACATGGGTGCTCCTACTAAGAATAGCGCGCGGGAATCCGCCAAACTGTAAGTATTCTTCGAGCCGCCTTCTAAGTGCAACGCGACCTTCGGTGCTTTTGCGCCAAACAATGCTGCTCATGTCGCTGCGATTTGAGAGACGTACCGCTTCGGGAAACGAAAACGGCATCAGTGCTATCGTCGTGTACCTCCCCGTTAGATGCGTGGCGAGATCCGAGCTTAAGAGTGTTGCATTTGATCCCGTAATACAGACTTTGTAATTCGCGTTCTTTGCCAATGCGGTTACCCAGCGCTCCCACCCCGCAATATTTTGGATTTCGTCAAAAAAGAAAACAATACGATTTTCTTTTTTCTGACGCCATTTAAGCCAGATCTCAAGAGCGTCCTGAAAGTTTTGTAAGGTAAAATCAAAAAGACGAGAATCATCCAGGTCAATGTAGAATATTGAGAACTCATTTTGGATCTGGCGAGCAACAAGTTTCATCAAGGTGGATTTTCCACAGCGGCGCACACCAGTGATGACTGTGATTTCGGGAGTTGTTAAGTGAGGGATAATAGAAACATCTCGCTCGGCGAGAGATTCCTCAGAGAGGAAACTCCGTAGCTGGTCTGCCAAAACTTGTTCTAGCAGCTGTTTATCAAGCATATCTAGCCTCGATGCATATATTCATACTCTTTTATAGTATAAATATACATAATATATATACGCTAGCAAAGTATATATAATAGTGAATATTTTTAGGTTGTTAACTTAGGCATGCGGTCAATTAGTATCTTCATCGGGGCATTCATATACTATTAACGCGGTGGACGCGGTTCTGATATCGTACTGTTTTTACCACCCTACGAGAAAGGAAACCTCTCCGCCAAGAACTCAGCATATCCCTTCACCAGCTGCGCCGCTTGGCGTGGATTAATAGTTACCGAGATATGATTGTACCCCTTCGGATATTCGACTAACTGCGACAGCGGCAGCAGCGCATGCAGCTCTTCAGCCATCCCCAGTGGAAGCGTGCCATCATAGCGCGCGTGCTGGATCAGCGTTGGTATCCCACGCAGGACAGCATAGGAGGGGCGAAAGTTATCACCCGCTTCGGGCATCATCTGCAGGGCATAGGCAAACCAATCATACATCACCCGCGCCGGTGTCGGCTCAAGCAAGCGATAAACTTTCCTTTTGAGAAGAGCTCCAAATAGAGCGTGAATCCAACCGGGCACTCGGGTGTGCATGCCTAGCCTGCGGTGGGTGATGACGAAGTCATAAACCTCCTGCCACAACGTCTTAAATTCCGCATACTCCAAGGGCAAGGGGTCACGCCAGCCTAGATGATCGAAATGTTTAAGCCGCTCGCCAAAAAACTGGGCTACCCCTTTCATCCGCGAATAATCGAGATGAAACCAACCATACCCGGCCAAAGAAATCACACGATCAGGGTACGCGGCGCCAAAAGCCTGGGCCACGATCGTGCCCTTGCTTAAGCCATAAAGATGCACACGATCAAGCCCCAGGGCGTCGAGCAGTGCTTTGAGCTCCTCAACAAGTGCATCGATGCTCCACGGCACAACGCCACGACGCAGCGATCGCCCCGTGCCACCATAGTCGTAGCGCAAGATTCGGGTATTACCGGGAAGCTTCGGTTTAAAACCACACCGCAGGAGCAGATCCCATTGGCGATAGTTAAAAAGAGAGCCATTGAGCAGCACTACGGGTGGCGCATCTTCGGCGCCACCGATCAGCTCATAGCCAAGAGAATATCCCTGCGGGATTTTGATTGAGGCGACTCTGGAGCGGCGGGTGAACATAGATATATCGTAACCATTCAGCACTTTGGCACTACGCACTACTTGTTTCACACGGAGAGACACGGTGGAATCACGGAGTTACGTTCGGCTGCCTTCGACCCGAGCTCAGGCCGAGGGCAGCTCACGTCAAAGCCACAGGAGGTTGCGTGGTGCGGCCTGGCATAATCCCCTCTGTGTCGCTCCGTGTGACCTCAGTGGAACTCCGTGTGAAACATAACGGAACTACTCGCCCCCTCGTCAAGTTGTGCGTATATCCTTAACAAAATGACCATTTCTAGAACCGATGATGCTGACGTCCAAGGTCTAACGCCGGACGTCTAACGTCGACGTTTTACGTCCGGCGTTTGACGTCTGCGTTAGCCGATGAGGGGCGAGCAGTTACACATAACGTTAATTGGGCCGCTATGGATAAAGCCTCGTAATATCCCACCCACCATCTTCACGTAAACTATACACAAAGCGATCGTGGAGGCGGCTCGGGCGAAGCTTCCAGAACTCACAGCGCCTCGGTTTTATTCGAAAGCCGTGCCAATGCTCAGGTCTCGGCACCGCCTGACCTTTGAACTTCTCCTCGAACTCGCCTATCCGACCTTCGAGAACGGCGCGAGACTCAAGCTTATCGCTCTGCAGTGATGCCCACGCTCCGATCTGACTTGTCCGCGGACGGGAAGCAAAATAGGCATCGGCTTCGGCTCCTTGAACCGGCTCAACGTCCCCCTGAATACGCACCTGTAGCTGCAGCGCATCCCAATAAAAGCTAAGCGCAGCACGTGGATTCGCCATCAACGATCTCCCCTTGCGGGAGTTATGATTCGTATAAAAGATAAAGCCATTTTTGTCGAACTCTTTGAGCAGCACCATGCGCCCTTCGGGATACCCTTCCAAGTCAATCGTCGAAAGACACATCGCATCCGGAAACTGTAACCAAAAACAACGCTGTGCACGCTCAAACCAACGCGCAAACTGCGCCATAGGCTCCGGCGCCAGATCGAGTTCCGTCAATGGCCGCGCAAAGATAACCCACGGATGAGTTAGAGCAAAGAGGACTTCACGCATGCTAAATTTCATAGGATCTTATCCAAAACGCTTATGAAAAACGCATCATCAGATACAGAACAACCGCAGCCAAAACAATAAGAATAGGAATGGCGTTGAGAATAAGTGCTGTTTTCTTCATAACGATCCCTATGCCCTCTTTACTAAATCATCAACCACGCGATCCGAAAGCGCCAGCGCCTCATCTGAAAAGCCGCGCAGGTAGTCGCGAATCCGCGCAAAAAAAGCGGAAAATCCAGCTCGGTCACCACGCGAAAGTAACGCATGCACCTCCCCCACCGCGGCGACCAGATCGCCGCGAACGGCGCTGGCCCAGGGGTTCTCCATCTCAATTTCAGCGTAAAGTTCAGGGTCCTGGGCAAAGAGACGCCCGACCATGGCCAATTCGAGGCGATAGATTGGGCTCACAAATCCCAAGGTCTCTTCGATAGCTATTCCGCCACGGCGCCAGGCCTCCCCCAGCGCTAGCTTACTAAAATGAGTCAAAGCCTGCACCCGCGCCATCATCCGATCATGGACCTGCGAATCGCTTTCCACAGTCTCAAGCCCCAAGCTACCAAGCTCAGCGATGAACCATTCACTGAGCGGTCCACGCCGCACAGGACATAAAACCACTTTTTGACGGCGCAATGTACTAACCGTAGCGCCAAACATGGGGTGAGTGCCGAGAACCTCACCGCGGCAGTGTTCAGCCATGACACGGCACACATCCTGCTTAAGGCTATTAATATCGACGAGAAGCGCGTCTGGGCGCACGAGAGGGGCAACAATACCCGCCACCTGCAACACCTGGCCCATCGGAACTGCAAGCATGACACAATCAGCGCGCGCAACTAATTCAGCAGAAACCGGCTCACCCAGCTCCAGAACCAGCACGCGATGACCACGCCTCTTGAACTCCGCCCCAAAGCGGCTTCCCATTCGACCCGCTCCACCAACAATCAGAAGACACTTTGGATGCTGTGCTGCGCGATTAAATTCCGCCTCCTGGTTGACGTGAGAAAGTTCAATCACACTGTGCATAAAACTCTCAGTGTCAACGCCGGATACGCCCTGGGACTTACCTCTCTCTACAGCGCGCGAAACAACCTCACGCTCACGATCACGTTGGAACAGTGCCTGCTCCCCACTACATTTGGCACGCGCTACTTCGCGCACCAACGCTAAGCGACGCGCCAATGAATCGATGAGAATCTCATCGCAGGCATCAATCTGTTTTCGAAGCTCGTCGAGATCCACCCGCCTACGCCGCCTCTTTCACCTTTTTAAGTGCCGCCTCGTAGTTTGGTTCAGTGGATACCTCAGGTACGTATTCAAGATGAACGATCTTGCCGTCGCGGTCGGCAACAAAGATTGCCCGTCCCAAAAGCCCCCACTCTTTAATCAGCACACCAAAGGCCTCACCAAAAGAGCGATACTTATAATCACTGGCGGTGACAACGCTCGTAACCCCTTCAGCACCACACCAGCGCTTCTGTGCAAACGGCAGATCCATGCTCACAGTGAGCACGATCACCTCCTTACCAGAATCTTTGCCCAGGCCTGAGACCTCCTGATTGAAGCGCTTAGTCTGAATGGAGCATACCGGAGTATCAAGACTAGGCACGACCGAGAGGATTACCGTTTTCCCGCGCAGCGATTCACTCTTGAAATCGCTCATGTCATTGGCGGTAAGCTTAAACGCCGGCAAAAAATCGCCGACACGCAGCTCTTTACCGAGCAGAGTCAGGGGGCCGCCTTTAAAGGTGATGTTTTTATTGGTGGTGTTCATAAAGCTCCGTAGTTAAAGAGCAATGTATTACCAGAGCTTATCGTGGAACCAGGGCAGAGTCCAGTATTTACCGCCTCATCAGGAGCTTCCCCCCTTCGCTCGACCTTCCGCCTTAGCTCGGCCACGCGGTCGAAGCTATGGCGAGACGGGCTGCGGCCGAAAGCTGCTGCTGCATCAGATGCAGTCAGCGGAAAGCAGATCTCTGAAAGCAGATTACAGATCAACGCTCGTCGGTCTGAGGCTTCGCCTCGCTAGTAATTACAGAGACCCTTCAAAGCTCTCTAATTGAACTCCTCCTCATACACCTCTCTATCCCAGATTATCCAAGGACTCTCGGGTCCAAACGGTGTCAGCAGTTCACGTCCAGTTTTGGCACAGCGGCGAGGAAAGAGATGCACGGCCCCCAGTTTGCGGCGACGCGCTTCAATTCTTTCGTCATAGGCATAGCGCGGGAGCGGCACATTAAAAGAGCGGTAGCGTTTGATCTCCTCACCGGTAATGCGAAAAGCCCGTCCGCTGCCCAAACTTTTTGCCGTAATCGAATCATCACTAGCGGGCAGGCCATCAGGTAGATCGTGCGCCGAGATGACACGCGCTGCATTGGGCACCTCGCGCTCGACCCAGATCATGCCATTACGCTCGACCTCCTCTCTTGTCTTCGGAAAATAAAACTGCGCTACGGTCAAGTTATAGGGGCAGGGCGATAGCTGCGCCGGAAAGAATTCACCCCACTCCCCTGTCCCCCGCATGTGTTCGATCACACGCCCAAGCAGATCCTCGTACTGCTCACGGCTGTATTGCTTGTTGAGGATGCAATAACTCTTCTTGCGCAAGCCCACGCAGCCAAAGCAATGTTCGCAACCTGGGCACATATCGCAATAGGAGAGATCCGAGCAACCATCCCAACAGTCGTGGCAGAACCGGAGCTGAAAAGCATTCGAGCCGCTAACAGTACACTCATAGGCTAGCTCCAAGTTTCCACCAAAGTAACTCGCATCCCAACAGTCCTTTGAGGGCACCTCTCCACTCAGGCTAAAGCAATGGTGCAGATCCTCACCATTGCGCACCATATAACACTCCGTACAGTTGCGCGCCTGGCTGATACAGTTACCTGTGCAATTTTCTGCCCGAAAAGAAAGCACGTGCGGCCTCGGCTGTTGCATGGCCAACGCCTCAAACTGCGCCGCGATTCGTGAGCGTTCGACAAATGACGATAGGTTAAGCGAAGCCAGGTAACGCGCGTACTCCTCCTTGCGTACCTGCTTATTGAAGATGCAGTACTGGCGGCGGCGCAGATTGACACAGCCGAAGCAGTGCTGCGACGAGCGGCAGTTAAGAAGGAAGTGGGAGTCGATGCAGTCTTCACACGACTCCGAGGCCTGCAGATTGTAGCAGCGCTGGCACGAGGTACAGTCGTAGCACAACTCGCACATCGAAATATCGGCGCAGTCGATGCAGTCACGCGAATTATAGATCCCCGCGCCATACATACAGTCCTGGTTAAAATCGGCATTAAAGAGCAGATAGCAGTTCTTGAGGTCGCCCGCATTGGCACAGTAGTCGCTGTTTTCCATACGTGCCACCGAGAGCGCCGGGTGCGGCACGGCGCTGCGCAACTCGCGCCACTGTGAAAAGAACGTTTCATTGAAATCGTACTCTCGTCCAGCGTCGATGCTGTCCCAGGAATCGCTCCACCACTCCTCGCAGCTCACCACCGGAAACGATCGCTTCCCGAAATAGGAGGAGAATATCGGGCGACGCGAGAACGACGAAGCGTGGGATGTAACATAGCCCTCATTACGCCACACCAGACGCCGCCATAATCGGCACGATGGGCAGAGTGTCGGCGCGGGAATAGAATACCCCCGCCCGCTAATAATCGGTGAGATCTTTTCAAGAAAGGTAAGCTGCTCAAGGCTTACTACAAAGTTCGCCTCGCATTCCCGACAGGTCTTATTCTGTGTCATAATTTATTAAGGCTGAGTATACTGTGAAGTAACGCTGTTGTCATGGGGAAGATGGTATACGGCAGAGCAATTTCATGGGTTAGCGGGTTGCGACGAGATGAAATCGCCCTGGATGTAAGTGATCTGTCTTCTGTAAGCTGCTGTCAGAGATCTGCGGTCAGCTTTCGGCTGACTGCTAAAAACAGACCGCAGAGAGTACACGTTTCAAGACTAGCCAAACACATTTGAAATTTCCCAAAAAACCAATAACTACTGAGGCATGCGAGCCTAAAATACATTTTGGACAAGCCTTCGGCTTGGCTGTATCTCTTTAAATGTGTTTGGCTATGTGTCCCTTCATTCGACTCGCTTACGCTCGCTCATGACAGGCTAACCCCCTTCAAAGCAGCGCTCGCACAGCACCCGTGCACAGACCTTCGGATCGACACCGCTATCCGTCGTGCGACCGCACTGAGAGCACGTGCTCCGCCATAACCTAAAGGGGCCGAATGCGCGCGCCAGGCGGTGCAGGCGCACGTCTGGATGCAGTCTTGGTAGCGGCACACGTAAGTCGCGGCACAGCTGCAATTCTAGCCGGCTGATGCGAAACGGTAGCGAACTCTCGCAACAAAGAAGTGTCTGCCCAAGGATATCATCCGTGGTCAACTCCAATGAATCCGGCAGAGTCTCGGTTGAAGCCGCACCCACAACCTGCGGCTGCGAGCGCTCATAGTCTGACCAATGGGCGCCGAGCGCGCATGCCTCCGCCTCCAGAAGCGGATAGTGATCGGCAGCTGCGCTTTCGTTATAGCCAAAGGGCGATACGCTAAGTGGAAAAAACTCACCCCACTCTTTCCGTGCGCGCATATCTTCAATGATTTTTGAGCTTAGCGCCTCGTACTCAGCGGGGGAGTATTTGACGTTGAGGATGCAATACTCAGCGTGGTTGAGTCCAACGCAGCCAAATAGGTCATGCGAGCTGCGACAGTCGGCGCTATAGTAGGTGTCGCGTACGCCGTCGGTAACGTAGAGACAAAAACCGCAATCCTGGACGCCATTCGCAAGCCCAAAAGACTCGTAGCAGCTCACCAGATTGTAGCCGGAACCGTACATATCGTAGAGTCGAAAGGTTTTCTCGCCGCTTGCAACCGTATAGCGACAACGCTCATTTTGATCGCCGATCAACCAGTAGCACTCACGACAATCCTTCCCTGACCCGATATGATCGCCGCGACAATCCTCAACACGCAGAAGATGAAGTGCCCGGCGCGGAAAGGCTGCGGCAAAACTTTGAAACTCGGCCTGCTGCCGAGTTTGTTCGGCAAAACTCTGCCAAGGATATTTAGCTAGTTCGCTTTCGTATGCCGCTTTCGATGGATACGGCGTATTTCTAATGCAGTATTGCTTATGCCGCAGGTTGACGCACTGAAAACAGTTGCGACAATCACGGCAGTTGAGCATATAGCGGCTCTCGCTCACCCGCTCGCAATCTTCGATATAGGCACAGTCGTTACAGTGCATGCAATCAAGCGTATGCGCGCAGCTCGTACAATTTTCACTGGCCTTGCAATCGAGACAGTTGCGCAAGCGGCCACAACCATAGCACAACACCGAACGCTCGGAGTTATCGCCCCAGAAGAAAAGATAGCAGTCTTTGCAGCTCAAATGATGGTTGCAATAATCGCTATTTTCGCTAACCCCAAAGGTTATTCGCGCCGGACGCGGAACAGCTCGCAAGAGATCGGAGAACTGCTCGAAAAATGATCGCGCCGGATCGTAGGCTCGGCCAAAGGTACGCGCATCCCAGCTATCTCCATACCACACGCCATTCTCATAGACCGTATAGGGCTTGTCTGGGGAGTAGATTGAAAACAGCTCTTTGCCGCTTTGATCACAGCGGCGGCGGTAGAGACGGCGCTCATTGCGAAAAGCCAATTTGCGCCGAATGCGACACTGCATGCACAACGTCGGCGGCGGCACCCCAACACGTCGACCGTGCACCTTCGGCCCCTGGTCGGCATAGAACTCCATGTCTTCGTTGGTAATGACAAAGTCTTGCTGGCAGATGCGGCATGCGGGCATGAGTAAAATCCTTTCAGCGTGAGATGCTAACGTACACTATGTACTTTAAGTTGACTACTTTTACTTTTTTATTGCGGGAAAAATCTACAGTCAATGTCAGAACAGAGCAGTCGAAAAAATTTAACGCGAAGGAACGGTTGCTTAGCCGCTGCTGCGCGAGCAAGCGAAGAATAACTCTCTTTACATCCTTACTTCCGTACCTTAAATTACTCTCATGCGTTGCGCCATCTCCGGCTCTGAATTCTCACTAACTCCGTTAGCCCAAGAAGTTATTAACGAGATCGGTTGCCCGCTTCCGCGCCTCTCCTTTGCGGAATCAACCAGAATCAAGATTGCCCACCGAAATCACCTGCACTTGTACAAGCGCAACTGTGACTATTCGGGAAAGAGCATACTCTCCAACATCCCGCCGTCCTCGGGCTTTAGGGTGTACGACAAAGAGGTGTGGTTCAGCGATGCGTGGAGTGCTCTGGAATATCATCGACCGTATATTTCGGATGAGAGCTTCTTCGAACAGCTGCATCGGCTGCAGAAAGAGGTACCCATGTTTAATCTGCAAAACATGGAGTCCGAGAACTGCGACTACTGCAATTCAATTAAGCATGCCAAGGATTGCTATCTTGCGTTTAGCGCCTATTACAATTGCCGGGATGTCTACTACAGCTTCTCCGTGCTCGGCGGAAAGGATATTTACTTCTGCGCCTATATTCGCGACTCGGAAAATTGCTACTTCTCCAACAACCTCAAAAACTGCCACAGCTGCATAGGCTGTGAAACCTGTTTTAACAGCAGTAATTGCCTTTATTCTGCCTGTCTGGATAACTGCCAGGACTGCCTGTTCTGTCACAATCTTCAGCACAAGCAGCACTACATCTATAATCGCCAAGTAACCAAGGATGAATTTAATGCTTTTAAGCGCGGGTTACATCTTACCAGCCTCAAGGCTTTTAAGTCCTGCATCGGCAAGCTCGATGAGATTAAGCGCGCGACAACCTGGAAGGCGAACCAAATAATTAATTGCGAAGACTGCAGCGGAGACGATCTAATTCGCTGTAAGCTTTGTGAGAACGTCTATGCCAGCCTCGACACCGAAAAGGCCGTCGATGCTATATATTCCAGCGGAGGAGGTTATTGTATCTATCGTTGCTACGGAGGCGGTGATCACGGACGCTTTAATTATGAGACCTCGGCCACGACGAATGCTTCAAATTGCAGCTTCGGGATGTACGTTTATAACTCCTCAAGGTGTGAATACTGCATTAACGTGCACAATTGCCAAAACTGTTTTGGCTGCGTCGGACTACGTAACGCCCAATACTGCATCCTCAACACCCCCTACCCTAAAGAAGAATACGAAAAGTTACGACAATCTATCATAGGGAATATGCAGCGCCGCCTCATCGCCGATGCATCGTATAAGGAGGCGGTGCCGGAGTGGGGCCAGTATTTGCCGGTCAAGTATTCTCCATTCCCCTACAACCACTCCCTTGCCCAGATGTTCTACCCGTTGACGAGAGATGCCGCGATTCGCCGCGGATACATCTGGCAAGATGAAGAGATCCCCCAACTTAGCGAGCATGAGGTGTATCGCTACCCGGACGAGATTGGTGAATGGGACGACCGGCTCGAAGGCAAGACCCTGCGTTGCGAAAAATCTGGAAAGACCTTTAATCTAAATCCGAAGGTGATCAAGAGGCTAAAGTCCGAAGGGCTGGGGCTATCGATCGAGCATCCGATTGACTTTTTAATGAGAGTGGCAGGAGCCAAGCGCTACACGCTGACTCGACGCATCAGCTGCGTCTCGAATAAAGAGGTTTTTTCACCATTACGTGAAGACGAGGCTCCGCGAGTATGTAGTTTGGAAGAGTATGAAGCTGAGAGATAGAGGGAACTAGGAAAGTCCCAGTAAAAACTTGTACGCTGGAATAATACGGATTTCCTGCCCATCTAGTTCTAGGTTTTCATCCTGCTCAAGAGTTACCACGACTCCGCGCCATCTGGGGTTCTCCCGCAGAGCAGCGACGAGGGCCTTAAGCTCCCTTTGACGGGTTAGCGGGTCACTGAGGTCCATACATACCTGGTAAAAAACCCTCTCCTTTTCGACGCAAAGGTCAACCTCGCCGCCAGCAGACAGATAGTAGAAGATCTCGGAGAACTTGCGCCGTAAGTGCAGGAAGACGAGATTCTCGAACATCCGTCCTAACTTACTCCCGGTCTCGACTGCTACCTGAGTGACAATTCCGTTATCGATAAGGCATATTTTTTTGGGCGCCAATTGCTGCCTCTTAATCGAGGCAGCATAGAGCGGGATGGTGAAGGTAAGCCAGCCCAATTCAAAATAGTGGCAATAATTCTTTATGGTGGTAACATTTTTCAACTGTATGAGCTGCTTAAGCTTCGAATATGACTGTAACGTAGCTGGATTATTAAAGAGATAACTCGCCAGATCGCGCACTGCTTTATCCGAGTCTAATCGATAGCGGATGACAACATCGCGACTGAGGACATCGCGATACAGCTCACTCAATATGTTCAACTCGGGATATCGCAGTGCCAGCGCAATCCCCCCCTCTCGAAGATAGGTCATTAAGTATTGATCGAGCTTGACCTTACTCGCGGTATCAAGAACCTGAGGGGGAGTGAACCCCTTAAAATCTAGGTACTCCTTAAATGAGAAAGGGAAAAGCTCGATAGTAGTATTTCTTCCAGTTAGTTTCGTGCCAAGTTCGTGGCTCAGGAGGGTCGCGTTTGACCCCGTGATAAAAAACTTATTGCCCTGGTCGCTCATGCGCCGTACAAATCGTTCCCATTGAGCGACGATCTGAACTTCGTCAAAGATAAAGACTTTTTTCTCACCGAACAGCTCAATAAACACCTCTAAAAGTTTCTGAAAATCAGAGACCTGGAAATTCGCGAGGCGATCGTCCTCAAAGTTCGCATAGTAATACCCATTTTCTCCGAGGAGGTTGGCGATCTGCGCAGCAAGAGTGGACTTACCGCAACGGCGCAGTCCTGTTATGAGAAGCACCTGCGGAGAGGAAAAGTGTCTTTGAGCTTGCGCCAACTGCTCGCGTCTGACACCGAGGTCGGTGGCGCGAAAGCCTTCAAATTGCTCCTTAATAATGATCCGTAGCTGCTCTTTGGTGATTGGCATTACATTCATCCTATTACTAATAGTATAGTATAGCTAGTTTACTCTATTGTCAATAGAATTAATTCTGCTATAGAATAAGGATGTTATAGACACGTGCAATTTATTTAGTAACCTCTATGGTAGCCAGTAAGCACATTTAGGGGCCACTGTTGCCTTGGAGGTATGCGATGGCAATTGGGATCATCGCCTAATAAAGCTGTATACAGTGAGCAAACCATGAAACACAACGCAGACCTGCTTGGGCGTACTATACTGTTATTGTTTTTGCTTATGCCCGTCGTGGCTTATGCTGATCCAATATACATAGTCATTAGCCCTTATCCCTATCTCCTCCTACCCGTTTTTCTGGTTGCGGAAAGCGCGGTTATGACCTACCTCGTGTGGGCTTCTGATCCCCACTTGCTGCGCTTCATCTTGATGTGGACCGCATTGAGCGCTTTTACTTTTAGCGCATTGCTCCAAGTCCTTTTCTTTACGTCACAACACAGCTGGCTTTTGAGTCTGGAGGACTTCGCCAACTTTGCAAGTTCGACAATGCCCTTCTCTTCCATCGCCATGGGTGAAGCGGCAGTCATCGTGATCGAGGCGTTCGCTCTTTATGTATTTCTGAGGTGGAAAGTGCTTGCGAGGCGCACAGAAGCTGCCCCTTCGCTTGGGCGGACGCTTGGGTACAGCTGTGCGGCTAATTTAGTGTCCGGCCTCGGAAGTTTGCTTTGTGCCGAAGCGGCTTTAATCGTTTCGGAGCATACCCCGGAGGTCACCGCGTCGCAGTATATCTGGCGACCTCTTGCCTCAGTGGTCGGGCTTTCGGCAACGATGCTGTTTCTTACTGCGCGCCAGATCTGGCTGACGCGCGTTGCGGCACGCATACGTTGGTGGTGGGGCCTCATTATATTTTTCCTTCCGCTGTTGGGCGATTTAAGTTTCGCGCATTTCTATTGGAAGCAAGCGCGGAGTCCATTACTGCTCACGTGGGGCTCGTTTGCCCTGATTGTCCTCGTGTGGCTAATTGAAGAATACTGTCTCCCGGTTCCGAGCCTCGAATTTTAGTTTGATTGCAGCTACGAGAATCGTCGCCGCACCTACTCGCACACAAACATCCCCAATATTCAGACAACCGGACTCTTCACGTAGCACCCCTCGCAGAAAATCCGCTCGGGCCGCTCAGGGGCATAGGGACTTTGTAGCGCGACCCCGCAGCCGCTGCAGCAGCGCGCAAAAAGCTTCTGTGGATTTCTCAGTTTGAGACATTGGGCATAACGGCACTGCGGCATTGTTCACACTCTCGTCGTCAATGTGTTATTACTTCTTCAAAATACCTGTAAGGCTGCCCTCAAAGGGTTCGATTTCAATCACACCTCCTTTGGAGGCTTCCACCTTACTAGACTTCGGAGACGGTAAAATTTGTTTTCGTTCCACAGGAGATGGCGCCATAGGTAAATCATCTTCGACCACCCCCGTAACACTAGCTCCGCGGAACCAATTGGTCTTAGTTTCAGTCCAAGCTTTGTATCGGGCCGTGGTCCACATGCCGGTCTCTGCGCCGGTTTCGATACATGATGCGATCTTAAAAAAATCGCGGCTTCGAATGCATGCGCGTACCGCAGATGTGGAGCGAAGGATTTCGCAGATCGGCAAAAGTAACGAATGGGTTGTGGAGAACTGCAACCTCTGACAGATGATTGCCTCCATGCAGTCGGCGAGCTGTGCAGCAACTGAGTTCTGTTCAGCAGCTGGAAATGCGCCAATGATTCTTTCGAGGGCTTCGATACAGCTCCCCGAATGCACCGTCGCATACACTACTCTACCCGTCTGTGCTGCATTGAGTGTAAGACGCAGGGTTTCTGGTTCACGCATTTCACCAACCATAAGTACATCCGGGTCCTCACGCAGGGCGTCAAGAAGTCCTTGGCCAAAGGATGGAGTATCTCGCCCCACCTCGCGCTGCCTAATGATGGAAGATTGTGGCTGAATGATGTACTCAATCGGGCTTTCTAGGGTAATGACATGTCTCACCGCCGAGAGATTTATCTCATTTATCAATGCAGCAAGAGTCGATGACTTTCCGCAGCCAGTGGGTCCGCTGATAACGACCATTCCATGCTTTAAGCGCGGCAACTCATGCAACAACGGATGCAGGTTAAGCTTATCGAGAGTAAGATTTGTGTTGTAGAGGAGACGAATTGCAATTCCAATTCCGCGCATACTGCGAAGCACGTTTATTCGGCAACGCACCCCGCCTATTTTCAACGCCAAATCGCAAGATTGCCGCTCCAGAAATTCCCCCCAGTGTACCTCACCGAGGAGAGCACGAATGTTATCTCGGAGTTCACCTGGTTCTGGCACTACCTCCAGTGGGTGCAGCACAGAGTTAATGCGCAGCACAACGGGCAACCCCGGTTCCACGTGAATATCGCTTGCACCACGCGCATGGGCACTAAGCAGCAGCTCCTCAATTTGCATATATAATCTATACTCGACAGGCCACCGGGCCACAAGCGAGCAAGAAAAGAGGGTAGATTCCGTCCGCCAGGACGGAATCTAAATGATAGGCTCCTCAAACTCAACCTCATCATCAAACGGTGAGGCTGGCGCCGGTGGTGGTGGTGGAGGCGGTGGCGGTGGCGGTTGGGCCGCTTGAGGTTGAGAAGATCCATTGGTGGGGCTAGCGGCCCCCGCAGCTGACGGCACGACGGACCCAATCTGAGGCTTGGGAGCACTTACCCCCATCCCCTGAGCCGCGGGCTTGACGCCCTTCTGCGGCACCTCGCCGGCGCCCTCTTCCCACTTCTGTAAAATTGCGGTTACCTCGCTACGCGGGCGGGCATAGGTCTTACGCGAGAACTCCCGCACCTCCTCGGCAAAATTATCCTTGGGCAAATCAACGTTCAAAGTACGCGCTGAAAAGGCATCTTCCAATTCACCGTCAATCGACATCTTCACAATGAAGTCGCGCACCCCAAGATTGACGATGTCACGAGCAGCAAAACGCGGCGAAAATTCACCCTCTAGAATTGAGGCATCTTCGCCACCAACGCGGAAGGCCAAGAGTGAGCCCACGTTGCCGAAGACGGTCTTGCGGATCTTTTCGCCAAGCTGCCCGAGGAACTGATTCGCCAGTGTCAGATTAAGGCGGTACTTACGTGCCTCACTTAGGATTTCGTCAAATGAGTCGGTGGCAAAATTGTGAAATTCGTCGACATAGAAGTAAAAATCAACGCGCTGCTCTTCGGGGATGTCGGCGCGTGACATCGCCGCCTGATAGATCTTCGTTACCGCCATTGCACCGAGGAGGGAGGCGTTCTCTTCGCCCAAAATACCCTTCGAGACCTTCATCAGGAGAATCTTCTTCTCGTCCATGATCTTACGAAAGTTGAGCAGGTTTTCGGGCTGCCCAACGATATTGCGGATCATATTGGTGGCCACGAACTGTCCCACCTTGTTGAGCAACGGCGTAATCGCCTCGTTGTCGAATTTCTCGGACCAGCCGGCGAACTCGTTGACCCAGAAGTTCTTGACGACGTTGTCCTGAATATTACGCACTATCTTTTGACGATAATTCTTATCGGTCAGCATCTTCAAGATTGAGAGCACGGTCGTACCCGGAGAATCGAGCAAGGCCAACGTCGTATAGCGCAGCACGTGCTCAAGTCGCGGTGACCAGTTGTTACCAAAGAGCTTTTTGAATATCTCTATAAACCCGATCGTAACGCGCATCTTAAGCGCTTCCGGAACCTGTTCAAGCGGATTAAATGCCGGTGGAAAATCGAGGTCTGAGGGGTCAAACAAGACAACATCTTTGATACGATGCTTAGGAACAAGCTTAAGAACATTGTCGACCAGATCACCGTGCGGGTCGAGGATGCCCATGCCCTTGCCCGATTCAAGATCCTCACGAATCAGCAATTCGAGCAACTTGGATTTACCCGAGCCGGACTTACCAACGACATACAGATGGCGCCGTCGGTCGGAGCGCTTGATACCAAACGGCGTACGCTGATTTCGGAAATTAGTCTCACCAAAGAATGAAACACCCGGATCGTCCAGATCCGTTGGCAATTTAGTCGGCGGCGCTTGACGTTTGGAGAGCACGCGAACGAGGTTGGGCACCTCCTTTTCGTCAGGAAGGTGATAAATAGTAGCCAGCTCACGCGATGACATTAAGAATGGGTTTCTGAGCTGGCGCTCTTGAAAATCACGCAACGCTCTCGTCCCCGTATGCGAACGGCCGACGTGGATGCCATTCAGGTCAAGTGTATTATAGTTCGCCATCGCCCCGCATATGGCGTCTAGGCGAATCTGAGGATTGATTGCCGGATTCAACGACTGGCAGGCCACACGAATATTGGCATAGAACATGCGCTCCGAGGTCTTCTCGGCAATTTTGGCGAAGATATCGACATCGACAGTTTTTTTAAACCAGTACTTCACCCGGAAATAGTGGACGAGTCGATTAATCTTCTTTCGAAACCAGAGTGATGCTTGATGAAACGAGGTGTCACCCTTCGGGGCGATCACCACCTGAACAAACACCCCCTCTCCGGGAGCACACTTCGAAAGCACGCTCAGCAACCCCGAGAGCGAGTCGCCTTCCATGACTTTGTAGTCGTTGATCGGATAGAGATCGCTACGCTCTAGGGAGAGCTCCGCGGTAACCACTTGGGCATCCTTGTTCACGGCCAAAGTATAATCGGGGATTTCAACGATATCAGCATCAGCAGCAATGGCGTAGACCTGCCCGGCGACAACTTCAGCCGCGGCTTCCCGAGCGGTGTAGCAAAATGCGGTATTCTGTCCCGTGGCGTACAGCTCAAAGGCGATGATCTCGTGGGCGAGCGTCTCATGAAGCTGATCTAAAACCTCGTGAAAGGCAGCCGCCGTTTTGGTGTTTTCTTGTGGAACTTTTATAACGAGAGTTTTCATCTAGAGAATAAAAAAAAATAATCTGGTCGGCCTACCGACCGTAAACATCTTTACCTAAGATTTCACTTACTTATCTTATACTTATCTTAGGTGACCCTAGATCCTACCTATCGGCAGCATCCGTAGACTAGTATACGCAAGACTTTATTCTTAAGAAAGAAAACGAGAGTACAAAAAACGTGTTTATAACCGGAATAAGCACCCGTAACGATTGTTGTTTTAGCAATTTCTTTCTAAGATAGGCAAGAATTTTGGAGAATTACTAGTTAAAACCGTAATTGCTCTCATTAAGTCCGGGCGACTTAATAATTCGCGAGCGTGGTCGCGGTCGAATAGTGTACTGATAGAGTGCTAACTCGGCTAGTTACATCGACCACGACTACGCTCACAATATTCTTTGCCCGGGGTTATTGAGTAGTTACCTAAAACCAAGGCAATGATAGTACGATCAGGGCTTTGCCTCAAACCGACGAGTGTTCTCCCGTGCTCGCTCACGTGAAGCCCGTATTCAACGAGTAAGGACAAAGCAGAAGAGTACTGTCGGAGGCAAAGTTCGGCTAAACGCATTTCGGAATCCGCTACTATGAAGTACTTCGTAATGATCACAACAAAACGCTCGGATGCATACACCGATCACGCGCTGCGTTCATTTTTTGCGACCACAAGGCTCGATCCGGAAGATCGCTTCATCTTAATCGACAACGATCATTCTTTTGAAAACTACCGCCTGACACAGGCAAAGCAGGTCGAGTTACAAAGCAACAGTGCGCCACTCGGGTTTGCGGAAAATGTAAATCAGGTCCTGCGCCTGTCTAGCGCCGCCAAGGCGGATCTCTTCATTCTGAATAATGACATGATCTTCTCGCGTGACTGGATCGTGCCACTGCTTTGCCAGGAACCATTTATTATCGCCCCTCTCTCCAACCGCGAAGTGCGCTACGACACCGACTTTTTCTCTACTCAGATAAGTATGGATCTAGCGCAGTATGTGGGACACGAAGCGGCTTTTGACAAACTGGTGCAAGCGCACCGCTTCAAATTTAACGGCTATTTGGGAGTTCTGGTCCTTCCATTTTTTTGCGTCAAAATCCCCTGGGTTATTCAAAATCGTCTCGGCTGCCTCGATCCTGCCTTCGGCCAGGGCGGCGGCGAGGACTATGACTACTGCCTGCGCGCCTATCTTGCTGGATACGAAATTAAGTATGCTATGCAGTCCTACCTGCTGCACTTTGGGGCGAAGTCATTTAGCCTTGGCGGAGAGGATAAGGCTGCTCAAGCTGAGCGCGAGCTTAAATTCGCCTCGGTGTTTCTTGAAAAATGGGGAGAGAGACTTACCCACCTCGTATTTTCCAATGACACGGATCCGTTCACGAGTGACAAGGATCTGCAAGCACTAGCCGAACAGAAACATTTTCATGAGATCGTAAACCGTCTTAAGCCAGGATCGGGGCCATTAGTGCGGGTCAATTAGTGCCTGTCGTAACTGCTCGCCCCCAATCGGCTAACGCAGCCGGACGTCAGGCGCCGACGTTGAACGTCGACTCGACGGTGCTCGCCGGAGCCCGGCGTTTGACCTTAGACGTCAACGTCATCGGTTCTCCGAAGGGTCATTTTGCTGGGGTTATTTGCGTACCTTGCGAATGGAGCGAGTAATTACCGCCTGCCCATAAATGGCAAAAGACGAGCCCTACCTCTTCAATCGTTCACGGCGTAAATCTCGGGCAAGCTTCTTATTTTTTGTCGTGAGCTTACGCACACTCTCTTCGAGTGCCTGTTGGGAATTTGCACACTCACTAATGACGGCGTTGCTTTTCTCGCTCAGGCATTCCCTGGCATAGCGTAGACCACAGGCCGTGTTGGAATCGTAACCTGCGATAACCGATCCATCGAGATTACACGGATGAATCGCCGCACAAATTACCTGATCATCAGTACCTGCGGAAGCATTCCCCGGAAGTACCATCATCATCGTTACCAAAGCCAGGAGGACTGGAATTACCTTGTTCATATGCTTCCTTGAGAAAGAGCACTTAGTAAATGCTTACACCTAAATACTCTGCACTTCAGAGGAGATTGCTTCTCTGAAATATCATGACGAGGCACCATACCACACAAACAACAGTTTTTTCAACAGGTTAGACAGAGGTTGGGTATCTGCTCATTAAGTGTGGGCGATTTTTGATTTTCCCGGGAGCGCGGACGTCCTCGTCCGCACTAACAGGCCAAAAGGACTGCGAATATTTTGCGGACGAGAACGTCCGCGCTCCCATGTGCCCACACTTATTGAGCAATTGCTGATTAATCCTCTTTCCGAGCTTTTTGAGCTGCTGCGTAGTTGTAATACGCTGTAAAGTACGATATACCCTTACCCCTTGAAACTTTTGTGATTTTTATACGGAGTTATTACTGTGGCTGTTACTCTACGACTTGCCAGGGCTGGATTGCCGGGGCGTCCCCAATATCGAATCGTTGCGGCGGATAAAGTAAAGCCCCGCGATGGCAGATTTCTTGAAATTGTCGGCACCTACGCCCCCAGAAACCCACCGCAGGTAACCCTGAAGGAAGAGCGCGTTAAGCACTGGCTCGCCAAGGGTGCAGTTGCCTCTAGCGTCGTGCGCGACATCATTCGCAAGAAGATCCCCGGTCTGATTGAGGGCCGTGAGAAGATTCAGCTTGAGAAACTTCAGGCTGCTCGCCGTTCGCGGAAAGTCAGGGCAAAAGCGAAGAAGTAGTTCTTTAATTACTTCTCCAGAAGGCGATGACTGGCGGCCATGCTGTTTGGTGGTGCCATATCGCCGTTTTCATTTCATACTTCGCCGTGAAGATCGAAGTGCTCACCATATTTCCTGAGCTGTTTCGGGATTTCTCGGCATCAAGCCTAATCGGCAAAGCCGTTGAACGCGGTATTATTTCGCTTCGGGTGAACGACATTCGCCAGTTTGCCGCCCTGCCCCATCACAACGTCGACGACTCACCGTACGGTGGCGGAGCCGGCATGGTCATGAAACCAGAGCCACTCGCGAGCGCCATTGATGATGCCAAAAGTCGCCTCACCAACGCCCACCGTGTATTACTCTCACCGTCGGGGAAGCGATTCTCACAGTCGAAGGCCCTCGAACTTAGCCAACGCCCCGAGATCATCCTCGTCTGCGGCCGCTATGAAGGGGTCGACCAGCGCGTCATAGATCTATGCATCGATGAAGAGATATCGATTGGAGACTATGTTCTCATGGGCGGAGAGCTGCCGGCGATGGTGCTGATTGAGGCTAGCGTCCGTCTAATCGACACCGTTATTGGCAATAGCGACTCGCTAACGCATGAGTCATTCAACCCCAGCGAGTACGGCCCTCTTCTTGAGGCTCCGCAGTACACCCGACCACCAGAGTTTCGCGGAATGAAGATTCCCGAGGTGCTACTCTCAGGCAATCATCAAAAGATTGCGGCTTGGCGTCGTGAACAAGCGCTCCTGCGAACGAAGGAGCGCCGCCCTGACCTATGCTGCGCCGGCAAGGAGTGCGATGGAAAAAAAGTTTGATCTTAGCGTGGTCCTCCTCCACGACCAGATGGTCGACAAAACCGGAAAGCTGATTACCTCGTCGCTAACCATGATCGATGTCCACGACATCGCCCGCAGCTCTCGCACCTATGGGTTAACCAACGCCTTTATTGCGCACCCCTCCCCGACCCTACGCAAACTTGCCCGAACCCTCAAGACGCACTGGGAGGGAGAATTCGGCACACGCTACAACTCCAACCGCAAAGAAGCGCTTGAATATACCGAGATCGTCTCCGATCTCGACGAAGCCATCGCCAAGGTCGACCTGCGCACAGGAAAGCTGCCCAAATTGATCGCCACCTCGGCCAAGGACGGGGGCGATCGTGTTTCTTTTGAAACGATGCGACAGATGATCAACAACGACGAGCAACCCTACCTAATCATGTTTGGTACCGGCTGGGGTATGTCCGAAGCGCTCCTCAAACGCGCCGATTATTTCCTTAAGCCGATTAACGGCCCGGGAGCCTACAACCACCTTTCGGTGCGCGCCGCCTGTGCGATCGTGCTCGATCGGTTGCTGGGGACCTAGACCAGCCCGCCACCGAACCAAACCCAGAGCAAAACAGCCCCGAAAAGGATACGATAGACGGCGAAAGATAGGAGCGAGTGCTTACCTAGAAAACCGATCAGTGCCTTCACGGCCACAAGAGCCGTTATAAACGAAACCACAAAGCCCACCGCAAAAGGTATAAAATCAGCACTCTGTAAAAGTGCCGCGCTCTTGTACATATCCAAGCTTACCGCAGCAAGCAGCACGGGGACCGCCAGTAGAAACGAAAACTCCGCTGCCACCTGTCGACTGCACCCAAGCAGCATGCCGCCAATCATAGTGCTCCCCGAACGAGACATACCCGGCCATAGTCCGAGACATTGAAAAAATCCGATCCCTAGGCACTGCCTCAGCGAAAGCTTTTCTACGGTATCGACCACAGGCTGGCGATAGAGACGCTCGACGACTATGATCAATAGACCACCCACGACAAACCCGATGGCCACGGTAAACGGCGAGAAGAGATGCTGCTTAATCGCCTTATGCAGCAGCGCGCCAAAAACAAAAGCCGGGGCGCAACCGGCGCCGATCTTAACCATCCCCGACCATCCCCGAAATCCGTCGAGTGACTTCGTTCCACCAGAAAGATCGAGCAGCGCAGTAAAGCGCGGGAGATAGAGCACGACAACGGCCAAAATCGCCCCAGCTTGGATGAAGATCTCAAAGGTGTCTGCGCGTTCACCGGTAAAACCTAACGCGTGCCCGGCCAAGATCAGATGCCCCGTGCTCGACACCGGCAGGAACTCTGTAATGCCCTCGACTAGACCAAGAATAAGCGCCGTAACACTTTCGGACAGAATCATACCTAAAGCAGCCTCGATGGTGAAATTTCCATGATGTGATTATCCGTGCTCTGCCACTGAAGAGCAAGCTAGTACCTCGACCGGAAAGCTTTTTCACTTAGCCTTGAACTCCCGCTTGGCCATGGCCTAGCTCTCTTCGACCTCGACTTTGACGTTTAAGCCTAAATCTAAGGGAAATTGGCCAAGACCGAGCGGGAGTTCAAGGCTAAGTTCAAGAGAAAACATTAGTTTTAAGTGAAAAATTTTTCCGGTCGCGGCGCTAGACAAAGCGCACGATCAGGAGCTGTGCCACCAGCACCAACGCGAGGAGGAACTGGAAGCTGGCCTTCCTGGTCTTGTGGCGAAAGAGTTTCATCCCGATCAATAGTCCCGCCGACCCTCCGATCAACGACACCCCCAAAAGCACCTTCTCCGGCACGCGTAGCGCCGCCGCACGCGCAGCGTTTTTGTCATAGCCACAGAGCGTAAAAGCCGCGCCATTAATCGCGATCACATACGCCCAGGCTAAGCGTGCACCAAAGTAGCTGGCGCCAAGAAACATCAGCCCGGCAGTAAGCAGAAGGCTTGTCCCAACAAAAAACTTTCGCGGTGTTGTCTTGAACATTTTACTATCTCCTGTTCTACCAGCCAGGAACTGGTTAAAGCTAATGAACTATCTCGATCGACTGCTGCGCAAAGAGAATCAGCCAGCGACGTAATAACATTCAAGGCCTGGCATAGAGCCCCACAGCGCAGCCTTAGGGACTATCTATTTTGGTTGCGGCCGCTAGGCTGCGCTGTGTAACTCCGTGAGAAACATTTAGCGAGTTTTACCCACACTTATTGAGCAACTACCCTACGAATTACCAGCTCCTCGGCTTGGAAGTAAAACTTCATCCCTTCCATCAATGTTGCTAATTCCTGGCTCTGCAGAAGAGCTTCTACACACCTCGTGGCCATCGCAGCATTAAAATCGTTGCCATGCGCGCGGATCCGAAATTCGACCTTGCCATTTTCATTCCTACCAACCGTCGCCGCCATAGCATTACACCCCCCCCCTTCTCGATCGGTATAACAACGATGCTGATGGCAAACGGAATCGTGCTGTATATGTTTGCTCTGTGGGATAAAGTCAGCCCCAGTCTGATTAAAAACTGCCTTGCAGGGAATGCCGTTAGTCACCATCCTCCGCAGCAGCTCCACGCCTATGACTTCTACAGATCTGCTGCTTGGAACTGCCTGGGTCTGAACCATACCTCAATTCTACCTATTCCAGCCGGATAGGCAACTTAATCTCTGATCATTCCATAACCCCAGAAAAGCGACTCTGGTACAGGGTAGCTCCCATGCGTGGGACTGTCACTGGCCATAGGTCGAGGAGTTGGAAAGGAGATGGATTGGGTATTTTAAACCTATGAGGTTAGCCCCGGGTATTCGTCTATCGAGTCTACCAGATCTGCTTCCGCTGGATTGGCATAAAAGTAGGTGATTCGGCTAATTACCTTATCAGCATCTAGAACTTCGGCCAGGATCGGATCACCCTCCCAGAGGTTAAGCCTCCTAACACCAAGCAACCTTTTCATTGCCTCGGTTACCTTCTTCTGCAACTCCTGGTAGAAGTACACACACAGCTCGGCAT